>NZ_RKIF01000012.1:0-207180 GCF_003752545.1 Curtobacterium sp. PhB172
GGTCACATTCCGAACCCGGAAGCTAAGCCTCTCAGCGCCGATGGTACTGCAAGGGGGACCTTGTGGGAGAGTAGGACGCCGCCGGACTTAACGTAAGAAGATGTGGCCATCGGCCCTCCATCGTGAATTCGCAGGGGAGACCCTCGTTCACGGTGGTGGCCGGTGGCCATTTCTGTTTTGCCGCTCGTCGCTCGACGTCGGCTCCGGTTCATGATGGACTGGAGTTCGAACGTCGGTCCGACCGACGCGGCACCCAACACAACGACACAGCGGACGAACGCCCGGCCTTCGGCCCGGGCACGCGATGAGGAGCAACGGTGGCGAACGACGACGAGCGGCGGAACGACGGCGACCGGGGAGACCGACCCCGACGGGACGACCGAGCCCCTCGACGCGACGGGGGTCCGCGCGGAGACGCTGCGAGCGGAGGCCGTTGGTCGTCCGGTCCACGTGACTTCGAGCGCCGTGAGGGCGACCGCCGTGACCGTCCTGAGCGCTCCGACCGTCCGTTCCGCGACGGCGCTGCACGTCGCGACAGTGCGCCGCGGAGCGGTGGTGACCGTCCGTTCCGCTCCGGAGCCCGTGACGATCGTCCGTCGTGGCGGAGCGATCGCGGCGACTCCGGCCGTCCGCCGCGCGGCGACGGCCCCCGCGGTGCTGAGCGTCCGCGCCGCGACGGGGACCGTCCGTTCCGGTCAGACCGCCCCGCGCGTGACGGCGACCGTCCCGCCTACCGTGGTGGTTCGGATCGTCCGCGTCGCGATGGGGACCGCCCCTACCAGGGTGGTTCGGATCGTCCGCGTCGTGATGGGGACCGCCCCTACCAGGGTGGTTCGGATCGTCCGCGTCGTGATGGCGACCGTCCCGCGTACCGCGGTGGCTCGGACCGTCCCGACCGTCCCGCCCGTGATGGCGACCGTCCGGCCTACCGCGGTGGCTCGGACCGTCCCGCCCGTGACGGCGACCGTCCGGCCTACCGCGGTGGTTCGGATCGTCCGCGTCGTGATGGTGACCGCCCGTACCAGGGCGGCTCGGATCGTCCCCGTCGTGATGGCGACCGTCCCGCGTACCGCGGTGGTTCCGACCGTCCCGCTCGCGATGGAGACCGCCCGTACCGCGGCGGCTCTGACCGCCCGGCTCGTGATGGCGACCGTCCGTCGTACCGTGACGGTTCATCGGACCGTCCGCGTCGTGACGGCGACCGTCCCGCGTACCGCGGTGGTTCCGACCGTCCGGCCCGCGACAGCGACCGTCCGGCCCGCGACGGCGACCGTCCGCGCCGCGACGGTGACCGTCCGTCCTTCCGGGGTGCTTCGGACCGTCCGGCCCGCGGTGGCGACCGCTCGCGTCAGGACGGTGGCGACGATCGACGCCGTTTCGGCGACGGGACGCGTCACGCCGGCGCACGGTTCGGCGAGGCAGCCCGCGACGACTGGGAAGACCGCGACCCGTACGGCACGAAGTCGATCCGTCCGCGTCACGACGACCCGGACATCCCCGACGAGATCGATGCGCGCGACCTCGACCCCGCAGCGCGCATGGAGCTGAAGACGCTCAGCAAGGACAACGCCGACTGGGTCGCCCGGCACCTCGTGGCCGCGGCGCTGTTCGTCGACGAGGATCCCGCTCTGGCGAACGAGCACGCTCTGAGCGCCGCCCGCCGTGCCGGCCGCGTCGGTGTCGTCCGCGAGACCGCTGCGATCACGGCGTACCGCCTGGGCGATTTCGCGACCGCGCTGCGCGAGCTCCGCACCTACCGGCGCATCTCCGGCCGCAACGACCAGCTCCCGATGATGGTGGACTGCGAACGAGGCCTCGGCCGCCCGGAGCGCGCGCTCGAACTCGGCCGTTCGGTGGAGCGTGCCGCGCTCGACACCGCCGTGCAGGTCGAACTCGCGATCGCGATGTCCGGCGCACGCATCGACCTCGGAAACCCCACAGCTGCCCTGGGCGAGCTGGAGATTCCACAGCTGGACCCGTCGACGGCCTACACGTGGTCACCGGCGCTCTACAGTGCTTACGCGGCCACGCTCGAAGAGCTCGGCCGCCAGGACGAGGCCGACGAGTGGTGGGCCCGTGTCGACCGTGCGGCAACGGCTCTCGCCGAAGCCGCCGACGAGAACGCTTGGGAGACAGTTGATGTGGTCGAGGAAACGCTCGAAGTCGAAGAACACGGAGACGCCGGCGAGCTCGACGACACCGACCAGCTCGACGACGATGCCGACCTCGACGACGACGAGCCAGCCCTCGCCGAGCCCGACGTCGTCGGCGAACCCGGCGACGCCGACGAGCCCGGCGAGCTCGACGACGACAACCCCCGCGACGTCGACGGCTCCGCAGCCGACTGACGTCCCGACCGCGCCGACGGACGGCGTCGACGTGGTCCTCACGGACCTCGACGGCGTCGTCTACCGGGGGCGGAACGCCATCCCGCACGCGGTCGAGGCACTCACACGGGCCTCGCTGACCGCACGGGTCGGGTACATCACCAACAACGCGTCCCGACGACCGGTCGACGTCGCCGAGCACCTCGAGCGATACGGGCTCGAGGTGTCCGAGGACGACGTCGTCACGTCGTCGCAGGCGGGCGTGCAGCTCCTGTCGACGCTGGTTCCGGCAGGCGCGACGGTGCTCGTCACCGGTGGGCTGGGACTGTCGAGCATCGTCGAGGCCGCCGGCTTCAGGGTGACGACCAGTGCCGAGGACTCCCCGGCCGCGGTCATCCAGGGCTTCTCCCCGGACCTCGGGTGGAAGGAACTGGCCGAGGCGTCGTTCGCGTTGGCCGACCCGGCGATCCCGTGGGTCGCCACGAACATGGACTGGTCGATCCCGGTCGAGCGCGGCATCGCGCCCGGCAACGGCACGCTCGTGTCTGCGGTCCACCAGGCCGTGGGGCGGATGCCCGTGGTCGCCGGCAAGCCGGAGCGCCCGATCTTCGATGCCGCGGTCGAGCGGTTCGGCGGCGGGAGGACACTGTTCATCGGTGATCGTCTCGACACCGACATCAAGGGCGCGAACGACGTCGGGATCCCGAGCGTCCTCGTGCTCACCGGCATCGACCAGGCGAAGCAGGTGCTCGCGGCCGATCAGCGTTCCCGTCCGGTGTTCGTGCTCGAGGACCTCCGTGGTCTGTCCGAGCCCTACCCGGTGACCGTCCGTCGGCAGGACGACGACGGCACGCGGTACGTCACCGTCGGCAGCGCCACCGTGGCGATGCGGGGGCACGTGGTGCGGGTCCTCGACGCCGGCAGCGACATCGATCGACTCCGCGCCGGCGCAGCGCTAATCTGGGAGTCCGGGCTGGCCATCTACGGCCTCGACGTGGACCCGCAGCTCTACGGCGGCGAGTAGCGTGTCGGACGTGCCGAACCCCGAGCAGCCGTCCGCCGACCTGGAACCACAGGACGAGTTCGCCGCGCGCACCTCGGCGGCCGAGACCCTTCCGCTCGTCGAACGTGCAGACGCGTTCTCGGCACTCCACGACGAGCTGCGCACGCGGCTCGAGAGCGGCGGCACCGCGAGTGCCTGAACCGGACGGAGCCGTGCCCGACGCGACCCCGGTCCGCCTCGACGCCCTGCTCGCGACACGTGGCCTCGCGCGCTCGCGCACCGCTGCCACCAAGCTCATCCAGGACGGCCGGGTGACGGTCGAGGGTCGTCCTGTCGTGAAGCCCTCGACCCCGACCTCGCCGGCTGCCGACATCGTGGTCGACGCGGCCGACGAATGGGTCTCCCGCGCTGCCCAGAAGCTGGTCGGAGCGCTCGATGCGTTCGGCGTCGACCCGTCCGGCCGTGTGGTGCTCGACGTCGGTGCGAGCACGGGTGGCTTCACGCAGGTGCTCCTGGCCCGAGGTGCTCGCCGGGTCATCGCGCTCGACGTCGGGCACGGGCAACTGCACCCCACGATCGCCGTCGACGAGCGTGTCGCGGTGGTCGAGGGCACCAACGCCCGCAGCCTGACCCGGTCGGACTACCTCGCGCTCGACGGCGCCGCAGCCGAGACGACCCTGGTGGTCGGCGACCTGTCCTTCATCTCGCTCCGGCTCGTGCTGCCCGCCCTGGCCGAGGCCGTCCCCGCCGACGACTTCGTCCTGTTGGTGAAGCCGCAGTTCGAGGTCGGCCGCGGTGGGGTGCGCGAGGGCATCGTGCACGATGCGGCACTCCGCGACGACGCCCTGATGAACGTCCTGTGGGCCGCATGGGACCTGGGCTTCGGGACCACCGGGCTCGCCGCGTCTCCGATCATCGGGACGCACGGGAACCACGAGTACCTCGCGCGCTTCCAGCGTGGTGTCGGTGGCAATCCGACAGAATGGAGAGTCCGGGCAACCGAACTCACAGAGGGGACCGCATGAGCGACGACCGGCACATCCTGCTCGTCTCCCACACGGGTCGCCGTGACTCGATCGACGCTGCGGTCGAGGTCTGCGACCTCCTGCACGCCGCCGGTCTGATCCCGGTGATGCCGTTCGACGAGTACGCCGACATCCGGCGAGCCGAAGCCTCAGTGGGGCAGGTCGACATCCTGGGCGTCGACGTCCAGGCGGACCAGCTCGAGATCGTCATCGTGCTCGGCGGCGACGGCACGATCCTGCGCGCGGCCGAACTCGTGCGCGAGACGCGGGCACCGATCGTCGGCGTGAACCTCGGGCACGTGGGCTTCCTGGCGGAGAGCGAGCGGGACGCCCTCGCCGAGACCGTCGAGCGCGCCCTGTCGGGTGAGTACCACGTCGAGGAGCGCGTCACCCTGCAGGTCGACGTGGTCGTCGGCAACCAGATCGTCTACTCGAGTTGGGCGCTCAACGAGGCCACCATCGAGAAGGCCTCGCGCGAGCGCATGCTCGAGGTGGTGACCGAAGTCGACGGTCGTCCGCTGTCCTCGTTCGGGTGCGACGGCGTCGTCGTGTCGACCCCCACCGGGTCCACGGCGTACTCGTTCTCCGGCGGCGGTCCGATCGTCTGGCCGGACGTCGACGCCCTGCTGATGGTGCCGCTCAGCGCGCACGCCCTGTTCGCCCGCCCGATCGTGGTGGGCCCGGACTGCACGCTCGCGATCGAGGTCCTGCGGCGCACGAGCGGTGTCGGGGTGCTGTGGTGCGACGGCCGCCGGACGCACGACCTGCCGCCGGGGGCTCGGGTCGAGGTCCGTCGGTCGCCGGACCCCGTGCGGGTCGCGCGCCTCAAGGACGCTCCGTTCACCGACCGGTTGGTCGCGAAGTTCCGGCTCCCGGTCACCGGGTGGCGCGGGCCGCAGACCGACGAGGACGAGGACCACCTGTGACCGGCCGAGGCGAGGAGCACCACCGATGATCGAGGAGATCGCGATCCGTGACCTCGGGGTCATCGGCGAGACCACGCTCGAACTCGGTCCCGGGTTCACCGTCGTCACGGGCGAGACCGGTGCCGGCAAGACCATGATCGTCACAGCCCTCGGGCTGTTGCTCGGTGCTCGGGCGGACGCCGGCTCGGTCCGCCGTGGTGCCTCGAGCGCCGTGGTCGAGGGCCGCTGGAACGTCCCCGAGCACGCTGCCGTCGCCGAACGCGTCGAGGACGCCGGCGGCGCGGTGGAGGACGGCGAACTGATCCTCACGCGCACGGTCTCGGCCGAGGGGCGCAGCCGTGCGACCGTCGGGGGCCGCAGCGCTCCCGTCGCGGTGCTCGGTGAACTCGCTGACCAGCTCGTGACGGTGCACGGCCAGTCCGACCAGATCCGACTGACCTCGTCGACCGCGCAGCGTGCGGCGCTCGACGGCTTCGGTGGGGTGGCCCTCGAGAAGGCCCTGAACCGGTACGTCGCCGCGTACGACGCGTGGCAGCAGCACACGGGCGAACTCGAGACACTGACGCGCGACCGCGACGAGCGGGTGGCCGAAGCGGACCGGATCCGCGCTGCCTCGGACGAGATCGAAGCGGCCGACCCGCAGCCCGGCGAGGACGTCGAGCTCGCCGAGCGCGCTGACCGGCTCGGCAACCTCGAGGAACTCCGGCTGTCCGCGGCCCTCGCGCACGAGGCCCTGTCCAGCGAGTCCCTCGACGGCGTCTCCGACGTCGTCGGCCTGGTCGAGTCCGCCCGACGCGCCGTCGAGCGGGTCGCCGACTCCGACGCCGCCCTGCAGCCCGTGCTCGAACAGCTCACGGAGCTCGGCATCCAGGCGGCCGAGGCCTCGGCGAGCATCTCGAGCTACCTCGGCTCGCTCGAGCCCGAGGCCGGTCACGACCTCGAGCTCATCAACGAACGGCGCGCCCTGCTCGCCGGCCTCACCCGCAAGTACGGCGAGACCGTCGACGACGTCATCGACTACGGGCAGCGGGCGAGCGACCGCCTGCTCGAGCTGGACGGCGACGACGACCGCATCGCGGCGCTCCAGCAGTCCGTCGAACAGGACGAGCAGGCCCTCGGGGCGGCAGCGGCCGCGTTGACCGCTGCCCGCACGAAGGCAGCAGCGGACCTCGCGAAGCGCGTCACGACCGAGCTGAAGACGCTCGCGATGGCCGGCGCCACCCTGGTGGTCGAGGTCACCGACGCGGGCGAGTACCGCCGACACGGACGCGACCAGGTGTCGATCCTGCTGCAGCCGCACTCCGGCACCGACCCCCGACCGATCGGCAAGGGGGCATCGGGCGGCGAGCTCTCGCGCGTGATGCTCGCGATCGAGGTCGTGATGGCCGGCAGCACGACCGTGCCGACGTTCGTCTTCGACGAGGTCGACGCCGGCGTGGGCGGTGCGGCGGCGATCGAGATCGGCCGTCGGCTGGCGAAGCTCGCCGAGCGCACGCAGGTCATCGTCGTCACGCACCTGGCGCAGGTCGCGGCGTTCGCGAACAACCACCTCAACGTGGTGAAGGACGCCAGCGGCGCCGTGACCTCGTCGAGTGTGCGACGGCTCGAGGGCGAGGACCGCCTGCAGGAGATGGCGCGGTTGCTCTCGGGGCTCGGCGACAGCGCGAGCGGCGTGGAACACGCCCGCGAACTGCTCGACGTGGCCGGCCAGACGGCCTGACTTGCCACGCGGCCGCAAGGAAGCAAGCACGCACGCACGCACGCACGCACGCACGCACGCACGCACGCAAGCAAGCAAGCAAGCAAGCACGCGCGCCCACGCGCGCACGGCCCGAAGACCCGGCCGCCCACCCCGCGCAACGCCCACGGCGAACCGAGGTCGCGCCTCCCGGCAGTTCTGACGTACGATGGAATCCCGTGGCGGACACTCTCAGCAGCGGTACCCAGGCAAACACCCCGACCCCGAAGGTGACGAAGCAGATCTTCGTGACCGGCGGGGTCGTCTCGTCTCTCGGCAAGGGCCTGACGGCAGCCAGCCTCGGCAATCTCCTGACGGCTCGCGGCCTCAAGGTCGTCATGCAGAAGCTCGACCCGTACCTCAACGTGGACCCGGGCACCATGAACCCGTTCCAGCACGGCGAGGTCTTCGTGACCGACGACGGTGCAGAGACGGACCTCGACATCGGGCACTACGAGCGTTTCCTCGACATCAACCTGGCGCAGTCGGCGAACGTCACGACCGGCCAGGTGTACTCGACGGTCATCGCCAAGGAGCGTCGCGGCGAGTACCTCGGTGACACCGTGCAGGTCATCCCGCACATCACCGACGAGATCAAGCGTCGGATGCGCGAGCAGGCGGAGAACGACCCGCAGCCCGACGTCATCATCACCGAGGTCGGCGGCACCGTCGGCGACATCGAGTCGCAGCCGTTCATCGAGTCGGCGCGCCAGGTGCGCCACGAGCTCGGCCGCAACAACGTGTTCTTCGTGCACGTGTCGCTCGTGCCGTTCATGAACGCCTCGGGTGAGCAGAAGACGAAGCCGACGCAGCACTCGGTCGCCGCGCTCCGCTCGATCGGCATCCAGCCCGACGCCCTCGTGCTGCGGTCGGACCGCCCGGTGTCGGACTCGAACAAGAAGAAGATCGCCCTGATGTGCGATGTCGACGAGGACGCCGTGGTGAACGCCGTGGACGTCCCGTCGATCTACGACCTGCCGACGCTGCTGAACAACCAGGGCCTCGACCAGGTCATCGTCGACGCGCTCAAGCTCGAGGCCGGCCCGGTCGACTGGACCGCGTGGACTCCGGTGCTCCGTGCCGTGCACGAGCCGAAGAAGGACGTCACTATCGCCCTCGTCGGCAAGTACATCGACCTGCCGGACGCGTACCTGTCGGTCACCGAGGCGCTCCGTGCCGGTGGCTTCGCGCACGACGCGAAGGTGACGCTGAAGTGGGTCGTCTCCGACGACTGCACCACGCCCGAGGGCGCTGCGAAGCAGCTCGGCGACGTCGACGGCATCTGCATCCCCGGCGGGTTCGGCGTGCGCGGCATCGAGGGCAAGCTCGGCGCGCTGCGCTTCGCCCGTGAGCAGGGCATCCCGACGCTCGGCCTGTGCCTCGGCCTGCAGTGCATGGTCATCGAGTACGCCCGCCACGAGGCCGGCCTGACCGACGCGTCGAGCACGGAGTTCGACCCGGAGACCTCGACGCCGGTCATCGCGACCATGGCGGAGCAGGTGGACATCATCGCCGGCGGCGACCTGGGCGGCACCATGCGCCTCGGCCTGTACCCGGCGACGTTCAGCTCCGGGTCGTTGGCGGAGTCGCTCTACGGTGCGCCCGAGGCGTCCGAGCGCCACCGTCACCGCTACGAGGTCAACAACACGTACCGGCAGCAGATCGCGGACGCCGGCCTGGTGTTCTCGGGCACGTCGCCCGACGGCAGCCTGGTCGAGTACGTCGAGCTGCCGCGCGACGTGCACCCGTTCTACATCGCGACGCAGGCGCACCCGGAGCTGCGCTCGCGTCCGACGAACGCGCACCCGCTGTTCGCGGGGCTCGTCGCGGCCGCGATCGAGCGCCACGAGGCGTCCAGCCTGTTCGACCCGCAGAACGAGGAGCAGGTCGCGTAAGCGCAGCCCAGCCACGAGCGGACGGGAGGTGGGCCCCGCCAGCCGGTACCGGCGCACCGCGCCAGCGGGGTGACGGCCGTGCCTGGAGGGACGGTGCCAGCTGGCACCGCGCCTCCCGTCCGTCTGTGGTCGCGTTCACGGCACCTGGTTCCGACACGCAACCGCGGAACGACGCGGCGCTGTGTCCGGAGCCTTGTTCCGCGACGGGCGCGTGCTTGGATGGTTCCGTGACTGACGCACCCATCGCTGACGAAGCCGCCTCGTTCGAGGTCACCGAGTCCACCGTCGTGTACGAGGGCGCCGTCTGGGACGTGCGCCGCGACGCGATCGCGTACCACGACGAGACGATGGTGCGGGAGTACATCGACCACACCGGTGCCGTCGCGGTCTACGCCGAGGACGACGAGGGCCGTGTCCTCGTGATCCAGCAGTACCGCCACCCGGTGCAGGTGCGCGACTGGGAGCTGCCGGCCGGGCTGCTCGACGTCGAGGGCGAGGACCTCCAGGTCGCTGCCGCCCGAGAGCTGGCAGAAGAGGCCGACCTCGAAGCGGACACCTGGAAGCCGCTGGTCCGGTACAACACGTCGTCCGGCGGGAGCAACGAGTTCCTGCAGGTCTACCGCGCCCGGGGCGTGCGGCCCACGACGACGGCGTTCGAGCGCGAGGCCGAGGAAGCCGACATCGTGAAGCGGTGGGTGCCGCGGGCCGAGCTGGTGGAGGCGATCCTCGATGGTCGGCTGCACAACTCCGGGCTGGTCGTGGCCGTGCTCGCGGTGGATGCGCTCGAGCGAGGCCGCGCATGAGCCTGCGAGAACTGGTCGACGCGGCGACGTGGACGCACGAGCCCGAGGCCGTGGAGCTCGACGGCGATGTGCTGCGGGTCACGGCGGCCCGGGGCAGCGACGCCTGGCGGACCACGTCGTACGGGTTCGTCCACGACTCCGAGCACGCGCTGGTGCAGCCCCTCGACGGGTCGTTCTCGGTCGAGGCATCGTTCGTCCTCGACTACACGGAGCAGTTCGACCAGGCCGGCGTGTTCCTGCGCGTCGACGAGCGGAACTGGATCAAGGCCGGTGTCGAGGTCTCCGACGGGACGCCGCAGCTCGGCGCCGTGGTGACCCGTGACTCCTCGGACTGGTCGGTGGCGCCCGTGCCGGAGTGGGTGGGACGCGTGGTGACGGTCCGGGCCAGCCGCGAAGGTGATGCCGTGACCGTCCGGGCCTGGGCCGAGGACGAGCAACCCCGGCTGGTGCGGGTCGCGTACCTCGATCCCGATGCCGCCGTGTCGGCGGGACTGCTGTGCGCTGCTCCGACGCGTGCCGGCCTGACCGTGACGTTCACCGGGTACCGGGTCGGAGCGCCTGACGAGGCGCTGCACTGACCGTGCGCCTGCTGTCGTGATTCCCCTGGACCGTGCCACGGAGACGTACCTGCGGCACGTCGCGATCGAGCGCGGGCTGTCGCAGCACACGCTGTCGGCGTACCGGCGTGACCTGGCGGTGTTCACCTCGTGGCTGGCGACGGCTCCGGTCGTCGAGTCCGACGGTGCTGACCGAGCCGGTGGGGCGTCTGCGATCGACGACGTCGGGCGGCTCGCTCGGGCAGACGTCTCGGAGTTCGTGACCTACCTGGCGACGAAGCCGGACGGTCCGCTGGCACCGAGGTCGATCGCCCGGATGCTCAGTTCGGTGCGCTCGTTCACGGCCTTCGCGGCGGGCGAGGGCTGGCTGCCGCTCGACCCCGGCACCGCCGTCCGGCCACCGAAGGCCCCGATGCGGCTGCCGAAGGCGATCTCGGTCGAGGACATGGAGCGGCTGCTCGGCGCGGTGTCGACGGGCGGCTCTGCTGACGGCCCCGCGGGTGGCTCCGCGGATGGCTCCGCGGGCGGCTCCGCCGGTGTGGACGACCCCGTCCGGCTGCGGGACAAGGCGTTGCTCGAGCTGCTCTACGCCACCGGCGCGCGGATCTCCGAGGCGGTGGGGTTGTCGGTGGACGACGTGACCACGCTGTCCGATGGCTCGGCCCCCGACGCCGATGGCCTCGCCGTCGTGAAGGTCACCGGCAAGGGGAACAAGCAGCGGGTCGTGCCGCTCGGCAGTTTCGCGCGGGCGGCGATCGACGCCTACCTGGTGCGGGCGCGGCCGGTGTTCGCGGCACGAGGGACCTCGACGCCGGCGCTGTTCCTCGGCGCACGCGGTGCCCGGCTGTCACGACAGAGTGCGTGGCTCGTGATCCAGTCGGCTGCCGAGGCGGCGGGCCTCGAGGCGCACGTGTCGCCGCACACCTTCCGGCACTCGTTCGCCACGCACCTGCTCGAGGGCGGTGCCGATGTGCGTGTGGTGCAGGAGTTGCTCGGGCACGCGAGCGTCGCGACGACCCAGATCTACACGATGGTCACGGCGGACATGCTGCGGGACGTGTACCAGACGGCGCATCCGCGGGCGCGGCGGTAGGGCTCGTCGTTCGGCGGGTGCGGGCGTGCACTTCGTGAGCAGAAATGGTCGGGTCGCTGGTCGGCACCCGACCATTTCTGCTCACGAAGTCGGACGGTGACGGCCCCCGTCGGGTCAGAAGAGGTGGAACTGGGCCGACGCCGCCACCGCGCCCGTCGCGACTGCCACCACCACGGCGCTCGCGGACGCGCTCCGCGCCAGGACCGCCCAGCCGCCGGTCGCACCGGGGTGGATGGCGCCGACGAGCCCGCACACGAGAGCGAGCGCGCTGCAGACACCCAGCGGGTTGATGAGGATCGATGTCAGGGCCAGCAGCACCGCGAGCACCGTGAACACGCACAGCCGTCGATCGCGACCGCCGCCGGATGCCCACGCTCGGGTCCGGATCGATGCCGTGTGCACCGAGAACGCTGGGCCCACGGGTGCGACGACGATTGGCACGACCGGTTCCGGGGCACTCGGCAGGACACGGGTCGCGGCGCCCCAGGCGTGACCGTCCCACCAGCGGAGACGACTGGCGTCCTGCGGGTCCGGGAACCAGCCTGCGGCCGGCAGTGTCACGGGGACTCCTCGAGGTGCGGGGGACGGTGCTCCTCGAAAGTAGGGGACGCCGCCCCGCCGCCACAGTCCCAAGGCGGGTGTCGGCACAAGTGCGGACACACGGCGGTGCGCTACGGTCGGCTGATGACCACGACCCTCGACGGCTTCTGGAACGCACGGCGAGACGAGGCTCCGGAACTGCCGGCCGAGGTGCCGGAGGCGTGGTCGTTCGGTGCCACTCCGGAGCAGGCCGACGAGTTGCTCGGCCTGGTGCTCCGCGGGGTCAAGGACGGCACAGCGTCATCGCTCTGGGACTACGAGTCGACGGGTGACCCGCTCCCCGCGACCGGTGAGCGCAGCATCGTGACCGACGGCGCCGGTGTTCCCCGGGCCGTCATCGAGACGACGGACGTCCGGATCGTCCCGTTCGACACCGTCGGGGCCGAGCACGCGCGCGCCGAAGGCGAGGGCGACCGGAGCCTCGAGCACTGGCGGACGGTGCACGAGGCGTACTGGCGTGAGCACTCCGAGAACCCGCGCGGCTTCGAACCGGACATGCCGGTGGTCTGCGAGCGCTTCCGGCTGATCTGGCCGACGCCGACGACACCGCCGACCGTCAGCGCCTGACCGAGCAGATCAGGCCGGCACGGGCGCCGCGTCGACCTCGGTGAACACGTCCTTCACCGCGGCGAGCAGCCGCGCGTTGAAGTCGACGCCGAGCTGGTTCGGCACCGTGACGAGCACGGTGTCGGCAGCGCGGACCGCCTGGTCGGCCGCCAGCTCCGCGACGAGGTCCTCGGGCGAGCCGATGTACGAGCGGCCGAAGCGTGCGAGCCCGCCGTCGAGGTGCCCGACCTGGTCCTGTCCCTCGACCTGTGCGCGCACGCCGAAGTAGTGCCGCGACTCGTCGTCGATGATCGGGATGATGCTCCGCGAGACCGACACCCGAGGGGTCCGGTCCCAGCCCGACTCCGCCCAGACCCGTCGGAAGCGCTCGATCTGTTCGGCCTGCAGTTCGTCGAACGGCACGCCGGTGTCCTCGGTGAGCAGGGTCGACGACATCAGGTTCATGCCCTGCTCGGCGGTCCACTCGGCGGTGGCTCGTGTGCCGGCGCCCCACCAGATGCGGTCGCCGAGCGAGTCGGAGAGCGGGGAGATCGGCAGCGATCCGACCGAGCCGGTCATCTGCGGGTTGGCGTTCGCCATCGGTTCGCCGGCGACGGCGCGGCGGAACACGCTGGTGTGCGCGCGGGCCATGTCGCCACCGTTCTCGTCGGACGCGTCCGGCACGTAGCCGAACTGCTGGTAACCGGCGAGGGCGGTCTCGGGTGAGCCACGGGAGACGCCGAGCTGCAGTCGTCCGCCGGAGATCAGGTCGGTCGCCGCGGCCTCCTCGGCCATGTAGAGCGGGTTCTCGTAGCGCATGTCGATCACGCCGGTCCCGATCTCGATGCGGCTGGTCTTCGCGGCGATCGCGGACAGCAGGGGGAACGGTGCCGCCTGCTGCGGTGCGAAGTGGTGCACGCGGAAGTAGGCGCCGTCGACGCCGGCCTCTTCGGCAGCGACCGCGAGGTCGATCGCCTGCACCAGGGACTCACGCCCGCTGCGCACCTTCGACCCCGGCACGTCGCGCCAGTGTCCGAACGACAGGAACCCGATCTTCGTCATGTCGATGCGAACGCATCCGGAGAGTCGGGCATTCCGTCACGACTACGGTGTCCGCCATGGACGACCCCCGCACCGCGCTCGACACGGAACGCGCTCGCAACGAACGGCTGCTCGCCGACGTCGAGCGGAGCATGCGCGACGTCAGTGACGCCCGCCAGGACGCCAACTCCGACGACGAGCACGATCCCGAGGGCGCGACCCTCGCGTGGGAGCGCGGCTCGCTCGGCGCCGTCCGCGACGCGGCCCGGCAGCGGATCGAGCAGGTGGACGCCGCGCTCGCGCGGCTCGACGCCGGCACCTACGGAACCTGTGCGGTCGGCGGCGAACCGATCCCAGCGGCCCGATTGGCCGCCGTCCCGTGGGCCGCGACGTGCGTCGCCCACGCGTGACGGGCCTCCCGGCTGACACCCGCTGACGGACGGGAGGCACGGCGCATCCCCGCCACGCGTCGTCCGTCACGCGCACCGCGCGTCCACC
The DNA here is from genome assembly GCF_003752545.1 of Curtobacterium sp. PhB172. Taxonomy (NCBI): domain Bacteria; kingdom Bacillati; phylum Actinomycetota; class Actinomycetes; order Micrococcales; family Microbacteriaceae; genus Curtobacterium; species Curtobacterium sp. PhB172. The sequence goes on from NZ_RKIF01000012.1 coordinate 14,053, forward strand.
GCGTGCGCCGCGGATTCCCAGCCGCACGCCCTACGTTTTCGGCATGGACGGCGACGCGAACGACGGACCCGGCGAGAGCCGGACCGACGGTGCGCCGCGTCAGCGCTTCCAGTGGTTCCACGACATGCGGACCTGGATCCACGCCAGGCCGCACCTGCACCTGTTCTACAAGGTCCTCGTCGGCATCGTCGGCGGGCTGGTCGTCATCATCGGACTCATCCTGGTGCCGCTGCCCGGGCCGGGGTGGCTCGTGGTGTTCATCGGCCTCACGGTGCTGGCGAGCGAGTTCCACTTCTTCCACAAGATCATCGTGTGGCTCAAGGCGCAGCTGCACCGCTTCTGGGACTGGGCCAAGCGGCACGGACCGAAGCGCCTGCGCGATGCTGCCGACCGGGGCAAGGCCGACGTCGACGCAGCCCACACGGGTGCCGCTCGGACGGTCGGGGTGCGCGGTCGTGGACGGGCGCGCGGCGCGAACTCGGCGCACCCGGGCCACTGAGTCGGCCCGGCGTGTCCGGCACCGTGCCGTGTTGGTCACTGCGTGCGAGGTTGATGGCTCCGTGCGGCGCTGTACGCGCGCACTGAGCGAGCAACCTTGCACGGGATGACCAACCTCGCACCGTGCGCCTGGCGCGCGCCGCCCGCCGGGCGGACGGCCCGCTACTCCGCAGCGACGCGGATCGAGCCGGTGGCGGTGCGCTCGATGACCTCGGCGGCCTGCTCCTCGACGGCGGCCGCGTCCTTCGACGTCAGCTGCAGCACGAGCGCGACGACGGCCGCGAGGACGATGAACCCGCCGTACCCGGCGATGACCGGGACGAGTCCGATCGACGGTTCGAGCAGCCCACCGATCACGGCGGGGACCCCGAACGCCAGGTAGCTGACGACGTAGATCGTCGAGAGCAGTCCGGCGCGGTGGGTCGGTGCCGCGGTCGCGAGCAGCATCCGCAGCGGCGCCTGGAACCCGGCACCGAAGCCGACGCCGGCGATCGCACTGCCGACGACGAGGCCGGGCAGGGAGTGGGCCATCACGAACGCCACGGTCACGATCGGGCCGAGCACCAGGGCGACGAGCCCGACGAGCACGGCGCGACGAGCGTCCATCCGCTGCGTCGCGAGTCCGGTCAGCGCGCCGACGCCCGTGACGACGGCGATGAGTGCGCCGGCCGCGAAGTGGTTCGTGATGCCGAACACGGCACCGAGGGCCGAGGGGACGAGTGAGAGGAACATGCCGCCGAGGGCCCAGCTGGCGACGAGCGAACCGACGACCCCGCGGAACAAGCGACGCGAGCTCCGCGGCACGCTGATCGTCGGGCGCAGCGAACGGAGTGCTCCGGGGCGCCGTTGGACCTGCTCGGGCACCACGAACAGCGCCAGCACGAGGAGCACGAGCAGTGCGCCGAAGACCAGGTAGACGAGCTGCTCCGGCGCCGGACCCCACTGCACGAGTGCACCGCTCGACATCGCACCGGTGGCGAGTGCGATCGGCGGGATGACACCGTTCAGCACGCCGGCCAGGGTCGGGTGCCGCTCGAGCGAGTTGTCGATGAGGGCCGCCCCGAGCGCACCGATCAGGAGTCCGACGGAGACGCCCTGCACGATGCGGTCGACGATGAGCGCGCCGACGCCGTCCGCGATCGCGAACAGTCCGAGCGACAGGGCGACGCCCAGACCGCCGGCGACGAGCACGGGTTTGCGGCCGACGTGGTCCGACAGCCGTCCGGCGATCAGCAGGCTCGCGAGCAGCCCGGCGACGTAGATGGCGAAGACGCCGGTCAGCATGAGCGGCGTGAGGTGCCACTCGGCGGCGTAGACCGGGTAGATCGGCGAGGGGACCGCGGACGACGCGACCGACACCAGGAGCATCGCCGCGAGGATCCAGAACCCGGCGACCGAGCGAGCTGACTGCTGCATGAGCATCCTTCCGATGGTCCGTTGTACGACTGCATTCGTACCGCAGTCCGCAGTACGACGCAAGTCGTACAGCAAGCCGAACGGTGGTAGCGTCCCGTCCATGCCCGCGCACGTCGATGCCCCCGAGCGGCTGCCCCAGCCGTCCGTGGCCGAGATGGACCTCCCCGTCGTCCTCGATGCCCTGAGCGACCCGATCCGGTTGGCGATCCTGCACCGCTACCTCGTCGACGCCGCCGGTGGTGAACGGAGCTGCGGCTGGGTCGGCATCGACCGACCGAAGTCCACGCTCACCCATCACTTCCGGGTCCTGCGCGAGGCCGGACTGCTCGAACAGCACCTCGAGGGCCTGACCCGCATCAGCCGGGTCCGCATCGAGGACGTGCAGCAGCGGTTCCCGGGGCTGCTCGACCTGGTGCTCGACTGGCAGGTGCCCGCGGCGCTGCTCCGCGAGGGGATCGAGTCGTGAGCGCGGTGCCCGGCGCGGGTGCCGACGCCGGCGCCGAGGTGGCCGTGCACACGCTCCCCGACATCGGTGCTGACCCGGCCGTGACGACGGCGCTCGCCGCGGACCTCGACGCCGCCGGCTTCACCGTCGACCGGGTCGACGCACTCTGGGGGACCGAAGCGGCCGCATCGCTGCACCGGGGGTCGCGAGTGGCGGCCCTCCGTGCCCTGGCTGCTCGTGAGACATCCCCGCTCGGCACCCTCGCCACCCTGTTCGTGCTCGGGCTGCCGACGTCCCGCGCGGACGCAGCTGCCGCGTTCCCGACCGCCGGGCTCGACGCCGTGGTCGCGGCAGGCCTGCTGCGGGTCTGTGGCACTGACACCGACACCGACACCGACACCGACGCCGCAGTCGTGGAGCCGACGGTGGACCTGCGTCCCTACGCCTTCGTCGACGACCTCGGTGCCGGCAGCTGGTGGATCGTCTCGGACCTCGGCGAGCTCGCCCTCGGTCACGCGATCAGCGAGGAGCACGTCCTCGGCATCGGCGGTGCCACCACCACGCTGAGCGGTCTGCAGGTGCCCGTTCCCGTCCGCACGGTGCTCGACCTCGGCACCGGGTGCGGGATCCAGGCCATGCACGCCCGACGCTTCGCCGAGCACGTCGTGGCCACCGACATCTCGCGCCGCGCCCTCGACATCGCCCGCTTCAACGCGCAGCTCAACGGCATCGACGGCATCGACTTCCGGTACGGCTCGCTGTTCGAACCCGTCGCCGGTGAGCGGTTCGACCGCATCGTGTCGAACCCGCCGTTCGTCATCACACCCCGCCGGCCGGGCGTCCCCTCGTACGAGTACCGCGACGGCGGCATGGTCGGCGATGCGCTGGTCGAGACCGTGCTCCGTGGCCTGTCCGAGCACCTCGAGCCCGGTGGGACCGCGCAGTTGCTCGGCAACTGGGAGTACCACTGGGGCGTCGACGGCCTCGACCGCGTGCGCAGCTGGTTCGCGGACACCGACCTCGACGCGTGGGTCATCGAGCGTGAGCGCCAGGATCCGACGTCGTACGCCGAGACCTGGATCCGCGACGGCGGCACGAAGCCCGGGACGCCCGCGTTCGACACGCTCATGGGCGCCTGGCTCGACGACTTCGCGGACCGCCGCGTCACCGGCGTCGGTTTCGGCTACGTCGTGGTGCGTCGAGCTCTGCCAGGAGGAACGGCGAGCCTCCGCCGGTTCGAGCGCGTCCCCGAGACGCTCGGCTCCAACCCCGCCGGGCTCGGCGCCACGGTCGCTCGCGTCCTGGACGCGGCCGCGTGGCTCGCCGCGCACGACGACGCCGCGCTCGCCACGGCGCACCTGACGGTGGCGGGCGACGTCACCGAGGAGCGCTACTACTGGCCGGGCAACGACGACCCCACGGTGATGACACTCGTGCAGGGCGGCGGACTCGGACGGCGGGTGGACGCGGACACGGCGCTCGCCGCGTTCGTCGGAGCCTGCGACGGGGACTTGTCCGTCGCGGCGATCGTCGGCGCGCTCGCGCAGATCACGGGTGTCGACGAGCAGGTGCTCGCCGCCGACCTGTTGCCGGCGGCGCGCGACCTGGTGCTCGACGGGCTGCTGCTGCCGGCCTAGCGAACGGACGGCGCCGGCGCTGTCAGCGGCCGTCGCGCCAGCTGTGCTCCGGGGCGTAGCCGAGCAGCTCGCGAGCCTTCTCGGACGACAGCAGCGAGCTGACGCCGTCGATGTCCGCGCGACGCTCGATGTCGGGCACGTAGCGCTCGACGAGCTCGATCGTCGGGGTGTCCATCACGGTGTCGGGGCTCGCGATGACGAACGCCTCGAACCCGGTGAGCTCGGCCTCGACGGCCTTGCGGACCGCCTGGGCACCGTCACGCGAGTCGATGTAGGACCACAGGTTGAAGGTCTTCGCCTCGGGGGTGGCGTCCCACGGGAACGCCGGGTAGTCGGTCTCGTCCATCACGTTCGAGAACCGCAGGCCGATCATCTTGAGCTCCGGGTCCCAGCGGGTGAAGTGGCGGGCCATCTCCTCTTCGACCGCCTTGCCGAGCGAGTACGACGACTGCGGGCGGACCGCGAACTCCTCGTCGACGGGCAGGTAGGGCGGGTGGTGCTCGCCCATCGGGATGCCGAGCAAGGTCTCGCTCGACGCCCACACCAGGTTCTTGATCTTCGCGGCGCGTGCGGCGTGGAAGACGTTGATCGACGCCGTCACGTTGTTCGTGATGAGCGCCACGTCGGGGACCTGCCCCGGAGCGGGCACGGCCGCGAGGTGCACGACGGCGTCCACGTGGTCGTACCGGTCGTCGATGCCGAGCAGGGCGTTCAGCACCTGGCCGTAGTCGGTCAGGTCGATCCGGACGAACTGCACGCCCTCGGGCTGGTCGGGGGAGGGCACGCGGTCGAGCAGCACCACGTCGTACCCGTGCGCATCGAGGTCGCGCACCACCGCTCGTCCGAGCTTGCCGCTGCCGCCGGTCACCACTACACGCGTCATCGCGTCACTCCACATCGTCGTCGGGTCGCCCTCCGGGCACGCCCCATCCTGCCCGGCGCCGCCTGACCCGACCAGGCCCTGTCCGTACCCCGCTGTCCGGCGGGGGAGCGTCAGGCGGTGGGGGCGACCTGGGCGATCGCGAGCCGGGCGACGAGCTCGACGTGCTGCGCCATGTCCCGCGACGGGTCGAACAGCCACTGGATCTGCATGCCGTCGGACACCGCGAGCAGCACGCTCGTCAGTTCTTCGGCATCGACGTCGGCGCGGAGCCGTCCGTCCTGCTGCATGGTGCGGAAGTCGGCTGACAGGTCGCGACGGCTGCGCTCGTAGCGCTCCTGGAAGTACGCGTGCGCGGGGTGCTCGGGGTCGGTCGCAGCGGCGGCGGAGAGGTTGACGAACATCTGCACCAGGCCCGGGACCTCGGCGTTGTGCCGGACGATCGCGGCGAGCAGTGCAGCGGGGTCGGGTGCCTGCCAGTCGTGGGCGAGGTCGAGCTCGTCGCGTCGTCGCAGGATCTCGACCCAGAGCTCGTCCTTGGAGTCGAAGTAGTGCAGCAGGCCGGCCTGGGTCAGCCCGACGGCGTCGGCGATGTCCTTGATGCTGGTGCGGCGGAACCCCTGCGAAGCGACGAGGTCGAGCGCGACCGTGAGGATCTCCTCGCGCTTCGCGATGCCCTTCGCGTACGAACCCCGTCGTGCCATGGCAGGACTGTACCGCTCGGAGTGCACACAGAAAACCTAGCCGCACTTGGTTTTGGTGTTACCGTGGTCGGAGCCGCCGACGAAGGCGTGCGAGTCACCGGTGCAGGTGGCGTCCCCGAGAAGAGGTTGCAGTGGCCAACGACGCCCTGACCGTCAACGACACCCCGACCGCAGTCGCACCCACGCGCGGCCGAGGTGCCCCGCTCATGTACACGCTCGGCATGCCGATCGCGATGCTCGGCCTGTACATCGCGCTGCTGCCGCCGGTGTTGGTCGCCATGGCGCTCAAGGTCGCCGAGATCGCGCCGGACAACCAAGCGGGCGTGCTCGGCCTGGCGCTCGGTGTCGGCGCGTTCGCCGCGATGGTCGCCAACCCCCTGGCCGGTCGCTTCAGCGATCGGACTGCCGGGAGGCTCGGCATGCGTCGTCCGTGGATCATCGGTGGCACCGTGGTCGGCTTCGCGGGCCTCGTGGTCGTCGCGACGACGACCTCGACCGTCGTGCTGGTGATCGCGTGGGGCGTCACGCAGATCGCCTACAACGCCACGATCGCCGCCATGACCGCGGTCCTGCCGGACCACGTCACGCGGTCCCAGCGCGGCCGGGTCGCGGCGCTGCTCGGGCTCTCCCAGAACCTCGCGCTCGTCGGCGGCACGTTCCTCGTGCAGCTCTTCTCGACCTCGGCGACGCAGATGATCATCCCCGGTGCGATCGGGTCGATCGTCGTCGTGCTCTACGCGCTCGTGTTCCGCGACCGCGTGCTCACCCACCGGCCGACGTCGAAGCTCGGCATCGGGCAGGTCTTCGGCTCGTTCGTCTTCAACCCCGTGAAGCACCCGGACCTCGGCTGGGCCTGGCTCACCCGGTTCCTGATGGTCGCCGCGCAGTACACCGCGGTGAGCTACCTGACGTACTTCCTGCGGGACGACATCGGCGTGGACCCGGACCACGTCGCGAACGCGGTGTTCCAGGGAACGCTGTGGAACGTCGTCGGCATCGTGCTCACCTCGCTCATCGCCGGCTGGCTGTCGGACAAGCTCGGCCGTCGCAAGCTGTTCGTCGCGATCGCGGGCATCGTCGGCGTGGTCGGGCTCGTGATCATCGCGCTCGCGCCGTCGCTCGGCATGGTCCTGGTCGGCGAGTTCGTGATGGGTGCCGGCATGGGCGTCTTCTACGCCGTCGACCTGGCGCTCATCACCGACGTGCTGCCGTCCGACGAGGACAACGCGAAGGACCTCGGCGTCGTCAACATCGCGCAGGCCCTGCCCCAGTCGATCGTGCCCGCGGCGGCCCCGGGCGTCATCGCCCTGACCGGCGGGTACAGCGGCTTCTTCATCACCGGCGCCGTCGTCGGACTGCTCGGCATCGTCTCGGTGTCACGCATCCGCGGCGTGCGCTGACCACGCTTCCCCAGGCTCTGAACGAAAGGACCGACCATCGTGACTACCGTGAACGACGTGACCGCTGCCTCCAGTACGGCCGAGCGCATCGACGCGCTCGTCGACCAACTGACCACCGACGAGAAGGTGCAGCTCCTGACCGGGCGCGACTTCTGGACCACCTGGCCCATCGAGAAGATCGGGCTGCGCCGGATCCTGATGTCGGACGGCCCCTCGGGCGTCCGTGGTGAGGTCTGGGACGAGCGCGACCCGTCGCTGAACCTGCCCTCGGCGACCGCGCTGAGCGCGTCGTGGGACCGCGCGATCGCGAAGCGCTACGGCGCCGCAGCAGCCGTCGAGGCACGCCGCAAGGGCGTCGACGTCGTCCTCGGCCCGACCATCAACCTGCACCGCTCGCCGCTCGGCGGCCGGCACTTCGAGGCGTTCAGCGAGGACCCGGTCCTGACCGGTGACCTGGCTGCGTCGTACGTCGACGGTGTGCAGGAGAACGGCGTGGCCGCGACCCCGAAGCACTACATCGCGAACGACTACGAGACCGACCGCTTCACCGCGTCGACCGAGGTCTCCGACCGGGCCCTGCGCGAGCTGTACCTGCTCGCGTTCGAGAAGGCCGTGACCGAGGCGCACGCCTGGGCGATCATGTCGTCGTACAACTCCATCAACGGCGTCACCGCGTCGGAGCACGACCTGCTCGAGACGCCGCTGAGCTCCGAGTGGGGCTTCGACGGCATCGTCGTGTCCGACTGGACCGGCGTGCGCTCGGTCGACTCGGCGAAGGCGTCGCAGGACGTCGCGATGCCCGGCCCGAACCAGTGGTGGAGCGAGGGTCCGCTGCTCGCCGCCGTGCAGTCCGGTGACGTGCCGATCGAGGCGATCGACCGCAAGGTCCGCCGCATCCTGACCCTGGCCGCCCGCGTCGGCGCACTCGAGGGCTTCGAGCCCGTGGCCGCGCAGCCGGTCCACGTCGAGGACGGCGTCGCCTTCGTCCGCGAAGCCGAGGCCGAGGGCACCGTCCTCGTCCGCAACACCGGCGTGCTGCCGCTCGACGCGCCCGCAGTCTCCCGCATCGCCGTCATCGGCCACAACGCCGACCAGGCCCGCACGCAGGGCGGTGGCTCGGCCACGGTCGTGCCGTCGCAGGTCGTCTCGCCGCTGGACGGCATCCGCTCGGCGTTCCCGGGCGCCACGGTCGACTACGCGATCGGTGCCGTCGTGCAGGAGGGCATCGCGGAGTTCCCGCTGTCCACGATCACGAACCCCGGCACCGGCGAGCCCGGCGCCCGCGTCGCCTTCGTCAAGGACGGCGAGGAGCTGTACGTCGAGGACCGCCGCGCCACGGCACTGTTCTGGTTCGGCGGCGACGCCCCCACACGCGAGGCCGACCGGCTCGACATCACCACGACCTACACCGCGCCGTCCACCGGCACCGTGCGGATCGGCATCGGGGCGGCCGGCCGGTCGCGGATGTGGATCGATGGGGAGCTCGTGCTCGACGAGGACGTGCCGTTCGAGGGCGACCAGCTCGGCGCGGCGTTCCTCAACCCGCCGGCGCGGTCGGTGCCCGTGTCGGTGACCTCCGGGCAGCAGGTCGCGATCCGCATCGAGTACGACGTCATCCAGGACGAGACCCTCGGCGGGGTGCTCGCGTACCAGTTCGGCACCGAGCCGTCCGACGAGGACCCGTCGGTGCTCATCGATGCCGCCGTCGAGGCTGCCCGCACGGCTGACGTCGCCGTGGTGGTCGTCGGCACGAACTCGAAGGTCGAGTCCGAGGGGTACGACCGCTCGTCGCTCGCGCTGCCAGGCCACCAGGACGACCTGGTGCGCGCGGTCGTGGCGGCGAACCCGAACACGGTCGTCGTCGTGAACGCCGGCTCGCCCGTGGAGATGCCGTGGCGGAACGACGTCGCCGCGGTCCTGCTCACCTGGTTCGGTGGCCAGGAGTACGGCAACGCGCTCGCCGACGTCCTGACCGGCGCGCAGGAGCCCGGCGGTCGACTGCCCACCACCTGGCCGGTCGCGATGGCCGACGTGCCCGTGCTCGACGTCACCCCCGTCGACGGCAAGGTGTCGTACGACCTACGGGGTCGCTGGTTGTGCGACTCAGCCTCCTGATCCGGCTGACGATGCCCCAGCTTCCCCGGTGCGTCCAGAATGCGTCCCCGCGTCCGCGCGGGGGCGCATTCGTTCGTCCCGACTGTTTCCGTCCTGGAAGGGGTTCGGCGAACCGGTTGACGGACTTCGTGCGATCCGGGCAAAACGGGTGACGGATGATCAACTTTCTCGTCCTGAGGGCGCAACTCAGTGTGACAAACCGCTCGGTAGGTGGAACGATGGTCCCACCATCCCGTGCGGATCAGGGACGAGATGGTCATCCGGCAGGGTTCTCGAGCATCACCGACTCGATCTGAGCCCCGCCGGATGTCCTGATCCGCTCTCTCAGGCCCGCAGTGTCGGCGCGATCTCCTCGGCGACGATGCGCAGGATCCGCTCGTGGGCGGCCACGTCCCCGTTCGCGGGCAGGGTGATCACGAGCTCGTCCGTGGCGGTGACGGCGGGGTCGGCGAGCAGGGCGTCGACGATGGCGGCCGGCTCGCCGGACAGCACCTTGCTGAACCGGAACGGCGGACCGGAGAGCGGTCGGCCCTCGTCGTCCATGCCCGAGGCGTACCCGGTCAGGAACTCCTCGTGGACCGCGCGGTCGTGGTCGTCGAGCAGCGGGACCACGATGCGGCCCACCGCGACCTTCGCCGTGCGGCCGGTCCCGCCGTGCAGCTCGGTGAACCGCTCCCGGTACGCCGTGATCTGGTCGGCCTGTGCCTGGGCGAAGGGCGCACCGGTGTCCTCGGTGTTCAGGGTCGAGCAGTGCAGGAGCAGTCCCTTCTCGGCCGTGCGCACCGCCGTGCCCATGCTGCCGCCGCCCCACCAGACGCGGTCGCGCAGGCCGGGGCTGAGCGGCTGCAGGGTCAGGTCCGCACCGGCCGGGATGCTCTCGTAGCCAGAGCCGGCGCTGCCGAGTGCGTCGCCGTCGAGCACCTCGAGCAGTCGGGCGGCCCGGGCCTCGGCCTCGTCGCGGAACGAGCGGTCGACGGCGCCGAACACCGGGTCGAGGATCGGCCCGTACCCGGCGATGCCCGTGCTGATGCCGAGCTGCACCCGCCCGCCGCTCAGCAGGTCGACCGTGCTGGCGTCCTCGGCGAGGCGCACCGGGTCCTCGTAGCGCATGCCGAGCACCGCGGTGCCGAAGGCGATGGTGCTCGTGCGCTGGGCCGCGGCGGCGAAGAAGGTCATCGGGCTCGTCAGGAAGGGCTCGAAGTGGCGACCGCGGACCCAGCCCGTGCCGTAGCCGAGGGTCTCGGCCGTCTCGAACAGCCGCAGTCCGTCCTGCAGGGCGCTCGCCGCACCCGCAGTGCCGCCGTGGTTCGGGACGAAGGTGAGGAAGCCGAGTTCGCGCATGACGCGAGTCTATGCGCGCGTATGGAGCCGGGCCTCCCGGTCGTCCGTACCGACCACCTCGTCACCGCAGCCTGGGAGGATGGGGCCATGACCGACGTCACCACCGTGCCCCCGCTCGTCGCCGCGATCCCGGCGGCGGTGGACGGCGTCGTCGACGCCGACGAGGTCTACGAGGCCTTCGCGGCCTGGGCCGAGGAAGGCGGCCGGCCCCTGTACCCGGCACAGGACGAAGCGGTCATCGAGCTCGTCTCCGGCGCGAACGTCGTGCTGAGCACCCCGACCGGCACCGGCAAGTCGCTCGTCGCGGCCGGCGCGCACTTCGCCGCGCTCGCCGAGGGCAAGCGGAGCTACTACACGGCACCGATCAAGGCGCTCGTCTCCGAGAAGTTCTTCCAGCTCGTCGAGCTGTTCGGCGCGCAGAACGTCGGCATGGTCACCGGCGACTCCAGCGTGAACGGCGACGCCCCCATCGTCTGCTGCACGGCCGAGATCCTGGCGAACCTGGCCCTGCGCGAAGGACCCGACGCCGACGTCGACGTCGTCGTCATGGACGAGTTCCACTTCTACGGCGACCCCGACCGCGGGTGGGCCTGGCAGGTGCCGCTGCTCGTGCTCGAACGTGCGCAGTTCCTGCTGATGTCCGCCACCCTCGGCGACGTCACGACCATCGCCGATGACCTGTCCCGGCGGACCGGCCGACCCACCGCCCGCGTGACCGGCGTCAGCCGACCGGTGCCGCTCGAGTACGAGTACGTGATGACGCCCGTGCAGGAGACCGTCGAACGGCTGCTGGAGGAGGGCAAGGCGCCGATCTACATCGTGCACTTCGCCCAGGCGGCTGCGCTCGAGCGGGCGCAGTCGCTGATGTCGGCGAAGGTCGCTGATCGGGCGCGTCGAGACCAGATCGCGGAAGCGATCGCGGGCTTCCGCTTCAGCGCCGGCTTCGGACAGACCCTGTCCCGCCTGATCCGCGCCGGCATCGGCGTGCACCACGCCGGCATGCTGCCCAAGTACCGACGGCTCGTCGAACAGCTCGCACAGCGCGGACTGCTGCCCGTCATCTGCGGCACCGACACCCTGGGCGTCGGCATCAACGTGCCGATCCGCTCCGTGCTGTTCACCGGGCTGACGAAGTTCGACGGCACGAAGATGCGACAGCTGTCCGCACGCGAGTTCCACCAGATCGCCGGCCGCGCCGGACGCGCCGGGTACGACACCGAGGGTGACGTCGTCGCCGAGGCCCCCGAGCACGACGTCGAGAACGCCCGCGCGGTCGCCAAGGCCGGGGACGACCAGAAGAAGAAGAGCAAGATCAAGCGGAAGAAGGCGCCGGAGGGGTTCGTGTCCTGGGGCCAGGCCTCGTTCGACCGCCTCATCGGTGCCGAACCGGAACCGATGGTGTCACGCATGCGCATCACGCACGCGATGGTGCTGTCGGTGGTGGCCCGCGGCGGTTCGGCGTTCGACGAGGTGCGCTCGCTGGTGTTCGACAACCACGAACCGCGCTCCCGCCAGCTCGCGATGGCCCGACGTGCGCTCGTCATCGCCCGGACGCTCATCAACGCGCAGGTCATCGAGCGGGTGCCGGGGCCTCCGGTCTCCTACCGGCTCACGGTGGACCTGCAGTCGAACTTCGCCCTCAACCAGCCCCTGTCGCCGTTCGCGCTCGCCGCGTTCGAGCTGCTCGACCCGTCTTCGCCGACGTACGCCCTGGACATGGTGTCGATCGTCGAGGCGACACTGGACGACCCGCGAGCGATCCTGTCGCAGCAGCAGTTCAAGGAGCGCGGCGAAGAGGTCGCCCGCATGAAGCGCGAGGGCATCGAGTACGAGGAGCGGATGGAGCTGCTCGAGGAGGTCACCTGGCCTCGCCCGCTGTCCGAGCTGTTGGAGGCGGCGTACGAGGCGTACGCGGCGGAACAGCCCTGGGTCCTCGACTTCCAGCTCTCGCCCAAGGCCGTCGTGCGCGACATGTACGAGCGCGCGATGACCTTCGGCGACTTCGTGCGGTTCTACCAGCTCACCCGGTCCGAGGGGCTCGTGCTCCGGTACCTGTCCGACGCCTACCGGACCATGCGGCAGACCATCACCGAGGAACAGCGGAACCAGGAGCTCGACGACCTGATCGAGTGGCTCGGCGAGGTCGTGCGGCAGACCGACTCCTCGCTCGTCGACGAGTGGGAGGCGTTGCTCAACGGTGACGTGCTGCTCGCCCTCGCCGAAGAGCAGGAGATCGCGCCGCCGCAGCCGGCGCGGCTCACCGGCAACGTGCGGGCCTTCACCGTGCTCGTGCGGAACGCGCTGTTCCGGCGGGTGCTGCTCGCCGCACGCGACGACGTCGACGGACTCGGGGCGCTCGACGCGGCAGCCGGGTTCGACGGTGACGCGTGGGACGCGGTGCTCGAGGAGTACTACGAGTCGCACGACGAGATCCGCACCGACGCCGACGCCCGGTCGATGTCGTACCTGGTGCTCGACCAGGCGGGGGCGACGGGTGCTGGGGCGACGGGTGCAGGGGCGACGGGTGCGGGAGCGGCGGGCGTGGCGCGCGTGTGGCGCGCTCGGCAGATCTTCGCGGACCCGTCGGGCGACAAGGACTTCGGGTTCTCGGCGACGATCGACCTCGACGCCTCGGACGAAGCCGGCGAGGCCGTGGTCCGGGTCACCGAGATCGGTCGGTTCGACGGGTGGGCCGACGTGGACGTGGACTGATGCCGGCGGGGGCCGGCTCCTTCGTCGTTCGAGCGCTCGGTGCGGAGGACGTCGACGCGCTGCAGGTGCTGCTCGAGACCGTGCCGGACTACGCCGAGCGGATCACCGGCTACCCGCCGGGGCCGTCCGACGGGCTGAGCGCACTGGTGTCGGTGCCGGACGGCTTCGACCCGGCGGGCAAGCACGGGATCGGGCTGTGGGTCGGCGACTCGCTCGTGGCGTTCGCGGACGTGCTGCTCGGGTACCCGGCACCGACCACGGCGTACATCGGACTGCTCGTCGTCCGCGGCGATCGGCAGGGTTCCGGCCTCGGACGGGTCCTGCACGAGGCCGTCGTGTCCCTGGCGGCCGAGGCCCGCGCCGACCGATTGCGACTGGGGATCGTGGCGACGAACGCGGGCGGTGCCGAGCCGTTCTGGCGGGCGCTCGGGTACGCGCCGACGGGGGAGCGGAAGCCGTACCGGTACGACGGGCTCGAGAGCACGGTGGCGCTGTGGGAGCGGGCGGTCTGATCCTCGTGGGTCAGCGGTGCGTTCAGTGCTCCGGTAGGTATTCGTGCCGGAACTCAGCGACGGCCGATGCGATGTGTTCGTAGTCACGGTCCGAGCTCAGAACCGTCGCTCCGTTGCAGACGGCGTACGCGGCAATGTGGACGTCGACCGGCCCGGCTCCGCGAACGTGTCCGTTGCGCCACAGTGCGTTCTGGATACTCGTCACCGCCGTCACATCGGGGTGGCTCGACGCTTCGAGGAAGGCCGCCATGTCGTCGCAATGGCCGTCGTGGTCGGAGCTGGACCGCGCCGAGTGGCAGTACTCGAGCACCTGCGGAGGGCATGTCAGGATGAGGTCCTGAGTCGCGATCTCCCGCAGGCGCCGAGCGATCGCCGGGGAACGATGCGCTTTCCACCAGACCGAGTTGTCGACGATGTACGTCGCCATCAGGGGTGCAGTTCGTCCGCGGCCGTCGGGTCTGCGGCGAAGTCCCGGGCGATGATCCGCTCGACCGCCGCCGGCTGTCGTCGCACGGCGATGAGCGTCTCGAGCGCGCGCTGAACGACTTCTCTGTTCGAGCGTGCTCCGGTGAGCTGCTTCGCGTCCTCGAGAACGCGCTGATCGAGGTCGATCGTCGTCACCGCCATGAGCACCTCCAGTTTATACAAGCCACTATATACGCTGGCCGGCCGGTCCCGAGCGGCCGACGAGGCCCTTCGCCACCAGGCTCCGGGCCGCCGCCACGATCGCCTCGTGCGGATCACGAGGTGTCCAGCCGAGCACGGTGCGGGCGCGCTCGTTCGAGGTGCGCTTGGCGTAGCCGAGGTCGGGCACCATCGCGCGGAACTGCGGCTGCGTCTCGGCCGCGGTCCGCACGACGTCGTCGGGCAGCGTCTGCGTCGGGACCGCCTGGGCGTCGTCACCGAGGTGCTCGCGCAGGGTGGCGGCGATCTCGGCCATCTCGAGCGCCGGACCGTTCGACAGCAGGAACCGTTTGCCCGCTGCATCCGGGGCGGTCGTCGCGGTGGCGTGGGCAGCAGCGACGTCACGCACGTCGACGATGGGGATGAACAGTCGCGGGGTCGCGGGCATCGCTCCGGAGAGCATGGACTGCAGGATGTGGTTCGCACCGGACACCGCGTGCCCCATCGCCGGACCCATCACCGCGACCGGCATCGTCGTGACGAGCTCCGGCGCACCGGGCTCGGACGCGACGAAGTCCCACGCGGCGCGTTCGGCACGGGTCTTGCTCGTGCCGTAGGCGTCGACCCCGGGCCCGTCGAGCACCGTCCAGTCGGCCTCGGTGAACACGTGGTCGGAGTGCGGGTGGCCCCAGCTGACCGCGTGGAAGGCCGAGGTCAGCACCACGCGATCGACTCCGGCCGCGTGTGCGGCGCGCAGCACTCGCAGCGTCCCCTCCACCGCCGGACGGATCACGGTGTCCTCGTCCTCGACGTGGCCCGGCATCACCGGCGAGGCGACGTGGTGCACGACCTCGATGTCCGCGACCGCCTGGGCCCATCCGTCATCGGACGTCAGGTCGGCGGCGACGAACTCCAGCCGGTCGTCGGCGGTCAGGCCGGCCTCGGCGAGGACCGCACGGACCTCGGGTGCACGGTCGAGGGACCGGATCGTGGTGCGGACGCGGTGCCCGGCGTCGAGCAACTGCAGGATCAGGTGGCCGGCGATGAAGCCGGAGCCGCCGGTGACCAGGACGTGTTCGGTGTTCTCCATGCACCCAGCATCGTCCCGGGGTCGGATGCGGACCAGAGCCTCGGTGTTCCTGGGTCTCCCAGACCCAGGCTGACCGCGCTCGTCGGACGCGCTGGCCCGAGACTCGTGCGCGCTGCCGCGAGACTCGTGGTGAGCGACGGTTCTCGGTCGAGCGGCCGCGAGATCAGTCGCTCAGGCCGAGACTCGGCCACCGGCCAGGCGTGGCCGCGTCAGAAGAGCGTGGCCGGCGGGGTCGCCTCGGGCAGTGCGGACGGCTCGGTGACCTCGACGCCGGGCCAGCCCGGACCGTGCGGCACGTCGGTGTGGTTCTGGTAAGCGGTGGCCGCACCACGGGCGCGGACGTCAGCGGCCTCGTTCATCTCGTGGCCGACGTGCCCGCGGACCCACTCGAACGTGACCTTGCGGCCCTGCAGTTCGGCGTCGAGCTCCTTGATGATCTCGACGTTCATGACCGGCTTGCCGTCGGCCTTGCGCCAGTTCTTCCGCTTCCACCCGGCGAGCCACTCGGTGCAGGCCTTGATGGCGTACTGGCTGTCGCACAGGATGTGCAGCGGCTCGCCGGAGTCCTTCGTCGCGCGGAGCAACTGCAGGACGGCCGTGAGCTCGCCGATGTTGTTCGTCGCCCGGGGCCAGCCACCGGCGGCCCAGCGGTCGTCGTCGACGTACCAGGCCCAGCCAGCGGGGCCGGGGTTGCCGAGGGCTGAGCCGTCTGCTGCGGCGACGATCGTCACGAGGGGACCTCCTGGTCGGGGCTGGTGCCCGTCGAGCGTAACGGACGGTCGAGTGCCGTCCGCGCCGAGGTCAGCGGCGCGCAGGGTCGAGGTTCAGCGTGCTGCCCTCGAGCAACCAGTCGTCGGCGCGGGTCTCCGTGTACGGGTTGAGCCACTGCACCTCGGCCGGCGTGATGCCGAACCGCTGCGCGACCGTGGTCAGCTCGTCGCCGTGCGCCACCAGGTAGTCAGCCGGTCGTCCGTCGGCGTCCGTGACGATGCCGTACGCCCCCGGCCGGTCCTTGCCGACGGTGATGCGCAGGTCCGGGTAGGGGTTCGGGATCTTCCAGTCCAGGGCGCCGGCGGCCAGCACCGATCCGACCCACGGACGCTTCGACGGGTCTTCGTCCGGCACCGAGGCAGGGACGAGGACGACACTCTGCAAGTAGTCCGGCCGAGCCCCGGCGTCGTGCATGACCACCGTCTTCGGCGGCCCGGAGACGGCGGTCCACTCGGTCGTGTCCCGCGCCGATGCGTCACCGCCGTCGAGCGGGCTGGCGGTCCGGTGCCGGAACTGCAGGCTCATCTGCTGCGGGGTGGTCGTGCGGTAGCCGGACAGCTGCGCGGTGAACGTACCCGTGTCGTTCGCCACGATGCGTACGTGGATGCTCGTGTCACCGCTCGGGGACGTGACGTCGGTCTCCGCCGCGACCGTGCCCGTGGGCAGGGCCTGCTCGACCTCGTCCGTGTCCCCGTCGACCTGCTCGGTCGTGAGCGTGGGATCGGGGATCGGCTCCGCAGTGCGCTCGGTGGCCTGTCGGGTCGGCTTCGGCAGAGTGCCGTCCCCGCCGAACGCCGTGCAGCCCGTCAGCAGCAGCCCCACCATCGCCGTACCGATGACCGCGCTCGCCGCGGTCCACATCCGTGTCATCGTTCCCCCACGGCAGGGAGCGTACCGCCGGGGTCCGGCCCGATCGACCGCCGTGACCGAACTGGTACTCGGGGCACACGGACTACCGTCAGGGTCATGAGCGACAGCATCCCGGAGACGCCGGATCCCGACTCGACCGACACTGCGTACAGCCCGTCGAGCGAGCGGGAGACCGAGGCGTCGCAGACCGACCAGCGCAGCGACGCCGAACTGGAGGCGGACGGCATCGACACGTCCAAGATCACCGCTGCACCGGGAACCGGAGGCGCGGACGACGCCGGCGACGTGGAGCCTGCGCCGGGTGACCTGCACCTGCCGTGGCAGTCGGAGGAGGACCGCCGGGGCTGAACGCGTCCGCGGCCGGCCGCGGTCAGGACACCGAGTCGGGGTGCGAGCCCGTCCGCTGCCCGGACTCGAGCGTGGCGATCGCCGCGAGCTCGTCGTCGCTGAGCACGAAGCCGTCGACGTCGAGGTTCGACCGGATCCGCGACGGCGTCACCGACTTCGGCAGCACCACGACCCCCTGCTGCACGTTCCACCGGACGAGGACCTGCGCGACCCTCACCCCGTGTGCGTCCGCGATGCCGGTGAGGATCGGTTCGTCGATCAGCCGACCGCGACCGAGCGGCGACCACGCTCCGGTGACGATGTCGTGCTGCTGGTGGAAGGCGATGAGTTCCCGCTGGGGGAGCCACGGGTGCCGCTCGACCTGGTTGAGCGCCGGGACCTCGCCCGTCTCGTCGATGAGTCGCTGCAGGTGCGGCACCTGGAAGTTCGAGACCCCGATGCTCCGTGCCCGGCCGGAGTCGCGCAGTTCGACGAGCGCGCGCCAGGTGTCGACGTAGCGGTCGTTCGCCGCGGCCGGCCAGTGGATCAGGTACAGGTCGACCGCGTCGAGCCCCAGCCGCTCGAGGCTGCCGTCGAAGGCACGCAAGGTCGCGTCGCGCCCCTGGTGGTCGTTCCAGACCTTGGTCGTCACGAAGACGTCGTCACGGTCGATCCCGGAGGCCCGGACCGCCTTGCCGACGCCGGTCTCGTTGCCGTACATCTCAGCCGTGTCGACGTGCCGGTAGCCGGCGTCGAGCGCGAGACCGACCGCCGTCTCGGCCTCGGTGTCGTCGACCTTGTAGACGCCGAACCCGATCGCGGGGATCGCGGCGCCGTCACGCAGGGGAAGTGAACTGACCATGCACCCATCCTGCCGGTGCGTGGCGGGCGCGCGCCGGGCCTCCCGGCCATCTGTGGAGAACGCGACCCGCTCGTGGGAGGCACGTTCCTTCCCCTGCCGGCCGCGATCGCAAACGCAAACGGGCGTACCTGGTCAGAACATTCGACCAGGTACGCCCGATCCGACCAGGTACGCCAAAAGCGCGCTCAGGTCGGCAGGACCACCGGCTCCGTGTCGGGGATGGGGCTGGCGTCACGGCCGCGCAGGTCGGGCAGCCAGCGCTTGGCCCCGAGCGCGACGACGACGCCCACCCCGGCCATGACCGCACCGACGGTGAAGCCGCCCACCGGGCCGCTGCTGTCGATCAGGAAGCCGGCGACCGCGGAACCGCCCGCTGCGCCGATGAGCTGGCCGGTGCCCATCCATCCGTAGGCCTCGGCGGTGTCGGAGAACTTGACCGTGGCCGAGACCGAGCCGAACATCACCGCGAGTGCCGGCGCGATGCCGATGCCCGCGATCACGAGGGCGATGCAGAGCCACCAGAAGTTCGTGCCGCCCAGGGCGAGCGCGAGACCGACGAAGACGATCGCCATGCGCGTCCACAGGGTGTTGGGGGAGATCGGACGGTGGCCGAAGGCCAGGCCGCCGAACAGGGACCCGACCGCGAAGACGGCCAGGACGATGCCGGCGTTCGGGCTGCCCTCGCCGAAGACGCTGGTGACGCTGGCCTCGACCGCGGCGCACGCCCCGATGAGCAGCAGACCGGTGAGGGTGGCGACGACGACCGACGGCCGCTTCAGCACGACGCCGAACGCGCGCTTCGAGCGGGGGATGCGGACGCGACCGAGCTCGGGTGAGGCGATGAACCAGATGCCGCCGACCACCAGGAAGACCATGGCGACGACGATCGCCTCGACCGTGCCGACCTGGGTCGCGACGAAGGTGGTGATGACCGGTCCGGCGACCCAGATCAGTTCCTGGGCGCTGGCATCGAGTGAGAACAAGGGCGTGAGCTGCGACGAGGTCACCATCTTGGGGTAGATGGTGCGCACCGCCGGCTGCACGGGCGGGACCGCGAGACCGCCGAGGAACCCGACCACCACGTAGCCCCAGAGCGGCATGAGCACGAACCCGATGACCCCCATGCTCACGAGCGCGACGATGCTCGTCAGGATGAGGACGGGGCGCATGCCCCAGCTGCCCATCCAGCGGCTCGTGAGCGGGCCCGCCAGCGCCTGCCCGACACTCGTCGTCGCGAGTACGAGGCCGGCGGCGCCGTAGGAGTGGAAGACGTGCTCGACGTGCAGCAGGTAGGCCAGCGAGAGCATCCCGAACGGGAAGCGCGCGGTGAGCTGTGCAGCGATGACACGACCCACGCCGGGGGTCTTCAGGAGGGGGCCGTACGTGCTCACGAGACGAGTGTACGGACCGGACGGATCGGGGTGTCACCCGTCCGGGGGAGGTGTGGAGGAGGTCCTCGTCGACACCGTTCTCAGACACGCCGACGGGAGGTGTCGAGAACTTCCGTCCACAGCTTGTGGAGAGTGTCGGTGGTGGGTGCGAGAGTGGCGGAAAACCGGGCCTCCGGGAATCCACAGTCTGTGGATCGGGTTGTGGAAACTACAGGCGTGTAACACTTTCTCTTGTGGTCGACGGGTCCGCCGGGCACAACATGTAGTAGCGTCGTCCTCAGCACCGCACACGAACTTCGGACCTGGAATCAGGCCCAGAAACCAGGGGAGAACATGGCCGTCACCGTCTACACCAAGCCGTCCTGCGTCCAGTGCACAGCGACGTACCGGGCCCTCGACAACAAGGGCATCGAGTACGAAGTGCACGACGTCTCCACCGACGAGGCAGCCCTTGAGCACGTCAAGAGCCTGGGCTACATGCAGGCCCCCGTCGTCGTCACGGACGACGACCACTGGTCGGGCTTCCGCCCCGACAAGATCGCGACGCTCAGCGCCGAACTGGCGTAGTCGCCTCCCGTCCTGTGGACGGTCACCCGGTTCCGTTCAGGAGGCCCGGATCACCGCCCACAGGACCCCCCGGTCCGTCTGTCCGCACCTTCCACCGAGGAGCGCGCCATGAGCCGATTGGTCTACTTCTCGAGCGTGTCCGGGTACACCGCGCGCTTCGTCGAGAAGCTCGGCCGCGACGCGGACCGGATCCCGCTCTACCCGAGCGAACCCTTCCTCCACGTGGATGAGCCCTACGTCCTGTTCCTGCCCACCTACGGTGGCGGCAACGGCGAGGGTGCGGTCCCCAAGCAGGTCATCAAGTTCCTCAACGACGCGCACAACCGCTCGCTCATCCGCGGTGTGGTCGTCGGCGGCAACACGAACTTCGGCGAGGCCTACGGCCTGGCAGGGGACGTCATCGCGCGGAAGTGCAACGTCCCCCTTCTCTACAGATTCGAACTCTTCGGGACCCCTGACGACGTGTCGGCGGTCAACTCAGGATTGGATGCATTTTGGACGCAGCAGTTGCAGACGTCGATCTGACGTCGCCGCAGACGGGGATGGACTACCACTCCCTCAACGCGATGCTCAACCTCTACGACGCGGACGGGAACATCCAGTTCGACAAGGATCGTGAGGCCGCCAAGCAGTTCTTCCTGCAGCACGTCAACCAGAACACCGTCTTCTTCCACAACCTGAAGGAGCGGCTCGACTACCTGGTCGAGAACGAGTACTACGAGCGCGAGACGATCGACATGTACTCGCTGGACTTCATCCAGCGACTCAACGACCTGGCGTACTCGAAGAAGTTCCGGTTCCAGACGTTCCTCGGTGCGTTCAAGTACTACACGAGCTACACGCTCAAGACGTTCGACGGCAAGCGCTACCTCGAGCGCTTCGAGGACCGCGTCGTCATGACCGCTCTCGGCCTGGCACAGGGCAACGAGCAGCTCGCGATCGACCTCGTCGAGGAGATCGTCGCCGGCCGCTTCCAGCCCGCCACCCCGACGTTCCTCAACACGGCGAAGGCCCAGCGCGGCGAACTCGTCTCCTGCTTCCTGCTCCGCATCGAAGACAACATGGAGTCGATCTCGCGCGGGATCAACTCGTCGCTGCAGCTCTCGAAGCGCGGCGGCGGCGTGGCCCTGCTGCTCTCCAACATCCGTGAGGCCGGCGCCCCGATCAAGCAGATCGAGAACCAGTCCTCGGGCATCATCCCCGTGATGAAGCTGCTGGAAGACTCCTTCTCCTACGCGAACCAGCTCGGTGCGCGTCAGGGCGCCGGCGCGGTCTACCTCAGCGCCCACCACCCGGACATCATGAAGTTCCTCGACACCAAGCGCGAGAACGCCGACGAGAAGATCCGCATCAAGACGCTGTCCCTCGGCGTCGTCGTGCCGGACATCACGTTCGAGCTGGCGAAGAACAACGAGGACATGTACCTGTTCTCGCCGTACGACGTCGAGAAGGTCTACGGCGTCCCCTTCGGTGACGTCCCGATCTCGGAGAACTACCGTGCGATGGTCGACGACTCGCGGATCAAGAAGACGAAGATCAAGGCGCGTGACTTCTTCACGACCATCGCCGAGATCCAGTTCGAGTCCGGCTACCCGTACATCGTGTTCGAGGACACGGTGAACAAGGCCAACCCGATCAAGGGTCGGATCAACATGTCCAACCTGTGCTCGGAGATCCTGCAGGTCAACACCCCGACGACCTTCAACGAGGACCTGTCCTACAAGGAGATCGGCAAGGACATCTCCTGCAACCTCGGGTCGCTGAACATCGCGCTGACGATGGACTCGCCGGACTTCGGCAAGACCATCGAGACCGCGATCCGTGGCCTGACGTCCGTGTCGCAGATGTCGCACATCGCCTCGGTGCGTTCCGTCGAGGACGGCAACGACAAGTCGCACGCCATCGGTCTCGGCCAGATGAACCTGCACGGTTACCTGGCTCGTGAGCGCGTCTACTACGGCTCCGAAGAGGGCATCGACTTCACGAACATCTACTTCTACACGGTGCTGTTCCACGCCCTGCGCGCCTCGAACAACATCGCCATCGAGACCGGCGAGACCTTCGACGGGTTCCGTGACTCGAAGTACGCGTCGGGTGAGTTCTTCGACAAGTACACCGACCAGGCGTGGACCCCCGCGACCGCTCGCGTCGCCTCGCTGTTCGACAACGCGAACATCACGATCCCGACGCAGGAGGACTGGAAGGCGCTGAAGGCGTCCGTCCAGGAGCACGGCATCTACAACCAGAACCTGCAGGCCGTCCCGCCGACCGGTTCGATCTCGTACATCAACCACTCGACGTCGTCGATCCACCCGATCGCGTCGAAGATCGAGATCCGCAAGGAAGGCAAGCTCGGCCGCGTTTACTACCCGGCGCCGTTCATGACGAACGACAACCTGGACTACTACCAGGACGCGTACGAGATCGGTGCCGAGAAGATCATCGACACGTACGCCGCGGCGACGCAGCACGTGGACCAGGGCCTGTCCCTGACGCTGTTCTTCAAGGACACCGCTACCACGCGTGACATCAACAAGGCCCAGATCTACGCATGGCGCAAGGGCATCAAGACGATCTACTACATCCGTCTGCGCCAGCTCGCCCTCGAGGGCACCGAGGTCGAGGGCTGCGTCAGCTGCATGCTGTAGAGCTGCTGCTCTCTTCCTGGAGGCGCGGGGCGGGCCCCGCCCCGCGCCTCCAGTCCGTCATCAGATCACCATCTCGAATCCGGAAGACAATCCCATGACCCTCACCGACCCGGTCCACGCCACGGGCAAGTCCATCCCGCTGATCAGCTCGGTCAGTGCCATCAACTGGAACCGCATCCAGGACGACAAGGACGTCGAGGTCTGGAACCGGCTGGTCAACAACTTCTGGCTCCCCGAGAAGGTGCCGCTGTCGAACGACGTGCAGTCGTGGAACACGCTGACGCCGGCGGAGCAGCAGCTCACCATGCGGGTCTTCACCGGCCTGACGCTGCTCGACACCATCCAGGGCACCGTCGGCGCGATCAGCCTGATCCCCGACGCGATCACCCCGCACGAAGAAGCCGTCTACACGAACATCGCGTTCATGGAGTCGGTGCACGCGAAGAGCTACTCATCGATCTTCTCGACGCTGGCCTCGACGCCCGAGATCGACGACGCCTTCCGCTGGTCCACCGAGAACGTGAACCTGCAGAAGAAGGCCCAGATCGTCCTCGACTACTACACCGGTGACGACCCCCTGAAGCGCAAGGTCGCCTCGACGCTGCTCGAGTCGTTCCTGTTCTACTCCGGCTTCTACCTGCCGATGTACTGGTCGTCCCGCGCCAAGCTCACCAACACCGCTGACCTGATCCGCCTGATCATCCGCGACGAAGCCGTCCACGGGTACTACATCGGGTACAAGTTCCAGAAGGGCCTCGAAGGCGCTTCCGAAGAGCGCAAGCAGGAGATCAAGGACTACACGTTCAACCTGCTGTTCGAGCTCTACGAGAACGAGGTGCAGTACACGCAGGACCTCTACGACCAGGTCGGGCTGACCGAGGACGTCAAGAAGTTCCTGCACTACAACGCGAACAAGGCGTTGATGAACCTGGGCTACGAGCCGATGTTCCCCAAGGAGACGACGGACGTGAACCCGGCGATCCTGTCGGCGCTGTCGCCGAACGCGGACGAGAACCACGACTTCTTCTCGGGGTCGGGGTCGTCGTACGTCATCGGCAAGGCGGAGAAGACCGAGGACGAGGACTGGGACTTCTGATCCTGGTCTGACTCGTGGGGACGCCCCGCTGGCTTCGGCCGGCGGGGCGTCCCTGTATTGCGGCGCGCACGTCCACGAACGGTGTCTTAGCTGCGGTCGGCCTTTAGGATTTGGCTGCAGCCTTCGTTCTTGCTTTCTGTAGCAAGACTTCCTGATTCCGACGACTGCGTACATCGTCCTTTCGAAGGCTCCTGCCCTCGCTCAGAACAGATCGGAATTGTCCACTCGCGAGCTCTACAGCGGTAACGATCGCTGCTTCGATCTTGTCTGCGGACGCTGGGGCTGAGACTTTGAAGTTCAGCCTTTTTGGGGCTTTCAGTCGCCTGCTCGACTCCTCGAGGTCGGAGGCCTCGAAAATCGGAGTTAGCTCGGTATTAACTAGCAAAGACACCATCATCGCTATGTGGTATTTGGCGGCTTTCAAAGTATTCGCCTCTGGAGTTCGTGCGAAGAAGCGGTCAACGCGATAAAGGATCCACGCGGCGTAATAGAACGCCTCGATGGGATAGTCACCCCAAACGAAGGAACCTTCGGCCTCCAGTTCTTTTGGTGAGCCGATAGCGCGGGATGACTCCCCGAAGAGAGTCGCGGCGACGGCGCGATTCAGCTCCGGCGTAGTCACGACACGTGTCCGCGGGA
The DNA here is from genome assembly GCF_003752545.1 of Curtobacterium sp. PhB172. Classification (NCBI taxonomy): domain Bacteria; kingdom Bacillati; phylum Actinomycetota; class Actinomycetes; order Micrococcales; family Microbacteriaceae; genus Curtobacterium; species Curtobacterium sp. PhB172. The sequence goes on from NZ_RKIF01000012.1 coordinate 38,598, forward strand.
AATCGAGCGCGGCACCTTGGTTTTGTCGCAAGTAACGCAATCCGTCAATGCCAGATTGCCCAAAGTATTCCTCAACGTTCTTGGCGACCTGCGAACTTGCCTGGATATCGGAAGCGCCGATAGGTGTTTGGAGGTTCGTCGCAATAGCGACGCTCGTCCGCACCCCCGGGTCACTGGAGCTAACAATTTTAACCGGAATCCAGAGCTCGGCGAGGAGCATCGGGTTCGACTTGACTGTATCGCTATTTGCCCAGCGAACCAATTGGTGACTCGTCTGTCCGCCGTTGACTATCTGGTAGCCGGAGATGAAGAACCTGTCGCCCGACCCCCGCAGGGCCGTAGCGATGATCGTAAGGCCGTTGTTCAAGAACGGGAAATGCTCACGGTCAACGCTCTGTAGGGTGCTGATGATGCGGGTGTTCACCGGGTTGTGTGCGCCGAGGTCGAGGCGGACGTTGTCATCGAAGATGCCGGGCCGCATTTCTCCGGAATCATCGGTGAGCAGCTTCATCGCTTCCGTGCCGGAAATCAGTCCGATGTACGCTTCGCTCACTCGGTCGGTAGCGGGTATGGTCTGCCGCTTTTCGAACTCAAATCGGATGTTTTGAGGTCCGTGCCGCTCTTTGAGTTTAGCGGCGAGTGCGTCGTGCCCATGTGTCCGTAGTTGTAGGTCCTCGGAGTAGATTCCGAGTTCTTGAATACGGCCAACCCCTTGAGAAACCTGGAGTTCCCTCCGTGCGCTTTCGCCCTCGTTTGAGCTTGTCGTTACGTAGTACAGTTCGCAAGGTATGCGAGTGTCCTGGAATTTGTCGCCGCTTTCAGCAATGTGGTCGATCAGGTTGGCGAGATCGACCAATGGCGCGGGGAGTTTTAGGCTCTTGGGTTTGATTGCGTATTTGGTGACGGCCTCGACTCCGTGGAGGAACTTCGCAATCAACTTTGAATCGTACGATTCGCTAGTTTTAGCTTGAATAAAGATCGCTTTTGCAGAGTTCGATACCTGATCTGCAATCAGCTCGTCGATCTCCCCGGGCTCGAACACGATCTGGCCGTTGACAATGATCGCGGCGATGTCGATGCCCTCGTCGTTGCCTCCGCCAAGCACGGACCGCTCTATCTGCTCCACATCGTCCCGTACATATGGGAAGAGGTAGTTAGCGGCGACGTAGCGCTCGAATTGTTCTGCTTCGTTGCCTTCGAATCCGAAGTCCCTTGCAAACTTCGCGACTCGTTTCCCCGTAAGTGTGTGCACGTGTTCCTCCCCTTGATCAGCGGCGTCGCTGGTCTGCTGTACGACATCATACTGACGAAATCGGGACTAGCTGACTTAGGCTCACGAAAGGGGTCCTGCTTGCGCGCAGGCTTCTTCCGTAGCCTCTTCGCCGACAGTGGTCGATGACGCGACCGCCGCGTCTGGTTCGCTTCTGGTCGCGCCGCGGAGGCCTTCTGATGCACCCTCGAGCGCGGCCATGATCCCAGTCCTGCAACTCGTCGTGGAAGACGGTGCAGGCGGGCTCGTTCCGATGCGCTGAGAGCTGTTGCTGCTCTCAGGCATGTCGCGCAAGTGCTTCCACGATCGTACGGTTGTGACTGCAACACGGTGTCCCGGGGATTGGGGGTCTCATGGCTGGGGAACTGAAGCTCGACGAGGGCGGGATCGCGTCGCTCGTTCGTGAGCTGCACGTGCACGGCGCTGGCAGTGACGAGCATGCCGCGCAGGCGGACGCCGCACTCGCAGCGGCGGCCGGGGCGGTGTCGTCGGCCCCGCTCGCAGCGGCGGTGAACAGCTGGCCGCTCGCTTTCGCGGCGGATTCGACGACACAGGCGTCAGAACGACCAGTCTTGGGGGCGCGCTGACTGCCGTGTCGTCGGCTCTCACTGCCCGACAAGACTGAGGAGCAGGGGAGCCGACGTCGGACGAAAACGGGCATGCTTCTCAGAGAAACCCGCGTGTGGCGCGCTCAGAGCAGCGCGCATCAACGAGGGAGCACGCACCCGCCAGAGGACTGGCCGCTGCCTGGCTTGGTGTGGGCGAAAGCCTCGGTTTCGGCGTCGTTCACTCCGATGGCGTTCAGGCCGGCGGGGTCGTCCCTGCGCCTTCGGTGTCGTCCGCGCCCGCAAGACCTGTCCCAGCCTGATCGAGGTTCTCGTGGGGGTCGCCCATGTCGCCGGTCGCTGCGCCGATGGGGGACAGCCCGAAGTGTTTGCGGACGGCGTTCGCCTCGGCGGGGGACAGGGTACGTCCGGCTCCGAGGGACGGCGCGTCGTTGATTGCGTCCTTCGTGTACCCGACGTGCACGTCCGTGCTGTCGAACGTGGCGTCGTCGGCGGGGACGAGCGCCTGGTGTCGCCCGAGCAGGCCGGTTGCGACACAGACGTAGGCCGCACTGCCGTCCTCGTCAGAGGGGAACACCTGCACGACCTTGCCGACTGATACGCCGTTGCGATCCCGGACAATCGCACTCTCGACCTGGTGGATGACGCCCTTGGTGATCATGACCGTAGTCAACGCCCTCGAGTCTGACGCTTCGCAGACGCCGTCCTCCAGGCCGGCGGTCAGGACCCGACCCTCGGGGTCCTAGGCTGCGGTGGTCCGGTCAGTTCCCTTGGACGCTCGGCCGGCTACTGGGACAGCTCGGTGTTGCGGACCCCGGGGCTGCCCAGTTGCGACCCGCGTCGCTGGCGAAGTCGAGTTGCCCGCAACACGCACGCCACGATCAAGAGCGCCATGACGATCCAGCCGGTGATGGCGAGCGGCCCGACAAGGCGTTCGTCGAAAGGCGGGAAGAGAATGGACTGGTACGAGGCGAAGCTGTTGAGTGCCGCATGGGCGAGCACGCAGGGCAGAAGCGATCCGCTCGCAATCCGGAGCCAGCCGATCAGCACGCCCGCGCCGACACAGCCGATCATCATCATGATGATCCCGAGGGGATTGCGTTGCTCGTAGTTCAGGCCGATCAGGATCGCGGGAGCGTGCCAGAGACCCCAGATTGCGCCGCTGACGCTCAGCGCCCATCCGGGACCGAGCGGCAGTAGTTTCGGGAGGAGCCAGCCGCGCCAACCGACTTCTTCGCCGGTCGCAGCGATCGCGGTGATTGCAATCCCGATCGGGAGATTCACCAGCTGAAGGAGCGCCAGGAGCGCCATCGGCATCGGCGGTTGCTCGCCCGTGACTCGAACGATGAGTTCTTTCGCCACAGATTGTTCGGGGTCGAGCTGCACCCACTCGAACAGCATCCCGAGGCCCCAACTGCCGGAGATCAGCACAAAAGCTCCGGTGACGCCCACGAGAGCGAAGCGCCAGGCTTGACGCGTGAAGAATCCCGTCAGCCCAAGCTCAACCAGGATCGCTTTCCCACGGCGACGTTGGAGCGCGACCGCGACCAGCAGTGCTGCGAGACCCGGTGTGAACATCATCGCCACGGTCCCGATGTACGCACCGGGGCTCCCGACGGGGTCCGAGAGGTCCGCGCTTGCCTGGATTGCTGGCCAGAGCAGCACCCACGGCGCAACGTAGGCCAGGGACACGAACACGCTGATCGCACCCCATCGTGTGCCCCGCGAGCTCCCAGCTGTGGTCTCCCTTTCGTCCTTTCGCGCCGTGATCTGCCTCATGTTGCCTCCTTGTCGGGTCGTAGCAGCCAGTAGGGAACGACTGCCCACGCCGGGCCCGCCAGGATTGCCCACCACGCTGCTGGTGCCACGGTCGAGGCCGCGACTCCCGCGATGATCAGCCAGCTGATCGCCACGGTGGCGATGAATCCAGCGGTCGCCGCGCAGGCGATCCGACCTTTTCGCCGATCTCGAGCGAAGGCAGATCCGACCGCCGCGATGAGAAAGGGTGTTTGCACGGCAGCGAGAAGGCTCACCGTCCCCAAGGGGGTTCCGTACCCGCCTGGGCTGCCGTCTGGACCGAAGGTTGTAGCGATCCGGTCAGGCAGCCGATCCCACCACATGCTGGAGAGAGCTATCTCGATGAGGACTGGAACGGCCGCGGCGAGGGAGCCAAGAGACGCGATACGCACGTGCTGCGCGCTCACCGGACGCCAGTGCCATTCACGCTAGGGCTGTTCCTGGTGGCGTGGTGCCTTCTACCGAGGCGGGTCCAGACCTGGTGCGTCTGCTCATGCGGCGTATACGGCATCGCTGCGATGCCGACGATCGCAATCATGATCAGCCCGAAGCTCCAGAGCCCCATCGTGATGATGATCGCTCCGTGCAGCGTCACGCACAGGACCAAGGCGATCGACCGACTCCGCGCGCCACACAGGATCAGTACACCGATCACGATCTCGGCGATCACCGCGCCCCAGGTCGCGCCCACCGTCACCGCGGGGAGAGTCGTTGCAGCTTGCAGCACAGGAGCAAGGGACCCGCTCGCCCCGAAGAACGGGTCCCGAAGAACGTAGTACTCGGCAGTGCCGTTGGCCCATTCGGGCGCGAACAGCTTGGCTATCGCGGCGTTGAAGTAGATCGCAGCGACCTGAACCCGCATGACCATGAGGCCTGCGAGCGCCACTTGCCGGCGCCAGTTCCCAACGGTCTGCGGCGGATCGAGCAGCCAGCGACGTTGGTCGGCGAGACTGACGGCGACGAGGAGCAGGGTGCAGACCGCAGCGGCTTGGTCGCCGCCGTCGGGGAGCGAGATCGACGCAGCGATCGAGAACGCAACCCACGCGTGCAGGATCGACATGACGGTTGGTGCAATCCCGGCCGCAGCCCCGATGAGCATCATGACCATGGCGGACGTGACGAGTCCATCGGGCAGGGAGCGCCCAAGGCAGTACGTCGAAGCGTTTCGAAGCCCATCACAAACCGGTCCGGCTCCGCTTCCCACCAGAGTCTGCATCAACGCGTCGTACGGCGTTGCCACGAGGATCGTGAGTTGAGCCAGCACGAGCGTCCCGCGAAAGCCGCTGAAGCGGAGCGTCTGAAGGTCCAACCCGCGGAGAGTGCGCCGCAGCCGGGGAGCGCTCACCTCAGCGAAGATCAGTTGCACGACACCTCCACACGTGCAGCCTGCAGCACCCGGAAATTCGGGAGATCGAAGCTACGGAACTCGAACGGAGTCGCCTTCTCCTGAGAGAGGAGGAGATCTCCGCAGAGAGTCTTCCGCTTCGCCCCATTCCTCAGAGCCTGCGGTCGCTCTTCGGCTGCCTGCCGGATGCACTTCTGAGACGCAGATTTGTCTACGCACTTCTTCCAGTTCGCCACCTGCTGATGCAGCGCTGCTAGCTCAGGACCCTGCGCACGCTGCGCGCGCGAGACGCCGAACATGTTCGCTGCTTTGCCTTGCGGCAGCGAAAGCGCCGCTTCGCTTGTCTGCGTGCGGTAGGCGACGTACTGCCGACCCTTGGACGACGCAGTGAAGAACTCCCAGCGCTGTGGCGCTATCGCCAGCACAGCATCTCGGGCCGCCACGGCGACAGGTTCACGACTCGACAACGCGTGTGGAGACAACGACTGCACGATGGTGAGCGCCGTCCAACTCATCAGCACCACGACCGTCGTGGCGAACGGCCAGACCGCTCGTTCCGAACCCATCACCGCAGGGCGAGAGTCAGCTCCGAGGCAAAGGCAGCACTCGAATCGCGGTTTCCTGACTTCGGCCACAACTTTACCTTCACGGAAACTGCCGCCCAGACCAGGACGCCGACTGCGACGACGACGAGGCACTTGCCGTCGCCGGTGACGGTGGCAGAGTCCGAGGTGGCGATGAGCTTGGTCGCGGTTTCAAATGCGTGCAGCGCGTCGAGCACTCGGTACGGGTCGCCGCTCTGTAGTGGGACGGTGATGTTGTCGTGGAACTGCGGGTAGGCGTTCTGGTACTCCGTGGTTAAGGAGGAGATTTGCGCAGCTGTCAGCTTCTGTTCGCCGCTTGGTACGTATTTTGCAAGCTCCGGGTGCTCGGCGATGATCTGCCCCTGCCCGGTGAACAGCTCGATCACGTTCCGATCGGAGAGCGGGGCTCGCTCGGCGGCGAGGTGATGCGTCGTCGGTGTTGCTGCCTGGGCCGGCAGCGCCGGCACTGTGATTGCAGCGGATACGGCTACCATCACGGCCGCAGCCGCGATCATGATCTTCGACATCGAAGGTTTTTCCTCTCGAGGTTCTTGTCAGTTGCTCGACGGCAAAGCAGCTGCCAGCTCGGCCGCGAACTGTTCATCGGTCAGGGCGGAGCCGGATCGGCCCGCAACCCAGACAAGGACGCCCAACCACAGCGTTGCAGCGACCGCGACGGCGATGAGCAGGGCGCACTTGCCGTCGCCGGTAATGGTGGCGGAGTCCGAGGTTGCGATGCTTTCGGTTGCGTTTTCGAATGCGTGCAGCGCGTCGAGCACTCGATACGGGTCGCCGCTCTGCAGCGGGACGGTGATGTTGTCGTGAAACTGCGGGTAGGCGTTCTGGTACTCCGTAGTCACGGCGGAGATCTGCGCAGCTGTCAGCTTCTGTTCGCCGCTTGGTACGTACTTTGCAAGCTCCGGGTGCTCGGCGATGATCCGCCCCTGGCCGGTGAACAGCTCGATCACGTTGCGGTCAGAGAGCGCAGCCCGCTCAGCAGCGACCTGATGCTGCGTTGTCGGTGACGTTGCGTGGGCCGGCAGCGCCGGCACTGTGGTTGCAGCGGAAACGGTGACCATCACGGCCGCAGCCGTAATCATGAACTTCGACATCGAAGCCCCCTTCTCGCGCGGCCCCTCCGCGCTCGGGTATCAACGTACACGCTGTGAAGTGTGAAGCGCAAAATATCAAACGGTGGAAAGTGTGACCCCTGCAGAACCCACTTACGCTGTTCGAGTTCTGGTCGTGACGCCAGTACCAACGCGACCTGTCAGCCGGACGGAAGCCGCGCCTCCAGGCCGGATCGAGAGCCGAGTACGCGGCGGACGCAACACGAACGGCGGCCCTCCTCCTTCCGGAAGAGAGCCGCCGCGGTGTCTCGCAGTGGTCAGCGCGCCGACGGCACCGCCGCGCCCACGAGCTCAGCCCGCACGATGTCCGCCCCAGCGGACAGCGCCCCGAGCTTGTCCAGCGCGGCCCCACGCGCCAGCGGAGCCATCCCGCAGTTGGAACTCGGGATGAGCTTGTCCGCGTCGACGAACTCGAGCGCCCGACGCAGCACCTCCGCGACCTCTTCCGGGTTCTCCACGGTCTCGGTCGCGACGTCGATGGCGCCGAGCATGACCTTCTTGCCACGGATGAGTTCGACGAGCTCGAGCGGGACGTGTGAGTGGATGCACTCCAGCGAGACGATGTCGATCGACGACTGCTGCAGCAGCGGGAAGGACTGCTCGTACTGCCGCCACTCCGCTCCGAGCGTCTCCTTCCACTTGTTGTTCGCCTCGATCCCGTAGCCGTAACAGATGTGCACGGCGGTCTCGGCGCGCAGGCCCTCGGTCGCGCGTTCGAGTGCGGCCACGCCCCAGTCCTGCACCTCGTCGTGGAAGACGGTGAAGGCGGGCTCGTCGAACTGGATGATGTCGACACCGGCGGCTTCGAGCTCGCGCGCTTCCTGGTTGAGGATCGTCGCGAACTCCCACGCCAGCTTCTCGCGGCTCTTGTAGTGCTGGTCGGAGAGGGTGTCGATCATCGTCATCGGGCCGGGGAGCGCCCACTTGATCGGCCGGTCGGTCTGGGCGCGCAGGAAGCGAGCGTCGTCCACGAACACGGGCGCCCGGCGGCTCACGGCACCGACCACTGTCGGGACGGCCGCGTCGTACCGGTCACGGATCCGGACGGTCTCCTTGCGCTCCAGGTCGACGCCATCCAGGTGCTCGATGAACGTCGTGACGAAGTGCTGGCGGGTCTGCTCGCCGTCGCTGACGATGTCGATGCCGCGGCGCTCCTGCTCGTGCACGGCGGAGCGGAGTGCGTCCTGCTTGCCCTCGGTGAGTGCTGCGCCCTGCAGGTTCCAGGGGGACCAGAGCTTTTCGGGCTCGGCGAGCCAGGACGGCTTCGGCAGGCTGCCGACGATCGAGGTGGGGAGGAGGGACGTCATGCGGGTGCGGGTCCTGTCAGGAGGGAACGAGGTCAGAGGGAAACGGCGGCGTCGGCAGCGAAGCGCGAGAGGAGCGCGTGGTGCGGCGTCACGAGGTGCTCCTCGGTCCACCGACCCTGGGTGATCCCGAGGCGGCTGCGCTCCTCACGGTCGTAGGTGACCGGGGTGGGGGTGAAGTCGGTGTGGTCGAGGGTGGGGCGGTAGGTGCTGCCGGCCGGGGTGTTCGCGGCGTAGATCTCCGGGCGGTAGATCTTCTGGAACGTCTCCATGGTGGCGATCGTGCCGATGAGCTGCAGGTCCGTGTAGTCGCCGGTCAGGTCCCCGCGCGTGTAGAACGCGAGCGGGGCCGACGCTCCGGCGGGCTGGAAGTACCGGACCCGCATGCCCATCCGACCGAAGTAGTCGTCGGTGAGCGATGAGTGCTCGTGCTCGTACTCGGCGCCGAGGACGGGGTGGTCGTACCCGGTCTGGCGGTAGGTCTGGCTCGTCGAGACGCTGATGCAGACGACCGGCTCGGCACCGAACCCGTCGCGGAATGCCGGCGACGAAAGGAACCGCTGGAAGAGCGCCCCGTGGAGCACACCGAAGTCGGACGGCAGGCCCTCTGACGACGGCAGCAGCACCGAGAAGTCGTAGTCGCGCAGGTACGACGAGAAGTTGTTGCCGAGGATGCCGTGGTGGTGCTCGCCGGTGTGCTGGTCGACGATCGTGACGTCGAGCATCTCGAGCAGCGGGAACTCGGCGTCCGCTCCATCGTCGGAGAACTGCAGCGAGGCCGAGACGATGTCGAGCTCCAGGCGGTAGCGGTCCCCGGCAACCAAGAGGTCGTTCGCGCGCCCGTCGATCATCGCCAGCGCAGCACGGAGGTTCTGCTGACGGTGCTCGCCGCGCGCCAGGTTGGCGAAGTTCGTGGTCAGCCGTGAGCTGTCGGCGGGGGAGTAGTCCTCGTCGAAGCGGGTCCGGGTGATGCTGAAGGTGAGGTCGTTCGCCATCGTCGGCAATCTGTTCGTCGAGCGCCCGAGGGCACTGGGGAAGGGGTTCCTTGATCATGACGGGAACCACAGGCCATCAGGTAATACCGAGACGCTATGCACCGGTATAGCCTGCGCCTATGGCCCGAGTCTCGAACGACATCACCCTCCAGCAACTCCGGTACTTCATCGAGGTCGCGACCGAGGGTTCGATCAGCGCAGCGGCGGATCTGCTCTACGTGTCGCAACCGACGATGTCCGCGGCGATGAAGGACCTCGAGACCCGGATCGGGCGTCCCCTGTTCGTCCGATCGGCCAGAGGAGTCGTGCTCACCGTCGACGGCGTCGAGTTCCTCGGGTACGCCCGGCAGGTCGTCGAGCAAGTCTCCCTGCTCGAGCAGCGGTACGTCGGCCGGCAGCGGTCGCGTCGGCTGCTCGGGGTGTCCTCCCAGCACTACTCGTTCGCCGTGGAGGCCTTCGTCCGCATGGTCGAGGGCGCTGCTGCAGACGAGTACGAGTTCTCGCTGCGCGAGACACGCACCTGGGACATCATCGAGGACGTTCGCACGCTGCGGAGCGAAGTGGGCATCCTCTACCGCAACGACTTCAACAAGCAGGTGCTCGGCAAGCTGCTGCGGGACGCCGGGGTCGTCTTCACGCCGCTGTTCGTCGCCGAGCCGCACATCTTCGTGGCCCGGCGGAACCCGATCGCGTCACGGGAGCGTGCGACGCTCGAGGACCTCGCCGACCTGCCTCGGCTGACGTTCGACCAGGGCGCGAACAACTCCTTCTACCTTGCGGAGGAGATCCTGTCGACGATGTCGAGCAAGCGGGAGATCCGTGTGTCGGACCGGGCGACGATCTTCAACCTCATGATCGGCCTCGGCGGGTACACGATCTCCACCGGGCTCATCAGCGACGACCTCGACCCCGAGATCGTGGCCATCCCCCTCGACGTCGACGAACGCATCGAGATCGGCTGGATCGCGCACGCCTCGGTTCCCCTCACCGTGCAGGCGCAGACCTACCTGGACGAGTTGCGCGCGGTGGTCATCAGTTACGGCGTGGAGCCGCTCGGGTAGGCAGGCGGTGGATCCGGTGGATCCGGCGGGTCCGGTTGTTCCGGCGGTCGGCCTGGAGGCACGACATGCGTCCGTCAGGAGGCTGCGGTCTCGATCATCGCCGTCACGTGCGGCGCGCTCCACCGCAGGAGCGCGTCAGCAGGTGGACTCTCGAGGTCCTCGCCCCAGATCGCGACGGCCGCGCCCGACATCGGAGCAGCGAGACGAGCTCCGGAATCGCCGTCCCACGTCCGGAGCGACCAGTGCTCGCGGAGATCGGCGACGGTGTACTCGCTGTCGGCCGGGTCGAGGTCGGTCGGCACCTCGTACAGGTAGTACGAGTTGTAGTTGAGCAGGTCGATCCCGGCCTGCTGCAGGTCGCCCGCACTGGCCCGGCGTGCTCGGCGTTCGCGGCGCTCGGCTGCGTCCTCGGTGTCACCGTCGAAGCTCCAGTACGTGACGTGGATGCGCGGGTCCAGCCGCCCGACCGCGGCGCGATCGATCCCGTCGTTCCAGGCCCACACCTCGCGGTTGCCGAGCGCGGCCGCCATCGCGTTCATCCACGCGACGCGTTGGGCGGCGGTGACGTCGCCGCCCCATTCGTCCCCACCGATGTGCACGGTGCGGCTGGACGGGAAGGTTCGCTGCACCTCGGCGTACAGCTTCGTCGCCAGCGCGAGACTGCCGGGCGCCGACGGGTCGAGCTCGCTCTCGCCCGAACGGATGCGGTCGACCCACTTCGTGCCGTGTTGCGCCTCGAGCAGGGCGAAGGCGGCAGCCATGTGGCCGGGAGTGTCGATCTCGGGCACGATCGCGACGCGCCGCTTCGCCGCGTAGTCGGCGATCGTGCGTGCCTGTGCGGCGCTGAGGAACGGACGGCCGGTCACGCGGCTCGTGTAGACGCCGTGGTCGAGGTCCGCGTTCGCGAGGGTCTGACCGAGCACCTTGCTCTCGATCCCGACGTTCTGGTCATCGGTGAGGTGCAGGTGCAGGAAGCGGCCGCCGTTGCCGGCGAGCAGGTCGATGTACCGCTGGATCAGTGCCACGGGGTAGTAAGCGCGAGCGACGTCGAGCATCACGCCGGTCTCGGGACGTGGGCGGGGCGTCGGCTTGGCGGTGACGGTCGAAGCGGACGTCCGGCAGTGCTGCCCGGAGTACGTACCCACGCAGGCGAGGACCGAGTACTTCCCGGCTCGTGCACGGGGCGGCGTCTTCTGGGTGGCGTGCACCGTCGTGCTCGCGCCCGCAGCGAGAGTCGGCACAGCGACCGAGCCGACCGAGTACTTCTTGGTGCCGGCGGACAGGGAGAGCCAGGCGGAGGACGCCGGCTTCCGCACCGAGGTGGTGTTCTCGACCCGCAGCGTGGTGCGCACGGCGGTGCCGCTCGAGATGGTGGTCGCGGTGACCCTGGTGACCGTCACCGGCGACGCTGCGGTGTCCGCTGATCCGGCGACCGCCTCGATGCCGATCAGGGCTGCTGCCGACACGGCGATCGCCACGCCGACCGCGATGGTCCGTCTGACGGAGTGCCGCGCGGTCGCTGGACCGGCAGTCGGGTCCGCAGTTCCGGTGGAGGAGGGCACGGAGACGACGGTAGTTCACCAGGATGCGCGGTTAGCATTCGCCGACCCGGCGCCCGGTCGCGGACCACATCTCACCCAAGGGAGACAACGTGAACGGCCACGAGCGCACCACCGATCGCGGTCGGCGTCGAGGGGCGCTCTGGCTCGTCGCCGGCCTGGTCGTCGCACTCGTGTCGATCGTCGCGACGGGGTGCTCCGCGGCGAAGACCCCGGAGGTCGCCGAGCCGCTCGCGACCTGGAACGCCGCCGTGGCCGACCGGGCCGAGGCGCCCGCGAACTGGGTCGCCCTGGGGGACTCGATCACCGAGGGGCAGGGCGCCTCGTCACGCTCCACCCGGTGGATGGGCCTCACGCTCGACCAGCTGCGCACGGAGCACCCGACGGACGGGGTCACCGGAGGGGCCGGGTACCTCCCCGCCCAGTTCGCCGTGTACGCACCGGATTCGACCTGGGGTGACTGGGCGACGGCGCGCACGGGGGAGAGCCAGTTCGACATCACCACCCCCGACCTCGGCTACCGATCGGTCGGCATGCAGGCGGGCGCCTCGCGGAGCTACGGCTTCACGGGCACCGGGATCGACATCTGGTGGGCGCGCTACCCCGGGTCCGGTGACTTCACCTACAGCGTCGACGGAGCCGCACCGACGACCGTCGCCACGACCGGGACTGCCAGTACCGGGACGATCACGACGGTGGACGGACTGTCGAGCGGGGAGCACACGGTGACCGTCACCGCCGTCGCGCCGTTCTCACTGCTGGGGTTCACGATCTACGACGGCGACCGGGACGCGGGCATCCACCGCTACGACTCCGCGCACTCGGGATCGACGATCGCGACGTTCACGAAGAACCAAGAGGGCTTCCTGACGGCGATGCGTCGTGCTGCTCCGGACCTCATCACCATCACGCTGGGTGGCAACGACGCGGCGAACCTCACACCCGACGAGCTCGGCGCCCAGTACGTGGCGTTCCTCGAGACGCTTGCGGCGCTGCCCACGAAGCCCTCGCTGCTCGTGATCGGCGAGTTCACGCCGGCGTCGAGCATGACGGACGGCATGGCGGAGCCGTGGTCGAGCTACCTCGCCGAGATCAAGCGTGCCGCAGCGAAGGGCGGAGCCGCGTACGTCAGCATGGCCGACACTCTCCCCGAGGCCGACACTTCCGGGACGGGGATCTACTCGACGGACGGCATCCACCCGAACGACGAAGGGCAGCGTCGGATCACGAAGCTCGTCCTCGCCACCCTGGCTGCGCACGAGGGTGACTGACGGAGTGACGGACGGGAGGCGCGGCGCCATCTTGCACCGTGCCTCCTGTCCGACCCGTGTCCCGGTTCAGGCGATGGTGCTGCCGCCGTCGACCAGGAGCTCGCTTCCGGTCATCCCGGAGCTCTGGTCGGACACGAGGAAGAGGACTGCGGCGGCGACCTCGTCGGGTCGGAGGAGACGACCGAGGGGCATCCTGCTGGCCATCTGTTCCAGCAGATCGTCGCCGTTGCCCGGAGCGAGACCCTTCAGCCCGGGCGTCTCGGTGGGCCCGGGGACGACCGTGTTGATCCGGATGCGCCCGGAGTAGTGCCGTCACGACCCCGATCAGCTTCCGTACCGCCGGCCGGTCCGCTGACGCACGGTGGGCATCGGACTGGAGGCGCGGTGCAGGTGAGTCGATCGAATCACCCGCACCGCGCCTCCAGTCCGGGTCGCTGCGAACGCAGCGTCAGCGACGTCAGCCGCGGATGAACGCGAGGATGTCGGGGTTGATGACGTCCGCGTGGGTCGTCAGCATGCCGTGCGGGTAGCCCTCGTAGACCTTCAAGGTCGAGTCGCTGAGGAGCTCGGCCTGCTTCAGCGAGGCGTCCGCGTAGGGCACGACCTGGTCGTCGTCGCCCTGCAGGACGAGGACGGGCACGGTGATCGCGCGCAGGTCCTCGGTCTGGTCCGTCTCCGAGAACGCTTTGATGCCCTCGTAGTGCGCGACGGCACTGCCCGTCATGCCCTGACGCCACCAGTTGGCGATGACCGGCTCGGACGGAGTCACGCCGTCACGGTTGAAGCCGTAGAACGGGCCGGAGGCGACGGCCTGGAAGAACTCGGCGCGGTTGGCGGCGAGTGCCTGGCGGAACCCGTCGAAGACCGAGATGTCCGTGCCCTCGGGGTTCGCGTCGGTCTTCACCATCAGGGGCGGCACGGCGGACACGAGGACGGCCTTGGCGACCCGGCCCTGCGGCTGACCGTACTTCGCGACGTAGCGGGCGACCTGGCCACCACCGGTGGAGTGTCCGATGTGGATCGCGTCGTGCAGGTCGAGGTGCTCGACGACGGCGGACACGTCACTGGCGTAGTGGTCCATGTCGTGGCCGGTGCCGATCTGCGAGGAGCGCCCGTGGCCCCGTCTGTCGCTCGCGATCACACGGAAGCCCTCGGCCAGGAAGTACAACATCTGCGCGTCCCAGTCGTCGGAGGACAGCGGCCAGCCGTGGTGGAACACGATCGGCTGCGCATCGGCGTTGCCCCAGTCCTTGAAGTAGATCTCTGCACCGTCGTCGGTGGTCACGTAACCCATGGTCGGTCTCCTGTGGCTGGTGTTCGGTTGTGGTGGTCGGTGGTCAGCCGAGTTCGGCGATGGCGTCGGTGATGAAGGCCGCGACCTCGGTGGGGTGCGTCTGCATCACCAGGTGTGGTCCGTCGATCTCGACCACCTTGCGGACCCCGGCGCGCTGGTAGCCGAAACGCTCGACGTCCGGGTTGATGGTGTGGTCGGCGCTGGAGACGATGCCCCAGGACGGCTTGGTCTTCCACGCCGCGACGGATGCGGGTTCGCCGAACGCAACCGCGGACAGCGGGCGCTGCGACACTGCGAGGACCTTGGCCTTCTCGAGGTCGAGGCCGCCCGCGAAGACCGCGGGGAAGGCGTCGATGGCCACCGAGACGTCGGTGCCGGGCTCGGCGCCATCGACGGGGTAGGGCGCGTAGACGAGGTTCGCCGCGAGGTCGCTGTCGGGGAACCCGCCCTGGAGGGCGCCGAGGCTCTCGCCTTCCTCGAGCGCGTAGGCGGCGACGAACACGAGCCCGACGACGTTCTCGGCGATACCCGCGACGGTGAGGATCGCGCCGCCGTAGGAGTGCCCGGCGAGCAGGACCGGTCCGTCGATCTGCTCGACGAACGACTTGATGTAGGCCGCGTCGCCGGACAGGCTGCGGTTGAACACGGGCGGAACGAGGACCTCGTGCCCCTGATCGAGGAGGAGCTTCGTGACGGGCGCCCAGCTGGCGGCGTCGGCGAAGGCTCCGTGGATGAGCACGATGGTGGGCGATTCGGTCACGGTGCGGTCCGTCCCGGTCCGCAGCCGGTGCCGCGGACCTCCGTCGGTAGTGGAAGCGTCTGCTTCCGTCCGTGACGCTAGGGCCGCGGGCCGGCGGTGCACATCGGTCACGATGACCGAGATGTGGCGTCGTGTGACTTAGTCGTCCGCCGCGGTCGCCCCGGGTGTCAGGACCGACGGCAGCTGCTGCCTGGTCGAGATGCCGAGCTTCTGGAACGCCGCGTACAGGTGGGCGCCCACCGTCCTGGGGGAGACGAAGAGGTGTTCGCCGATGGCGCGGTTACTCAGGCCCTGGGCTGCGAGCGTGCAGACGCGGAGCTCCTGCGGGGTGAGCAGGTCGATGCTGCGTTGCCCCGTCGTCGGCAGGCGCTCGCCCGTGGCCCGGATGGCGTCTCGTGTCCGCTCTGCCCAGATCGGTGCGGGCATCGCCTCGAACAGGTCCAGGGCTGCGTGCAGGACTGCTCGGGCGGTGGTGCTCCGCCCTGCACGACGCAGACGGCGACCGAGTCGGAGGAGCGCTCGCGCTTGCACGTACGGGACCGGCCAACGATCGTGCTGCAGGGTCGCCCACGCCGACTCGAGGTCGTCGTCCGACAGGAGCGCGGTCCGGGCGGAGTGGACGGCCGTGCGCACCAGGGGAGCGTGCCACCGCTCGTGGAGCCACTCGAGGTCCGCCAACCGCTGCTCGGCGTCCGGTCGGTTGCCGGACTCCAACGCGGCATCGACGTAGTCGTGGGAGGTCAGCACGGCGAAGGTCGGGTTGAACGCGTCGTCGTCGGGGTCGAAGAGACGTCGCAGGGGCTCGAGTGCGTCCGCCGCCCGGCCGGAGATCAGGTGCGCCAACCCGGTCGCGCCGAGCAGCGTTGCGCGCATCGCACTCGAGCGGAGCACCTGCGCGCCCGCCTCGGTCCCGCCAGCGATCCGCTCGGTGTCGGGCTGTTCGCCCTCGAGGGCGTCGAACCAGGCGAGCGCGCACCGCGCCGCGGCGGAGAACCCGGCGTCGCCCAGGTCCCGTCCGAGCGACGCGGCCTGCTGCGCGAGGGCGCGCGCCCGGGCGACGTCCCCGGCGAGGTACGTGGTCATCGAGGTCCCCATGAGGGCCTGCGGGAACGTCCGCAACTCGCCACGCGTCTGCATGCTCGCGAGGGCACGATCGAGCAGGACACGAGCCGTGTCGATTTCGCCCACGAGGTTGAGCGCGTACCCGAGGAGCCACGCTGTCTCTTCGTCCAGGGCCGCGGGCGCCGCCGCCAACGCGAGCTCCAGCACACGATCGCCCCGGGCCAGCGGCTCGGTCCGGGCGGCCAGCAGGATCGACCGCGGGTCGTCCTCTGGAAGCGCGAGGGCTTCGACGACGACGAGCATCGGGTCGCCCGGGTCCGCCTCGGCAGTGTGGTCCCAGGCGATCGCGGCCAGGTGGAGCAGTGCGGCGGTGGCGTGTTCGACCCCGCCTGCCAGCTGCATCTCGGAGACGGCGTGGAGCGCCGGTCCGAGGTCGCCGACTGCCAGGCCCGTCCGACCAGTGGGCAGGGTCTCGGCGACCCACGCTGCGCGCGCCGCGAGCAGCCCAGGAGGCGCCTCGTCGCGAGCCCGTTGCACCAAGAGCGACGCGTCTGAGGTCCTGCCGGACAGCCCGGCGAGTTCCGCCGCGACGATGCGACGCTCGACGCGTCGGGCCACGTCCGACGTCAGCTCGGCGGCACGCTCGTACGCCCGGCTCGCGACGAAGGTGTCGGACATCGCGGTCCGTTCGTCGCCGAGCGCGGCGATCTCGTCCGCGAGGGGATCGTCGTGACCGGTGGCGAGCTCGGCGCGCCACCAGATGGTCCGCGCCGGGTCGTCCTGGTGCTCGAGCACGAGCGACCGGAGGACCGCGGTGCGCTCCGGCGGTGACGTCACCGACAGGACCGCCGACTGCACGAGCGGATGCCGGAACCGGATTGCACGGGGTGCGACCCACTCGAGGAGCGAGGCCGCTGATGCCTGCTCGGTCCAGGTCGGCGTCGGGAACCTGCCGATTGCGCGTGCGGCGACTCGGGCGGCTTCCTCGGCGACGGTGCCGCCGGACAGCGCCACGGCGAGGATCGCCAACCGGACCCCTTGGTCGAGCTCCGTGTACCGATCCGCGAACTCCTGCTCGACCCGTCCGACGACGGGTCGTTCCCGCGTGCGCTCGGCCGCCGCAGTAGACCGGCCGAGCTCGTGCAGCGCCAGGGGGTTGCCCTCGGCGCGGAGCACGAGGTCGCGTCGCGCCTGCCCCGTCGGCGCTCCAGGCACTCCGTCGAGCAGTTCGTCGGCAGCGGACTGGTCGAGTGGACGGAGGTGCAGGCGTCGGATGCCCGGGTTCTCCACCGCATCGGTGTTCCGCGTGGTCATGACGATGACGACCGGGTCCTCACCGACGCGACGGGCCATCATGCGGAGCGCCCACTCGGAGGGTGCATCCATCCAGTGCAGGTCCTCGGCGACGATCAGGAGCGGACGTTCGGCCGCCGCGTCCGAGAGCAGGGTCAGCGCGGCGAGCCCGGCGAGGAGCGGCGACGGCTGGATTCCCGTGGCGACCCCGAACGCGACGTCCAACGCCCGTCGCTGCGGCGACGGCAGGTTCGCGATGCCGCCGCGCAACGGGTACAGGAGCATGTGGAGCGCTGAGTACGGCTCCGCCGACTCAGCGAGGGTGCCGGTCGTCGTGAGTGTCCGCAGTCCGCGGCGGCTCGCGTGCTCGAGCACGTCGGCGACCAGTGACGACTTGCCGATGCCCGCTTCGCCGTCGATCACGAACGCGGAACCACCGCTGTCCACGTGACCGACCGCGTCTCGGAGAGCCGAGGTCTCCCGCTCACGCCCGATGACGGGCTGCGCCTTCGTCACGTCGTCAGTATGGCAGCGCTGCTGGACCGGAGTGAAGCGGCTCCGGCCGCCGAGCTCACCAGGAACTGGGCTTGTAGTCCTTCAAGAACACGCCGAACACGTCCTCGCCCGCCTCGCCCCGAACGATCGGGTCGTACACGCGTGCAGCCCCGTCGACGAGGTCGAGCGGCGCGTGGAAGCCCTCTTCGGCCAGCCGGACCTTCGTCGGGTGCGGTCGCTCGTCGGTGATCCACCCGGTGTCGACGCTCGTCATCAGGATGCGGTCGGTCTCGAACATCTCCTGCGCACTCGTGCGGGTGAGCATGTTCACGGCAGCCTTCGCCATGTTCGTGTGCGGGTGCCCCGGTCCCTTGTAGGCACGGCCGAACACCCCTTCCATCGCGCTGACGTTCACCACGTAGGTGCGGTGCGCCTCGCTCGCGGTCATCGCGGGACGGAGCTTCGAGATCAGGATGAACGGCGCGGTGGTGTTCGCGAGCTGGACCTCGAGCATCTCGAGCGGGTCGACCTCGTCGACGGCCTGCGTCCACGAGTTCACGTCGTGCAGGTCGGGCACGAGACCACCGGCGTCGATCGCGGTGCCCATGGCCAGACGCTCGAGCGAGCTCGACCCCGGAGCCATGGCCTGCTCGGTCAGCTCGTCGGCGCGGGCTGCGGCGGCCGCGAGGATGGGGTGCGCCGTCACCGAGCGGGCGAGCGCCTGCGGGTGCTGGTCGTTCGTGTGCCCGAAGGTCACGAGCTCGGGCAGTGGGCCGTCCGGCAGCGGCGCGAGTTCGGCGTCGACGAGGGGCTGGTACGCGCCGGGCGACCGGCGAACCGTCTGTGTCGCGTTGTTGATCAGGATGTCGAGGGGGCCAGCAGCGGCGACGTCCTCGGCGAGACCGATGACCTGGGCCGGGTCGCGCAGGTCGATGCCGACGACCTTGAGGCGCGAGATCCAGTCGGCGGAGTCCGGCAGGCTCGTGAACCGGCGCACGGCGTCGCGGGGGAACCGCGTCGTGATGGTCGTGTGGGCGCCGTCGCGCAGCAGGCGGAGCGCGATGTACATGCCGATCTTCGCGCGGCCGCCGGTCAGCAGCGCCCGCTTGCCGGTCAGGTCGGTCCGGGCATCACGCTTCGCGTGGCTCATCGCCGCGCACGAGGGGCACAGCTGGTGGTAGAACGCGTCCACGACCGTGTACTGCTGCTTGCACATGTAGCAGGGGCGTGACTTCAGCAGGGTGCCGGCGGTGGACGCCGTCGTCGAGGTGCTGATCGGGACGCCGCGGGTCTCGTCGTCGATCCGGTCGGCGGCTCCGGTCGCGGTGGCGGCGATCACCAGGCGGTCGGCCTCGGCGATGACCGCGCGCTTCTCGAGCCGGTGCGCCCGCTTCACGGCCTTGAACATCTTCGCCGTGGCCTGACGCACCCGCACGAAGTCGGGGTGCGTCTCGTCGATCTCGCTCATCTGCTCGAGCACCCGGAGTGTGGCGTCGAGGTCCTCGGGGAGGATGCCGCTGGGTTCGGGGTGCTCGGAGATCACACGGGATTCTACGTTGGATCAGGCCGCGTCGAGCTCCCGCGTCAACGCCGCCACGAAGTCGTCGATGTCCTGCTCCGACGTGTCGTACGCGCACATCCACCGCACCTCGTTGCGGCTGGCGTCCCAGTCGTAGAACCGGAAGTGCTTGCGCAGCCGCTCGGCCACCCCCGCGGGCAGCGTCGCGAACACCCCGTTCGCCTGGGTCTCCTGGCTGAACCCGACGCCCTGGATGCTGCCGTCGGCGATCCGGGCCTCGAGTGCGCCGCGGAGCCGGGCGGCCATGGCGTTGGCGTGCCCGGCGGAGCGCAGGTACAGGTCGTCGGACAGCAGCGCGATGAGCTGCGCGGAGACGAACCGCATCTTCGACGACAGCTGCATGTTCATCTTGCGCAGGTAGTGCAGTCCCTCGGATGCCGCGGGGTTGAGCACGACGATCGCCTCGCCGTAGAGCATGCCGTTCTTCGTGCCGCCGAAGCTCAGCACGTCCACGCCGGCATCGGTGGTGAAGTCGCGCAGGGGTAGGCCGAGGGTCGCGGCGGCGTTGGAGATGCGAGCGCCGTCCATGTGCAGCGTCATGCCGAGCGGGTGGACGTGGTCCGCGATCGCCCGGATCTCGTCGACCGTGTAGGCGGTACCGAGCTCGGTGGTCTGCGTGATCGACACCACGAGCGGCTGGGCACGGTGCTCGTCACCCCATCCCCAGGCCTCCTTGTCGATGAGCTCGGGGGTGAGCTTGCCGTCGGGGGTCTCGACCGGCAGCAGCTTGATCCCCCCGATGCGCTCGGGAGCACCCGCTTCGTCGGTGTGGATGTGCGCGGTCGTGGTGCACACGACGGCGCCCCACCGCGGCAGCATCGACTGCAGCCCGACGACGTTCGCGCCGGTCCCGTTGAACACCGGGAACGCCTGCGCCTGCGAGCCGAAGTGGTCGCCGATCACCTCGTTGAGGCGGGCCGTGTAGACGTCCTCGCCGTAGGCGATCTGGTGGCCGTCGTTGGCCGCGGCGATCGCGTCGAGGATCTCGGGGTGGACACCGGCGTAGTTGTCCGAGGCGAAGCCCCGCAGGTCCAGGTCGTGGAGTCGAAGGGTCACTGGTTCATCCTAGGTTCGAGGCCGCAGCTGGAGCGGCTGAGAGCGGGAGACGGGCGCCGTTCACGTCGGCCGGCGGCGCCGTCCAGAGCCGCACGACTTCGTCGCCGAGCCGCTCTTCGAGACCGGCGAGGGCGCCGACGACGAAGACGGTGGCTGCCGCCGAGTCCGGTGCGTCCTTCTGGAAGCCCTGGGCCACGGCACGGACCCATGCGTCGGAGGCGGCCTTGGCGGCTGCGTAGTTCGCGGCACCCGCGGTGGGAGAGTCGACGGCGGTGGACGAGACGAACGCGAGCCGTCCGGCCGGGGACGCCACCAGGTCGTCGTAGAAGACGCGTGTGGTGTTCCGCAGGGTGCGGAACGCCCGGTCGAAGAAGTCCCAGTCGTCGTCCGACTGGCCGACGATGCCGCCGCCCCCGCGCCACCCACCGACCAGGTGGATCAGCCCGTCGACCGGACCCGCCGTCTCGCGGACCGCAGCCGCGAGCGCGGTGACCGCCCCGAGGTCTGCGAGGTCGCACATGTGGGTCGTGACGCCCGGGACGGAGGCGCGCAGGGCCTCCAGTGCGTCTGGTCTGGTGCCGACCGCGACGACGGCCGCTCCGGCGGAGGTGAGTGCGCGCGCGACGGCCGCGCCGCTGGTGCTGGTCGCGCCCGCGACCAGCACCGTGCGACCGGACAGGGATCCAGCGCTCACGCGGCGACGTCCGGAACGGACGGAGCAGTGGACGGAGCAACCGACGACGAGCCGGTGATGCCGGCCGTCGATGCGATGACCGCAGCCATCTTCTTGTTCAGGGCCTCGTAGAACATCGACAGCGGGAATTCGTCGTCGAGCACGGCGTCGGTGTAGCCCTTGGGCATTCCGGCGAGCGTTTCCTCCGGCAGTCCCCGCGCCCATCTCGATGCCGGGTGCGGCGTGAGCGTCCGGGTCAGCATCTCGTACGCGGCGAGCCAGTGCGCTGATTTCGGTCGGTCGATCGACCGCCGGTACAACTCGTTGATCTGATCGCTGAGCGCGATGATCACATCGGGAACGGCATCCCAGTCGATGGTGAGCTGCGTGTCCGTCCAGTGCAGGACATCGTGCTGGTGCATCCACGCGAACAACAACTGCCCGCCGAGCCCGTCGTAGTTCCGGACACGGCTGCCGGTGATCGCGAACCGGAAGATGCGGTCGAAGACGACGGCGTACTGCACCAGGCGGGCGTGGTCGCGGATCGCGCGTCGGGCATCGTCGAGATCTGCGTCCGGCACCGCGGAAAGCGCGCGTTCGAGCCGCACGGATTCCCGGAACGCCGTCAGGTCGCAGCGGAGTTCTTCCAGCGAGTAGAGGAAGAACGGCATCCGCTGCTTGATCATGAACGGGTCGAACGGCAGGTCGCCGCGCATGTGCGATCGGTCGTGGATGATGTCCCACATCACGAAGACCTGTTCCGTCAGCTCCTGGTCGTCGAGCATTGCTGCAGCGTCGTCCGGCAACTCCAGTTTGGTGATCTCCGCAGCGGCACGGACGACTCGGCGGTAGCGAGCGGCTTCGCGGTCCTGGAAGATCGCACCCCACGTGAACGTCGGGATCTCGCGCATCGCGACCGTCTCGGGGAACAGCACCGCAGAATTCGTGTCGTACCCGGGCGTGAAGTCGACGAACCGCAACGCGACGAAGAGCGTGTTGCTGTAGTCGCCCGCTTCGAGTTCCGCGATGAACTCCGGCCAGATGACCTCGACCAGGACGGCTTCGACCAATCGCGAGGAACTGCCGTTCTGCGTCACCATCGGGAAGACGACCAGGTGGCCGAGTCCGTCGATGCGGTGCTGTTGCGGATGGAATGCGTTCAGTGCGTCGAGGAAGTCGGGAACGCCGAAACCGTCGCGTTCCCAGCGTGCGAAGTCGCGCTGCAGTGCAGCGAGGTACGCCGCATCGTGCGGGAAGAACGGGGCGAGTTCGGCAACGGCCGGGAGGATCGTGGCCAGGTGTTCCGAAGCAGTCGCGTGGTCCGACTGGTCGGGTATCGAGCCGTCGGCCGTCTGCAGCGCACGGAACGACACGACAGCGGCTTTCAGCCGCGTCCACGCGGGATGCTTGGCGACCTCGCGCACCGACGGGCGGTCCTCGACGACCTCGGGTTCTCCGACGATGGCGCCCTGCGTGAACTCCTGGACGAACTGTGACATGTCGAACCTCCCGTCATTGGGCCGGCCGCGGATCTGCGGCGTGGTGGTGCGCTTGTCATGAGCCTAGGGAGGATCGGGGGACGCATTCTTGCCCATCCGCGGGGGAATCGTGCGCCGGGGCATTGTCCGCGCACGCGATGCCGCTCGGCGCGCAACGTTTCGTCGCTGCGGCGTGGATCTGGCGGTCGAGCGCGGTGCCGACTCGGTCGATACGGTTGTCTGCATGGCACGCTTCACGCCCCCAGCCGCCGACGCGATGCGCGCACGACTCCTGCTCGCAGCACGCGACGAGTTCGCCGCGGCTGGGCTCGTCGGCGCCAAGATCGAACGGATCGCCGCGGCGGCGTCGAGCAACAAGGCGCAGGTCTTCCACTACTTCGGCAGCAAGGAGGGGCTGTTCGACGCCCTCCTCGCCCAGACCGTCGCCGAGACGTTCGACGAGGTCCCGGTCGACACCGATGACCTCGCCGAGTGGGCTGCCCGGCTGCACGACTCGTACGTCCGGCGTCCGTGGGCCGAACGGCTCGCCACGTGGCACCGCCTCGAGCGGGGGAGCGACGGTGCGCTCGAAGCCGTCGTCGCGAGCAACGCCGAGGCCGTCGCCGCGGTGGAGCACGCCCAGCGCGCCGGGGTCCTGCCGCGCAGCTACCGGCCGGCGGTGCTGCTCGGTCTGGTGATGCACCTCGCCGCGTTCTGGAGCTCGAGTTCTCCCGAGTACGGCTCGTTGGTCGCGGCGGTCGCACCTGCGCGGCGTCGGCAGATCGTGATCGACGCGGTGAAGGCACTCGTCGGGGGCTGACGTGTCGCACGGCCGGGCGTAGGGTTCGGCCCATGAGCAGCGACAACCGATTCCTCCGCGCGACCTTCGGACGTCCGCTGGTCTGGGTCGGCGTCGTGTGGCTCGCGGTCGGGGTGCTCTGGAGCGTCCTGGCGATCATCGAGCCGAGCACGTTCCGCGCGATCATGGCCGTCCTGTGGCTCGTGCTCGGCGGCAGCATGCTCGCCGTCGCACTCCGCGACAGGAAGCGCGGCCTCGGCCGGTACCAGCGCTAGTCGAGGCGATCCGAGCGCGCAGGCAGGACCCGCACCGGGCCTCCCGTCAGCCTGCCGCGTCCGCGGCCACCCGCAGCGTCCGCTCCGCATCGTCGAGGTAGTCCGCCAACAGCGCCGACGCTCCCGCCTGGTCGCCGGCGCGCAACGCCGCGACGATCGCGTCGTTCCGGTCCACGAACTCGGCGTGGAACGACCCCGGGTCGTCGGTCGTCAGGAAGGCCAGCCGCATCTCGGCGAGCAGCCCGTCCATCAGTCCGTGGATCCGCGCGCTCGGGACCGCGCGCACGAGCTCGGAGTGGAACCGGATGTCCGCGGTGCCCACGGCGCCCCAGTCGCCCGCGGTGGCAGCGTCCCGTGCGGTCGTGACGGCCGCAGCGGCTGCGTCGAGCGCGGGTGACGTCGGCGAGCACGCGCGGACCGCGGCTTCCTCGAGCACCCGTCGGGCGGCGTACAGGTCGGCGACGTCCTCGGTGGAGAGGCGTCGCACGAAGACCCCGCGGTTGAACACGTGCTCGACCAGCCGGTCCCGCGCGAGCAGCCGGAAGGCCTCGCGCAGGGTGTTCCGTGACACCCCGAGCTGGTCGCTCAACCGCTCCTCGGACAGCTGCGTCCCGGGGGAGAACTCGCCCGCCGCGATCATGGTGCGCAGCCGGTCGGCCGTCGTGTCGGCACCGCTGACGGTTCGGGTCATGTCCCGATCCTGACACGGCCTCGGGCATCGCAGGTGCGAACCCCGCACCGTGTGACCGTCGTGTTACAGAGCAGAACACCCCCTTGCGATTGTTGAACAATGCGGTCCAGACTGTCCCGCATGTTCGTCCTCATCGGCGTCGCCGTCGTCATCATCGGGTTCGCGTTGCGCATCAACGCGCTGCTCGTCGTGACCGTCGCGGGCATCGTCACCGCGGCCATCGGCGGGATCGGTCCCGTCGGCATCCTCACCGCCTTCGGCGACGGCTTCGCGTCGAGCCGGTCCGTCACGACCTTCGCGCTCGTCCTGCCCGTCATCGGCCTGATCGAGCGCTACGGGCTGCAGGACCAGGCCAAGCGCCTGATCGCGAAGCTCGACAAGCTCACGACGGGTCGTCTGCTGGCCGGGTACCTGGCCATCCGGCAGGTCACGGCCGCGGTCGGCCTCACCAGCATCGGCGGGCCGGCGCAGACCGTGCGGCCCCTCGTGCACCCGATGGCCGAAGGGGCGGCGATCAAGAAGTACGGCCGGATCGACGAGCGGATGCGCGAGAAGATCAAGGGCTACTCGGCGTCGTCGGACACCGTCGGGGTCTTCTTCGGCGAGGACGTCTTCGTCGCCGTCGGCTCGATCCTGCTCATCACGACCTTCGTCGACGCCACCTACGGTCTGTCGCTCGAACCCATCGACCTGGCGCTGTGGGCGATCCCGACCGGCATCGCCGCGCTCCTGGTCCACGGCACGCGGCTGCTGCTGTTCGACCGCACGCTCGACAAGATGGCCGCCGACGCACGCGTCGACGCCCCGACGCAGGGAGCCGCAGCGTGATCACCAGCGAATGGCTCTACTGGCTCATCGGCGCGTTCTTCATCGCGGTCGCCGTCTTCATCGTCACGGACACCTCGCACGCGAAGCGACTCGGCAACGCGGCGTTCTGGGGGATCCTCGGGGTCTCGTTCTTCTACGGCACCTTCGTCGCCGCGAAGACGGCGCCGTCGTGGGTGCTCGGCATCGCCGTCCTGGTGATGGTCGCGCTCGCCGGACTCGGGTTCACCGGGACCACCAGTCGCACGCGGGTCGCCAGCATCCCCGGTGCCGGCACGGGTGCCGAGACCGGTCCCGCCGAACCCACCGCTGCCGCCACGAAGCCGTCCGCCAGCACGAGCGTCCTCGCGACGACCAGCCCCGACGAGCGCGCGGCGTTCGCCACCCGGTTCGGCAACAGGCTCTTCATCCCGGCGCTGGTCGTGCCCGTGGTCGCCGTCCTCGTGGCGACGCTCGGTCCGCTCGTCTCGATCGGCGGCGAACCGCTGCTCGCCGAGGGCAGCGCGACCCTGACCGGCCTGGGCATCGGGTCGGTGCTGGCTGTGGTCGTCGCGGTGTTCGTCCTGCGCCCGCCGAGGATCGCCACGCCCATCCGCGAGGGCGGCCGACTGCTGCAGGCCATCGGGTGGGCGGCGCTGCTGCCGCAGATGCTCTCCACCCTCGGCATCGTCTTCACCCAGGCCGGGGTCGGCGACGCCGTCGGCACGATCATCAAGTCGATCCTGCCCGGCGGGTCGCTGATCGCCGCGGTCGTCGTCTACTGCCTCGGCATGGCGCTCTTCACGATCATCATGGGCAACGCGTTCGCCGCCTTCCCGATCATGACGGCCGCCATCGGCTGGCCCGTCCTGGTGCAGGGCTTCGACGGCAACCCGGCCGCGATCTTCGCCATCGGCATGCTCGCCGGGTTCTGCGGGACGCTCGTCACGCCGATGGCCGCGAACTTCAACCTGGTGCCGGCTGCCCTGCTCGAGATGCGGGACAAGTACGGTCCGATCAAGGCGCAGATCCCGACCGCCGCCATCCTGCTCGTCGTCAACATGGGAGTCATGTACCTTGTCGCTTTCTGATGCTGCCCCGCTCGACCTGACCCGGGCCGCGTGGGCCGACCGCTTCGCGGCCGTCGCCGCCGAGAACACCACGCGCGAGTACCCGTACGCGGCGCACCACACGACGTCCGGCCCGGACGACCGGGCGCTGCCGGTCGAACTGCACCCCGCCTTCGCGACGTCCTACGACTGGCACTCGTCCGTGCACATGCACTGGCTCGCAGCGCGTCTGGTCGCGCACGGTCTGCCGGCCGATCTGGAGGCCCGGCTCACCACGATCCTGCGGGCCCACCTGAGCGCGGATCACCTGGCGACGGAAGCCGCCTACTTCCACACGACGCCGCACTACGAGCGCCCCTACGGGTGGGCCTGGCTCGCGAAGCTCGCCGCCGAGGTCTCCGCGTCCGAGGTGCCGGCCATCCGGCAGCTCGCCCCCGGGTTCGCGCCCGTCGTCGACGTGCTCGAGGACCTCGTCACCCGGTGGGTCGACGGCGCTGCCCACCCGGTGCGGCACGGGGTGCACTCGAACTCCGCGTTCGGGCTGCTGCTCGTGCTCGAGGCCGCACGGTCGCTCGGCCGCGACGGGCTCGCCGCAACGGTGGAGCGGGCGGCGCGCGACTGGTTCGGCGAGGACGCCGGGTGGCCGTTCGCCTGGGAGCGCAGCGGGCACGACTTCCTGTCCGCCGGTCTGGCCGAAGCCGACCTGATGCGGGCCGTGCTGACCCCGGCCGAGTTCGCGACGTGGTCGGACGGCTTCTTCGCCCAGGTGCGGTCGGGCGACGCGATCCTGCAGTCGACGGTGGTCCGTGACGAGAACGACCCGCAGCAGGTGCACCTGTTCGGGCTCGACCTGTCGCGAGCGGGATCGGCCCGACGCATCGCGGACGCCCTGCGCGCCGGCGAGCTGGACGACGACGGACTCGCGAGCCTGCTCGACGAGGCGGCGGACCGGCTGCTGGCCTCGGGCCTGGCCGCCAGCGTCGGCGAGGAGTACTACTCCACGCACTGGCTCGCGAGCTTCGCCTGGGACGCCATGGAAGCACGCGAGCACGCCGCGCGCTGACCCTCGAACGAGGGGCATGGTCGCCGGTCCGGCGTGCTGCTGTCAACCCCCTGCATCGGTTGCAGAATGCACCTACCCTCGGTGCGCAGCCGAGATCCGGCTGGGTGCCCGCGGGGAACGGGTGCCACCAGTCACACCAGGGAGTGACACATGCAGCACCGCAGGATCAGGCGGACCGCACTCATCGCCGCACTCATCGGAGCCGTCGTCGTGGCGGCACCGCTCGGAGCAGGATCCGTTGCCTACGCGGGGGTCACCGCCCCGGTCGGCAACGTCGGCAAGTTCAAGCAGACCTTCGTCGAGAACTTCAGCACGACGGCCTCGGCCAACGGCCAGTTCGCGAAGACCTACGCGAACTCGTGGCAGCCCTACCCGGACGGGACGGGCGGCACGTACTACTCGGGCTCGCAGGTCAGCGCCCGCAACGGCTACATGGACGTCACGCTCGACGGCAAGCACGGAGCCGCGGGGACCTTCGGGAGCCCGAACGGCGCGTGGTCGCACGTGGGCGGCAAGTTCAGCGTCCGAGCGAAGGCCACCGGCGGCGACGGGAACGGTGCAGCGTTCATGCTGTGGCCGTCGTCGAACGTCTGGTCGGACGGCGAGATCGACTACCCGGAGGCGAACTTCGAGGGGGCGCCGATGCTCCACCACCACTCGATGGTCGCCGGGCAGGAAGCGAACTCGACGAGCATGAGCACCGGGGTGACCTGGCGCAGCTGGCACGTCTACTCGGTCGAGTGGATTCCCGGCAAGTCGGTGCAGTACCTGCTCGACGGCAAGGTCATCAAGACGGTCACGTCGAACGTGCCGAAGACCGCGCACCGGTACATGTTCCAGGTCGGCAACTGGGGTGCCGCCGGGCACCTCGACATCGACTGGGTCAGCACCTACGAGTACACGGGCTGACCCGCAGCAGGTCAGCTGATCGCGATCGTCCGTGCGAACGTCCGCGCGACGGGCGGTGCGGCGACGATCGGTCCGATCGCTGCGGCACCGTCCGGGGTCGCCCGCCATGCCTCGTAGGCGTCGTGGGCGGCCCCGCTCGTCCAGGACTCGACGACGACCATGCGCGTCGGGTCGGCGTCGTCGACCAGCACCTCGAGGGACTCGCAGCCGTCGAAGGCGCGGGTCTGCGCGAGCGTCTCGCGGATCGCCGCCTCGACGGTGTCGGCGGGGACGTCGCTCCGGAACTGGACCTCGAGCAGGACGGTGATCGACATGTGGTGCACCTTTCGTCAGCAGTGTCCGACTCAACCCGCAGCGGCGCCGACCTGTTCCGGATCGGTCAGCGAGCCGGTCGTCAGTGGACGAACCGGAAGCGGATGGTGTCGCCCGGGCGGAGCTGCGCGGCACGGTCGACCGACTCCGGCGTGAGGACCGCCACGACGGGGTAGCCGCCGGTCACCGGGTGGTCGGCGAGGAACAGCACTGGGAAGCCCTCCGGCGGGACCTGCAGTGAACCGGTCTCGACCCCTTCGCTCGGCAGCTCGTGCGTCACGGCGCGGACGAGCGGCTGCGGAGCCGTGGTGCGGACCCCCACGCGGTCGCTGTCCGACCCGACGGTGAAGTCCTGACGGGTCAGGGTGTCGCGCCAGTCCGGCGTGAACCAGTCGTCGCGGGGGCCGGCGGTGACGTCGAGGACGACCGGGTCGTCCGGCCAGTGCTCGTCCGGTTGCGGCACGGCGTCGACGATCGGCCACGAAGCGCGCGCGTCGCCGATCGGCAGGACGTCACCCGGCGACGAGGGCGGAGGCCCGAGGCGTGCGAGCGAGTCCCATGAGCGACTGCCGAGCACGGGCTCGACCGCGAACCCGCCGAGGACGGCGATGTAGGAGCGCAGCCCGGCGGTGGCCGTACCGATTCGGAGCGTGTCACCCGGTGTGAGCATCAGGACCTCGTGCGAGGCCGCACCGCGGACCCGGCCGTCCGCCCGCTCGATCTCGACCGGGCAGGCGGCCCCGGCGGTGGCGACGGCCACGTACGCGTCGGTCCGCAGCGTGACGGAGCCGAGCAGGGCCTCCAGGACGGCCGCATCGGGACGGTTGCCGACCAGTCGGTTGGCCAGTGCTGCGGACCCGCGGTCGGCGGCGCCCGCCGCGCCGAGGCCCATGTCACTGAATCCGGGACGCCCCAGGTCCTGCGTTGCCGCGCCGAAGCCGACCTGCAGGACGGTCAGCGCGCTCATGCCGCACCCGCGTCGACGAACCGGACCCGTGTGCCGGCGGGTGCCAGCGCCGGCGGTTCCCGGTCGAGCGACCACATCGGCACGTCGGTGCGGCCGATGAGCTGCCAGCCGCCGGGGGAGACGCGCGGGTAGACGGCGCTGAACTCGCCCGCCAGTGCGACCGCACCGCTCGGCACGGCGGTGCGCGACGTGCTCCGGCGAGGCAGGTCGAGTGACGGCTCGGTGCCGGTGAGGTAACTGAAGCCCGGGGCGAAGCCGCAGAACGCGCTCGTCCAGAGCTGGCCGGTGTGCCACGCGATCACGCGGTCGCGGCGCATGCCCGTCAGGGCGACGACCTGGTCGAGGTCCTCGCCGTCGTAGACCACCGGGATGACGAGTGGGTCCGCGGCGCTCGCCGCGTCTGCGTCGGCGGACGGGACGACCCGTTCGAGTGCGCCGCGGAGTCTCGCGGCGTCGGTCGTCGCCGGGTCGTAGCGGAGCAGCAGGGTCCGCGCGCCGGACACGACCTCGGTGAGGCCGGGAAGCCGAGTCGCGGTCAGCCCGGCACGGAACGCGGCGACCTGTGGCAGGGAGTCGAAGGTGGCGAGCAAAGCGGAGCGCCCAGCGGGCCGGAGGTCGAGGACGGTCACGGTGCGAACGGCGCGATCGTGACGCCGTGCTCGGTCAGCAGGGCTCGGATCGCACGGGCCATCGCGACGGCACCGGGGGAGTCGCCGTGGACGCAGACGGAGTCGGCGCTGACCCGCAGCTCGGAGCCGTCGACGGCGGTCGCGACCCCGTCGGTGACCATGCGGAGGACGCGGGCGGCGACCTCGTCCGGATCGTGCAGCACCGAACCCGGCGTGCTGCGGGACACCAGGGAGCCGTCGGGTTCGTAGGCGCGGTCGGCGAAGGACTCCGCGACCGCGCGCAGCCCGTGGCGTTCGGCAGCGAGCAGGAGTTCGGAACCCGGCAGCGCGAGCACCGCGAGCGAGCTGTCGACGTCGGCGATCGCCCGGACCACGGCCTCGGCCTGGACCGGGTCGGCGCACGCGGTGTTGTACAGGGCGCCGTGGGGCTTGACGTAGGTGACCGCGGTGCCGGCGACCCGCGCAGTGGCGGCCATCGCGCCGAGCTGGTGCACGACGTCGGCGTGGAGTTCGTCCGGGGTGACGTGCACCGGACGGCGACCGAAGCCGGCGAGGTCGCGGTAGGCGACGTGCGCTCCGATGGCGACCCCGCGCTCGGCGGCAGCGCGGGCGGTGGCGAGCATGATCGTCGGGTCGCCGGCGTGGAATCCGCAGGCGACGTTGGCGCTCGACACGACGTCGAGCATCGCGGCGTCGTCGCCCATCGTCCAGGCGCCGAACCCCTCGCCGAGGTCGCTGTTCAAGTCGATCGTCGTCACGGGGACTCCCTGTCGTCGCGGGTTGTTGAACAATCTACCGAGCGGCGACTCCGCTGTCGACCGGTCGGGGCACGCGGCTGGTGGGTGGATTCCGAGCAGCGGCACGTAGCGTCCGAGGTCAGCACCTGCCGGGGGCGTCGCCCTCGGTTCGACCACTGCACTGGAGCAGACCATGACCGACAGCAGCAACACGCACGACGACGACGCCAAGGCCCCCGTGAACGACTCCGAGGGCATCGAGAAGCCGGGCGGGCTCGGCGACGACAACACCATCCCCAACGACCCGGACGGCCTCGCCGCTGGGCACGTCGGGGACGACTCGCACTTCAACCCGGAAGAGGACGGCGAGAAGTAAGGATCGTTCGTCGACTCGGAACGACGTCCTCGTTGTCGTACGACGACGAGAACGTCGTTCCGAGTCGACCCGGTGTCGTTCCGAGTCAGTCCCTACAACACCCGCTCCAGCAACCGCAGCGTCCCCGCGATGTCCACGTTCCGGTCCAGCAGCCACTGCACCTGCAGCCCGTCGAACGCCGCGATGATGAGGGACGCCACCTGCCCGAGGTCGGCGTCCGAGTGCCGCCCCGACGCCGCGAGCTCGTCATGCAGCTGGGCGACCAGGTTCCCCCGTGCCTCGTCGAACCGTGCGGCGAAGAACTCCCGCGCCGTCTCGTTGCCGGACTCCACCGACGCCCCGAGCAGGGTCGTGTAGAGCGTCACGAGTGCCGGCTCGCGGACGTTCCGGTCGGCGACGATGGCCAGTCGGGTGAAGACCCCGGCCGTGTCGCCGAGCGCCCGGTCCGAGGCGGCATCGCGTTCCCGCAGGACCTCGACCAGCAGCGCTTCGCGTGACGAGAAGTAGTGCTTCAGTGCCGCGTGCGAGACCCCGATCGCATCGCCGATGGCGCGCAGTGAGGTGCCGTCGATCCCGCGCGAGGCGACGACGTCGAGCGTCTGGTCGAGGATCTCCCGCCGACGCTGCACACCCTTGGCGTAGGGGCCCCTGGTGCCGATTCCATCGTTGGAGGTCACGCGTGCCAATGTACCGGCGCAACAATCGGGACAAAAACTTCCGGTCGGAGGTTTCCGGTGCTACAGTCCCGATCACCTAGCAGCACTAGGTATTCGAGGGCCCCGAAGCCCCCTATGACTCGAGGAGGAGTCATGTCGACACCGACGTCGAAGGAAGAACCCACCCGCGGCATCGCCGGGACCGCATCACCAGCGGTCACCGCAGCCGCCGGTGCCACCGCCTCGGACGCCGCGGCGCCCCGAGCGTTCTCGGTCGAGGGGATCACGCAGTCCGTCAGCACGATGCGTGTGGGCCGCGGCTACCTCTGGGGCCTCAGCTTCGCCCAGTTCGGCCTGTTCGTCGCCCTGCTCACACCGGTCTTCGTGAGCATGTCGATCAAGGCGACCGAGCTCAACCCCACGAGCCCCGAGACCGTGGTCGGCTCGGTCCTGCCGTTCGGTGCCCTCGGCGCGCTGTTCGCCAACCCGCTGTTCGGCGCGATCTCCGACCGCACCCGCAGCCGGTGGGGCCGCCGACGCCCGTGGATGCTCGGCGGCGTCATCGTCTTCGTCGGTTCGCTCGCCTGGCTCGCGTTCTCGCCGAACGTCCTGCAGCTCACGCTGGCCTGGGTCCTCGCGCAGGTCACGGCGAACGCCGTCCTCGCCACGCTGACCGCGAGCTTCGCCGACAACGTGCCGGAGTTCCAGCGCGGCAAGGCCTCGAGTGTCATCGCCCTCGCGCAGAACATCGCCATCCTCGCGGGCCTGTACCTCGCCGTGTACCTGGTCGGGAACCTGCCGGTCCTCTTCATCGCCCCGGGTGTCCTGGCGATCATCGCGATCCTCGTCTACTGCTTCGTGGCCCGCGACGACCTGCCGACGACGCCGGTCAAGCCGTTCAGCTGGATCAACCTGATCAGCTCGTTCTGGACCAACCCGATCAAGCACCCGGACTTCGGTCTGGCATGGTGGGGTCGCTTCCTCATCACGTTCGGCACGTTCATGTTCACGACGTACCGCCTGCTCTACATGCAGGACCGCATCGGTCTGCCGCAGGCCGAGGCCGTCGGGGTCGTCGCGTTCGGCGTCCTGCTGTACACGGTCGCCCTGCTCGTCAGCGCCGCCGTCTCCGGTTGGGTGTCGGACCGCGTCCAGCGCCGCAAGGTCTTCGTCTGGGGCTCCACCGCACTGACCGCGGTCGGCCTCGTGATCCTGGCCCACGTCGACACCGTCGGCGGCTTCTACTTCGCCGAGATCGTCCTCGGCTTCGCCTTCGGCATCTACGCCGCCATCGACACCGCCCTGATCGTCGACGTGCTGCCCGACCCGGAACGCCCCGGCAAGGACCTCGGCGTCATCAACATCGCGAACGCGCTGCCGCAGTCGCTCGCTCCGGCCGTCGGCCTGTTCCTGCTCGGCATCGGCGGTGGTCAGAACTACACGCTCATGCTCTGGGGTGCCGGCGTCGCCGTCATCCTCGGCGCCCTCGTCATCCTGCCGATCAAGTCGGTCCGGTAGGCAACGCACCAAACCAGCGGCCTGGAGGCGCGACTCGCGTCTGCAACGCGAGTCGCGCCTCCAGGCAGTCACCTGTACCACTCCCGGAAAGGACCCGACATGGCTCCCGCCATCTCCCTGCAGCTCTACACGGTGAACGCCGCGCTGGAGCCCGACCTCGACGGCGGCGTCCGCCGCCTGGCCGAGATCGGCTTCGACACCGTCGAGGCGTTCGCGTTCGTGGACCGAGCACCGCAGCTCAAGTCCGCGTTCGACGCCCACGGCATCACCGCGAAGACCGGCCACGCGTTCCTGGTCGAGGAGACCATCCCGCTGCCCGACGGCACCGTGATGACCGCTCCGTCGCACGCCGACACCTTCGCCGCGGCGAAGGAACTCGGCCTCGAGATCGTCATCGACCCGTTCGTCGGACCCGACGCGTGGACGACCCGCGAGGGCGTCGAGCGCGTCGCCGCACGACTGAACGCCGCCGCCGTCGAGGCCGCCGAGCACGGTCTGCGCGTCGGCTACCACAACCACGACCACGAGCTCCGGCCGCAGATCGACGGACAGCCCGCGCTGCAGGTGCTCGCGTCGCTGCTCGACCCGGCCGTGGTGCTCGAGCTCGACCTGTACTGGGCGTCGGCCGCGGGCATCGACGTCGTCGCGTTCATCGAGGAGCTCGGTGACCGCATCGTCGCCGTGCACGTCAAGGACGGTCCGATGCGCGACGACATCTCCACCGCGACGATCCCCACCGACCAGACCCCGGCCGGCCAGGGCGACGTCCGGCTCGCCGAGGCACTCCGTGCGGCGACGGCGCTCGAGTACGCCGTGATCGAGTTCGACGGGTTCGACGGGGACGTCTTCGA
The DNA here is from genome assembly GCF_003752545.1 of Curtobacterium sp. PhB172. Classification (NCBI taxonomy): domain Bacteria; kingdom Bacillati; phylum Actinomycetota; class Actinomycetes; order Micrococcales; family Microbacteriaceae; genus Curtobacterium; species Curtobacterium sp. PhB172. Next base: position 72,827 of record NZ_RKIF01000012.1, read on the forward strand.
CGGTGTGCAGCAGTCGTACGAGTGGCTCGCGGCGCACCTCGCGCCGGCCGGTTCGTCGTCCGCATCGGAGGTGTCCGCATGACCCGCACCGGACGCGTCGGCATCGGCTTCATCGGCGCCGGCATGATCAGCGAGCAGTACCTGGCCAACCTCACGACGTTCCCCGACGTCGAGGTCGTCCGGATCGGCGACATCGACACGGAGCGCGCCGCGGCGTCGGCTTCGAAGTGGGGTGTCGCGGCCTCGGGCGACGGCGCATCCGTGCTCGCCGATCCCGACGTCGAGATCGTCATCAACCTGACGCTCCCCGCCACGCACGTCGCCGTCTCGATGGACGCCCTGCGTGCCGGCAAGCACGTGTGGAGTGAGAAGCCGATCGGCGTGGACCGTGCCTCGGCCGCGTCGCTCGTCGAACTCGCCGACTCCCTCGGGCTGAAGCTCGGCATCGCGCCCGACACCGTGCTCGGTCCGGGCTGGCAGACCGCCAAGCGTGCGATCGAGGCCGGTGCGATCGGCACCCCGCTCACCGCAGTCACGAGCATGCAGTGGCAGGGGCCGGACGTGTTCCACCCGAACGCGTCGTTCCTCTACGCCACGGGCGCGGGCCCGCTGTTCGACATCGGCCCGTACTACTTCACGGCGCTCGTGCACCTGCTCGGACCGATCGACTCGGTCGTCGCGACGGGTTCTCAGTCGCGGTCGACGCGGCAGTTGGTCGTCGGACCGAACGCGGGCGACTCGTTCCCCGTCGAGGTGCCGACCCACGTCTCCGTCCTGACCTCGTTCGAGCAGGGTGGCAACGCACAGTCGCTGCTGTCGTTCGACACCCCGCTGTTCCGGCACGGCGTGTTCGAGGTCAACGGGACCGAGGGCACGATCGTCCTGCCCGACCCGAACACGTTCGGTGGCGGACACCCGATCCGGATCGCGCGGCCGCTGACCGCGGACGCGACGTTCCCCTTCTCGCAGGAGTGGGACGTGCTGCTCGACGAGGAGCCCACCGTCGGCCGTGGGCTCGGCGTGCTCGACATGGCGCGGGCGATCCGTGGCGGCGGCTCGCACATCGCGACCGGCGAGGTCGGCTACCACGTCCTCGACACCATGGTCGCGGTCGAGGAGTCCATCGCCGCCCGCTCGTTCATCGAGGTCGAGTCGACCGTCGCACCGATCGCGTCGCTGCCCGAGGACTTCGACCCGCTCGCGGCGACGCTGGAGGGCGCGCAGGTCTGAGGGCTGGATCGACCCGGGATCGACTCGGAACGACATCCCCGACGTCGTGCGACGACGGGGATGTCGTTCTGCGTCGGTGTCGGTCTCAGCGCACCGCGTGCTGGCGGAGGGCGACGACGACCTCGTCGAGGAAGTCGTCCACCTGGTCCTGGTCGTAGCCCTCGCGGAACTTCGTGGGCTGGAACCGGGCGGCGGACACCTGCTCCGGTGTGAGCGGATCCACCGGCCGCCCCTGCTCGTATCCGGCGAGGGTGGTCTGGATCCGGTCGAGGAAGGCGTCGACCTCACCCTGGTCGTAGCCCTCCCGCCACTTGGTCGGTCGGAACCGCTTGTCGGACACGTCCTTCGCGAGCATCTGCTCCCCCTTCTGCATGCCCGTCATGCTCTCACGGGCGTGCGAACGGGCCGGGGCAGCGGCGGTACCGGCAGTTCAGCGCAGTGGGAGTCGGCGGCCGAACACGGCGTCGAGGAACCGCGCGAAGCGGGACTCCGTCGGCGGCGCGGTCTGGACCGTGCGCGTCGGCGACCGGAACGCCAGGTCGTGCAGCATGTTCCGCTTCGAGCCGTCCCAGTTCGCGAACAGGTAGGTGCCGCCGATGAACGACATGCTCCTGACCGGCGTGCGCTTCCAGGAGTCGGCAGCCACGTAGTAGCCCGTGTGTCCGGAGCGGATGTGCTGGATCACGGTGTCGACGTCGATGACGCTGGTGGTCGTCACGACGGCGGTGATGCCCGTGCGGTCACGGGCGACGTACTCGATGAGGTGTTCGGTCACAGTAGGACTCTTCGTCACAGAGGCGGGACGCCACGACGGTGAACGTGGCGAAGGGTGTTCGGAACCGCCGTTGCTTCCGACAGCAGAATACGTCCGGTTCGTCGTGGCGTCACCGGAATGTCCGACGGTCGCACACGCTCGAACGTTCAGACGGGCCGTCGGACCACCCACGAAGCGATCAGGTCGACGGCAGCCGTGAAGTCGATGCTGCCCGGTCGGTTGAGGAACGCGTGCCGGCTGTCGGGCAGGACGTGCCGTTCGAGATCGACCCCCGCGGCACCGAGCCGCCGTGCGAACCGGTCGCCGGATGCGCGCATCGTGTCCCGCTCGGCGTCGAGCACCAGGGTGCGCGGGAACGTGCTGAGGTTCTCCGGTGCCGGGAACGCTCCGGCGCCGAGCGGCCCGGCGTAGGTGCGGTTCGCGGCGTCGAGCAACAGTGGAGCGTGCGTGATCCGCCGGTGCCCGCGCACGAGACGCTGCACCGCTGGGTCGCGGGGGATCCGCGCGTGGAAGAACCCGTACGCGAGCACGGTGCCGGCCAGCGCGGGTCCGTGAGGGACCGCGGTGGCGGCGAGGCAGGCTCCAGCGCTCGCGCCACCGAGCACCAGACCGGCCGGACACTCCTCTGCGAGCGAGCGGAGCACGGCCACGACTTCGTCCCGAGCGTGCGGTGCGCGTCGGCGTGCTCGTGGACCCGTCCGCCCGATCCAGGGCAGACCCGGCAGCGGGCCGAGGCGGTAGTCGACGGTGACCACCGGGATGCCGCGGGCGCTGAGCACCCGGGCCACGGCGTCCGACTCGGGCAGGTCCAGGTCGCCCCGGAAGAACCCGCCGCCGTGCAGCCAGACCAGGGTCGGAGCGGCTGCGGGGTCCTGCGGTCGGTAGCGCCGGATGAGGACCGGTCCGTGCGGACCCACGACGTGGTCGTCCGCGACGTCCGCCGATGCGCCGATGCCCTCTCCCCGCATGCCAGCAGACTACGGGCCGGTAACGATGCGAGCGCCGACACCGCGGTCGGTGCACCGTGGAGTGGTGCGCACCTCGAAGACTGCTCTGTTCCTGACCGGCGCGGCCGTGGTCGCCCTGCTGACCGGCTGCTCCGGCGGCGGGGACGGCGGCGACGCGACCCCGACCGTCACCGAGACCGTGACCGCAGCGCCGACGGACACGGCAGCGACCCCGACGCCGACGAGCACGCCGAGCCAGACACCGACGCCCACCCCGACCTGTGGTCCCGCGGCCGGCTCCGAGGCAGCCGCCGCCGGGATCGCCGCGCTGCCGTCGCCCGCCGGCCTCGAGGGCACCGAGTGGGACGCCGCGAACGCCGACTACACCGGCTACGACGCCTGCGCCTCCCTGTCCTGGTCTGTCGTCTCGCCCGAGTTCGCCACGGCCGGCTCGCCTTACGCGATCCTGCTCTTCCACCAGGGCCGGTACCTCGGCACCGCGACCTCCGAGCAGTACGCGTTCGAGCCGACGGTCGAGCGGCTGGCCGACGCCTCGATCAAGGTCACCTACACGTACGCGAAGGCCAACGAGGCGAACGCTGACGCCTCCGGTCGCACCACCGCGACGTACATCTGGAACGACGGCACCGAGCGCGTCGACATGACCGGCGAGGTACCGCCCGTCGGCTGATCCGGCGTCGGCGGCTCAGCGGCGCTCGCGCGCTCCGTGGTGCGGATCGAACTCCCGCCGCAGCGACCGGAGCACCTGCATCAGGATGTGGATCTTCGTCACGCTCGCGCCGAACGGCCGCCCGATGACTGCGCGCGGCAGCAGCACGAACCGGCCCACCGCCTCGGTGACGATCCAGATCCCGGTGTCGGTGCGCTGTCCGCGGACGTCCGTCGAGGCCAGCTCGATCGTCCTGACGTCGTCCCACACCAGGTCGAACACGGGATCGTCGCGCTCGGGTGACCACGCGTGGAGACCCGCCGCGTCGACCGTCCACAGCTCCGGCCTCGGGTCCGGGAAGTCGTCGGCGGCGTACGGGCCCGTGCGGAGGACGGGCAGGTGGAAGCGTGTCGTGGTCCCGTTCCGGCGGATCCGGTCCAGCACCACGCGGTCGCGCCGCCCGCGCAACCAGGACAGCACCGCGGCCACGGGCCCGAACCCGAGCAGCAGCACCGAGAACAACGGCACGGCGAACGGGCGTCGGGCGTCCGAGTGCAGGATGCCGTCGAGGTGGGTCGCCGAGAAGTACACCCCGATCCCGCCGGCCACCGTGACGATCGCGAGGCCGACGAGGAACGGCCACCGCTTCGGTGTCTCCCCGTCGCGCAGCCGCTGCACCCACCGCTCGCCCGAGTACTCCACCACACCATCCTGCCCGGCTGGACCGCACGACGGCCGCGAGCACGAGATGCTGTTCCCATGCAGTTCGCCCGCACCGCCGCACCCGGAGTCGCCGTCGCCGTCGCGATCGGCCTCGTCGCGACCCTGATCGGATCGGTCGTCCCGGTCGTGGGCGGACCCGTCCCCGCCGTCCTGATCGGCGCGGTGCTCGGTTGGCTCGTCCGTCGGCGCACCGGTGGCACCCTCGCCGTGCTCGCTCCCGGCGTGAAGTTCTCGTCGAGCCGTGTGCTGCAGTTCGCGGTGGTGCTGCTCGGCGCGCAGCTGTCGATCGGTGAGGTCCTGCGCATCGGCGGCGAGACCCTGCCGGTCATGGTGACGACCCTCGTGGTGTGCCTCGGTGCCGCCTGGGGGATCGGCCGGCTGCTGCGGGTGTCGAGCGCCCTCCGCACCCTGATCGGCGTGGGGACCGGCATCTGCGGTGCGTCCGCGATCGCGGCCGTCACGCCCGTCATCGGTGCGGTCAGCGCGGACGTCGCCTACGCGATGTCGACGATCTTCCTGTGCAACATCGCCGCGGTGTTCGCCTTCCCCCTGCTCGGCCACGCCCTCGGTCTCAGCCAGCACGCCTTCGGCGTCTTCGCGGGGACGGCGGTGAACGACACGTCGTCCGTCGTCGCCACCGCGACGGTCTACGGTCGCCAGGCGACCGACACGGCGGTCGTCGTGAAGCTGGTGCGGACCCTGATGATCATCCCGATCGTCATCGGGCTGGCCGGACTGGAGGCCCGACGCGCCTCCCGCGAGCAGCTCGCGCCCGACGCGGGGTCGCGCAGCGGCTTCCGTGTGTTCCGGTTGGTCCCGTGGTTCCTGATCGGGTTCCTCGTGGTGGTGCTGCTCCGGACCGTCGGGGTACTGCCGGCTGACGCTGCCCCGGGGTTTTCGACCGCGGCGTCGTTCCTCATCACGGTGGCGCTCGCGGCGATCGGCTGCTCGACGGACTTCGCGGCGCTGCGACGTGCCGGGTTCCGTCCGATGCTGCTCGGCATCGCGCTCTGGGTGTTGGTGGCGGGCACGAGCCTCGGGGCGCAGGCGGTGTTCGGCCTGCTGTAGGTCGGAGCCGGGCGGGGTCTTGCACAAGTCCGACCCATCGTTTATCGTTGTATCGAAATTCGATGGTATCGATGATCGACAGGGGAAGACGCCATGACCGCACCCGTGTACGAACCACCCCGCGGGCGGAACTCCTACCTCGCCTACGTCGCCTGCTGCGTGATCGGCATCGCGCTCGTCGTCTGGCGGTACGTCGACCTGCTCGTCCGCTCGGTCAGCTCCGGGACGGTGTCGGTGCCCGTCCGGATGACCGCGACGAGCGACGTCCCACAGCCGCCCGGCGGGGCGACCGTCACCGCCGACCACCTCGTGCTCCGGGCCCCGATCGCGGACGTGCCGGCGGGGGCGATCGGGTACATCCGGGTCGGTGACGCGCTCGAGGTCCTGCTCGTCAGCGCCCTCATCGCCCTGGTGGCGGCGGTCGCGTGGAAGATCTCGCGCGGCGGGCTGTTCGACCGGTCGACGACCCGCATCCTCGACTGGCTCGCCGCCGCGGTGCTGGTGGCGGGGTTCGTGCCCCAGTTCGTCCGCCGGATGGGGTGGAACTGGGTGGTGTCGGGGCTCGGCTGGGACGGGCGCCTGCCGACGCCCGACGTCGACCACCAGTTCGTGCCCGTGTACCTCGGTCTGCTCGTCGTCATCTGCTTCCGGTTCGCCCTGACCGCCTCGCAGCGGATGGTACGCGACCAGTCCGGGCTGGTCTGATGCCCCCGGAACAGGAGGACGGCCACGCGGTCGTCTGCCACCTCGACGAGCTGCTCGCCGCTCGGGGCATGACGCTGACCGAGCTCGCGGACCGGGTCGGGGTGACCGTGGTGAACCTGTCGGTGCTGAAGAACAACCGGGCGCGCGCGATCCGGTTCTCCACCCTCACCCGGCTCTGCCAGGAGCTCGGGTGCCAGCCGGGCGACGTCTTCTCGGTGCGGACCGACTGAGCCCGGACGCACGGGTCAGATGATCCGCGAGTCGATCACCGCCCGGTCGCCGCGGTACCGCGAGAAGCCGTACTCGACGGGCGTCCCGTCCGCCAGGCACATCAGCCGCTCGATGTGGAAGATCGCCTGCCCGGGGTCGATGTCGAGCAGGTCGGCCGTCCACTGGTCGGCGTTCACGGTGCTCAGCAGCAAGCGTCGAGCCTCCGGACGCGCACCGGCCTTCCGGACCAGCACGTCCGGCACGTACTCGGTGAGCGGCTCGGCGACCAGGTCGGGGAAGCGCTCGTGCGGCACCCAACTCGTCCGGACCCGGCTCGGTTCGCCGTCGAACGAGATGAGGCTCTCGACGAAGAACGCGCTGCTGCCGGTCATCTGCAGGTTGCGTCGGACGGTCTCCGGCGCGGTCACCTGCTGCACGCACAGGTGCACGATGCTGAGCCGGGGTGACTCGAACACGCTGCCGCCAGCCGTCTCGCCGTAGATCGTGACCTCGTCGGACGTGCGGGCCAGGCTCACCGAGGCGACGGGCCGGACACCGAACGTGCCGGATCGCGGTGCACGGGTGAGCAGCCGCTGTTCCTTGAGCAACGTCAGCGCAGCCCGCAGGACGTTCCGCGTCGTGCCGTACAGGTCGAGCAGCTCCCACTCGTAGGGCAGCGGCCCGGTGAACCGGCCCGCGACGATGTCGGCCCGGATCAGGTCGGACACCTGGCGCGCCGCGTCGGAGCGTCGGTTGAACCCGATCCAGTGCCCCGGCGCCGACGGGGTCGTCCCGACGCCCATGTCGGTCCAGGCCGCGGTCGGGGCGAACTCCTCCGGCGCGATCCCGGTCACGAGGCCACCCCCACCGTCGAGACGTCGCCGGTCCAGCCGGCCCAGCGCAGGAACTCCCGCGCCAGGCGCACCGGGTAGTCGGGCGCCTGGATGTCGAGTGAGACGAACACGCGTCGGTAGAACGTCGGTCCGCCGAGCAGGTCGACGGCGATGCCGAGGTCGACGTCCGGACGCAGGTCGCCGGCGTCCATCGCCCGCTGCAGCATCGCGTTCACCCGCAGCCGCCGGTCCAGGTGCCACTCGGTGACGGCCTCCGCGACGCGCGGCTCGTGCGACGCGGTCTCCACGATGAGCGGGAGCGCGCGTCCGACCGGCGTCGCGACCAGGGCGTGCACCCACCCCCGGGTGAGCCCGAGGACCCCCTCGGCGATCGGGGCGTCCTGGATCGTGGGGATGTGCTCCTCCATCAACCGGATGACGGTCTCGGTGAGCAGGACCTCCTTGCTCGACCACCGCCGGTAGATCGTCGCCGCGCCGACCCCGGCCGCATCGGCGACGGCCCGGATCGTGAACGCGCGCGGGTCGCCCTCGGCCAGGATCTCGACGCACGCCGTGTAGACGGACTCGCCGACGGCGGCACTCCGAGGCCGACCGCGGACCGACGCCGCGGTGCTCGTCGCGGGGCTCATGCCACGTTCCAGTGCTCGAGGACCCGGCCCATGCTCCAGACCTCGCCGATCTTGGCGGCGATGTCGAACAGGTTCGCCTCGTGCACGCTCGGCAACCGGTCGCCCACCGCCTCGCGCACGACGATCGGCACGAACCCGTGCTGCATGGCGTCCGTGGCGGTCGCGCGGATGCACCCGCTCGTCGACAGCCCCGCGATGAACAGGGTGTCCACACCGCGGGCGACGAGGTCGGCAGCCAGCGAGGTGCCGAAGAACGCACTCGGGTACTGCTTGGGCACCAGGGTGTCCCCGTCCTGGGGCTCGAGCCCGTCGACGAACGCCCCCGTGGACGCCCCCGGCAGGTACGCGGCGAGCGCCGGCACCTTGCGGAAGAACACCCCGGCGTTCGACCCGTCGGCGGACAGCGCCATGGTGGTGATCGCCACGTGCACCCCGGCGGCGCGGGCAGCGATCGTGAGCTCCCGCATCCGCTCGACGGGTTCCTCGACCCCGGCGTAGAGCCCGCAGTCGGGGTCGACGTAGGCGCGGACCGGGTCGACGACGACGAGCGCAGCGCGTCGTCCTGGCTGCAGCGCGCCGGTGAACCCGGCCGCCGCGTAGTCCTGGTGGTCGTCGGTCATGGGGTCCTGCTTCCGTCGTGGGTGGTCGTTGCCAGGGCGGGGACGGTCACGTGGACGCCCCCGGCTCGGGGACCGGACCCGACCTGTCGGGCCGGAGTGGTGCCTCCCGGTCGGGTGGTCCGAACGGACCGAACGCGACGATGAGCGCACCGAGGGCCGCGCAGCCGGCGAAGGTGAGCGCTGCGGCGCGGACGCCGTCGACGAACACCTGGACGTCGCCGGCCGGCAGGCCGAGCAGGCTGCCGTCGTAGGCGGCTGCCGCCTGGGAGGCGGACAGGCCGCCCGTCGCGATCGCGAGTCCGAGGGCCGTCGAGAACAGGAAGCCAGCGTTCTGCAGGGCGGAGCGGATGGCGTTGGCGATGCCACGTCGGTGTTCCGGGACCCGGGTCATCAGTGCGGACGTGCTCGGCGTCATGAACACGCCCGTCCCGACCCCGACCGCGCCGAGGCCGGTGGCGGTGACGACGTAGGCGCTGCCGTCGGCGAGCGAGACCGCGAGCACCGCGGCGCCGAGGGCGATGAGGAGCATCCCGATGGTCGACAGGGTCCTGGCGGCCACGCGACGGGCGAGGAACCCCGCGGTCACGGCGGCGACGGTCGTGCCGATCGGGGTCGGGAGCACCCAGAGGGCGGCCTCGACGGCGTCCTTGCCGTCGACGGCCTGGAACGACAGGGACGCCAGCAGCACCAGTGCGTAGCTGGACAGGGCGCAGAGCCCAGCGGCGGAGAACAGGGTGATGGTGGCGCGGTCGCGGAAGATCGCCGGGTCGACCAGGGGGTGCGCGACCCGGCGCTGGGTCCACACGAACACGCCGCCGAGGACGACCGCGCCCGAGGCCATCGCCACGACGGGCACGGCCGACCAGCCGACCGAGCCGCCCATCGAGACGGCACCGACGAGCAGGCCGACGGCCGCGACCGAAAGGATCGACCCCGGCACGTCGAGGCGCTCGCCGGAACGGGGGCGGGTGCTGTGCGGGATCAACCGGAGCGACCAGACGAGTCCGGCGAGCGAGATCGGCACACCGGCGAGGAAGATCCAGCGCCACCCGAAGGACTCGGCGACCAGCCCGCCCACGACCGGGCCGATGACCTGCCCCACCGCGGCGACGGTGGCGTTCAGGCCGAGGCCGAGCGACAGGATCGACTCCGGGAAGACGTCGGTGAGCAGTGCGGTCGTGTTCGTGACGATGGCCGCCGCACCCACGCCCTGCACGAGTCGGGCGCCGAGCAGGACGGCGGCGTCCGGTGCGAACCCGCACGCGAGCGAGGCGAGCAGGAAGACGAGGATGCCGGCGATGTACAGGCGCCGCCGACCGACGAGGTCGGCGATCCGTCCGAAGACCAGGATCAGGGTGGTGGTGGTGAGCATGTAACTCAGGAGCACCCAGCTGGACTGCACTGCGCTGGCGTCGAGGTCGCGGCTGACGTCGGGGAGCGCGACGAGCAGGGCGCTCGAGGAGATGAAGACGAGGATGACGCTCAGGCTCGAGGCGCAGAGCACCTGCCAGGCGCGTCGTCGGGCGGCGCCCTCGTCGATGGTGCGGCTACTGATCGGTCGGCCCTCGCACGGCGGACGACGGCGGCACCAGGCGGTGGTGCGTCGTGACCCGTTGGAAGGCGGCGGCCGCGGACAGCACCAGGCGGTCGTCCCACGGCCGCGCGACGAGCTGCACGCCGACGGGCAGACCGTCGGTCGCGGTACCCGCCGGCATCATCAGCGCCGGGAACCCCACGTAGTCGAACAGGCGGGTGTTCCGGGGGATGACGTCGTGCAGGTTGAACCGCTCGCCGTCGACGGACATGGTCAGGTCGTCGAGTCGCGGGGCGGTGGCCCCGATGCCGGGGGTGAGCACCACGTCCACGCCGGCCTCGTCCATCCGGGCGACCATCGCGGCCTGCACGAGCGGGCGGCGGCGGAGCGCCCGGAGGTAGTCCGCCGCGGTCGGCAGGAACGACACGTCGAAGCGCGCTCGGGTCCCGGCGTCGAACAGGTCGGCCGTGGCGGTGTTGGCCTCCTGGTTCGCGGCGAGCTCGCCGTAGAAGACGGTCCAGCACTCCGCGTCGATCGATTCGAGGTCGTCGAACTCGATCGGCACGAGGGTCGCCCCGAGGTCGCGGAACTGCTCGGTCGCGGCGGCGTGGGCGTCGAGCACCGCGGTGTCGATGCGTTCGGTGAACCAGCCGCGCGGCACCCCGATGCGGAGCCCCTCGACCCGTTCCGGTGCTGCTTCGATGAGCGGGACGGCGGTGAACGTCGTCGGGTCCTCGCCGTCGGACCCGGCGATGACCGCCAGGACGAGCGCGAGGTCCTCGGCGGAGCGGGCCATCGGTCCGACGTGGTCGAGGGTCCACGACAGGCTCGCGACCCCGGTGCGCGGCACGAGGCCGTAGGTCGGCTTGATCCCGGTGGTGCCGCAGAGCGCGGACGGCACGCGGATCGACCCGCCGGTGTCCGATCCGAGCGCCAACGGGACGATCCGGGCGGCGAGCGCCGAACCCGACCCCGTGGACGAGCCACCGGTCCACCGCTCGGGGTCCCAGGGGTTCCGCACGGCACCGTAGCGGGCGTTGTGCGGCCCACCGCAGGCGAACTCCGTCGTGGCCGCCGTGAACACGGGGATCGCGCCGGCTGCACGGAGTCGGGCCACGACGGTCGCGTCGGCCGGGGCCACACGGTCGCCGGTCTGGAGCGAGCCGCTCGTGACGATCGTCCCCGCGACGTCGATGATGTCCTTCACGGCGAACGGGATGCCCTCGAGCGGCCGGGCCTCGTCGTCCGCCCAGCGGCGGGTGGACTCGGCGGCGGCTGCCTCGGCTCCGTCGACCAGGCGCAGGACCGCGTCCGACCAGACGTCGTCGCTCGTCCAGTGCGGGGCGAGTGCGGTCAGGACGGCGGACGGGGTGGTGGTGCCGGAACGGTAGGCGTCCAGGAGCTCGACGACCGTGGCTGCGGCGGGGTCGGCGGCGGGCCGGGACGCCGACGGCGCGTCTGCGGGCCGGGACGCCGACGGCGCGTCTGCGGGCCGGGCCGGGGCCGTGTCGGCGCCCGTGCCCGGTGTCGCCGCCACGGCCGGGGCCGCCTCGATCGCTGCGCCCAGGAGCCGACCGAACAGCTGCGCACTGTGTGCCGGTTCCGCGCGCAGCGCCGACGGGGCTGCCGGCAACGGGTTCGCGCGGCTGGCGGCCAGCGCCCGGTCGAGCTGCGGGGCGATGGTGCCGCGGACCACGGCGGCGACGTCCGTCACGCGGGGACCGCCGCCGGTGCGTGGGCGTCGGCGAGGTACCGGAACACCCCGGGCTGGCGGTCGCGTCCGAGCGGGAAGTCGTGGCGTGCCGCGGCGACCTCGCCGACGTCGATGGTGGCCCGGATGATCGGCCCCGCCTGGTGGGCCGGTGCCGAGACGACCAGGTCGCCCCGTGGTGAGACGACCGACGACCGGCCGAAGTAGCTCACGGTCTTGCCGTCGACGGTCTCCTCGCCACCGCGGTTCGGGGCGACGATCCACGTCTGCGTCTCGAGCGCGCGGACCTGCAGTTCCTGGGTGAACAGGGTCTCGCGGAAGCCCATCGACGACACGAGCACGAGCATCACCTCGGCACCGGCGGCCCGCGATGCGAGCCAGTACTCCGGGAAGCTCCGGTCGTAGCAGATGAGCATCCCGAAGCGGGTGCCGAGCGCGTCGAACACGACCGGTCCGGAGCCGGCGGCGAAGTAGTGCTTCTCGTCGACGTCGGAGATCGCGTTGGTCGGGATCGAGGTCTTGCGGTACGACGCCACCTGCTCGCCGTGCACGTCGGTGCCGTGCACGAGCGTGCCGTCGGCGTCGATGAGCACGGCGCTGTTGTACTGCGCGTCGCCGGCGTCCTCGTACAGGCCGAAGGCGACGGCGGTGCCCAGACGCTTCGCCGCGGCGGCGAACCGGGCGGTCGCGGGGCCGGGGACGGGCTGCGCCCAGGCCTTGCGGCTGTCGTTGACCACGCCGCAGAAGTAGGGCGTGGTGCAGAGCTCGGGGAACACGACGAGGTCGGCGCCCTCGGCCGCCCGTTCGAACAGGGCGATGAGTTCGTCGAGCGCGGCGTCGCCGTCGGCCGGGGTCTGTCCGGCCTGCACGACCGCGACCTGGATGACCGGTCGGCTCGCTGCGGCGCTCATGCGGTGACCGCGCTCGGGGCAACGGACTCCACGCCCTCGCGGGTGCGCATGAGCGGCTGGATGCGGGTGCCGAAGTCGTCCATGCCCTGCAGGAAGTCGTCGAACACGACCATGATGCCCTTCGTGCCCTCGACGACGGCGGCCTCGTCGAGCATGGCCGCGACCTGCTCGTACGAGCCGACGAGCGTGCCCATGTTCATGTTCACGGCGCCTTCGGGCAGCGAGATCCGCTTGGCGGTGTTGCCCTCCTCGCCCTCGGTGTCGGTGAGCGCCTGGCCCGTCATCCACGAGATCGCCTCGACGTCGACACCGTCGTTGTAGAGCGCCCACTTGGCCTGGGCGGCCTCCTCGGTCTCGTCGGCGATGATCATGAACAGCACGTACGAGCCCACGTCGCGACCGGTCTTCGCCCGCGCCTCGATGAGGGCCTTGTTCTGGTCGGCGTAGGCGGTCGGGGTGTTCACGCCGACGCCCATCGAGAAGTTGTAGTCGGAGTACTGGGCGGCGAACGCCATGCCCTGCGACGACTGCCCGGCCGAGACGATCGGGATGTGTCCGGTCGGCTTCGGCAGCATCTTGCAGTCGTTCATCGTGAAGTAGTCGCCCTTGAAGTCGGACTCGCCGTGCTCCCACAGCTCCTTCATGACCTGCATGTACTCGGTCTGGTAGGCGTAGCGGCGCTTGAAGTGCACGTCGTCGCCGGGCCACAGGCCCATCTGGTCGTACTCGGCCTTCTGCCACCCCGCGACGAGGTTCAGACCGAAGCGACCGTGCGAGATCGAGTCGACCGTCGCGGCCATGCGCGCCGCGATCGCCGGGGGGATCGTCAGGACCGCAGTCGTGGCGAACAGGCGGATCCGCTCGGTGCGGGCGGCGAGACCGGCCATCAGCGTGAACGACTCGAGGTTCTCGTCCCAGAACCCGCTCGGGCCGCCGTACCCGTGCAGCTTGATCATCGACAGCGCGAAGTCGAAGCCGTACGACTCGGCCTTCTGCACGATCTCGAGGTTCAGGTCGAAGGACGGCTTGTACTGGGGCGACGTGGTGGAGATGAGCCAGCCGTTGCTGCCGATCGGGATGAAGACTCCGATGTCCATGGGGGACTCGCTTTCTGTGGTGGGTGTCGAGCAGGGAGGGGGAGGACGAGGTGGGTCAGGAACGCTTCGCGGCGGCCTTGGCGGCGGTCGCGACGGAGTGCCGCCGGATGGTCTGCGACACGGCGACGGCGACGATCAGGGCGCCGCCGTAGAACAGCTGCTGCACGAAGTTGTCGGCGCCGAGCATCTGCAGGCCGACGACCCCGGAGAACAGGAAGTACACGGCGATGAAGGTGCCGATCGCGTTGAAGCGTCCGGGGATGATGGCGGTCGCGCCGAGGTAGCAGGCGGCGAACGCCGGGAGCAGGAACGACTGTCCGCTCGACGGGTCCGCGCCGCCGAGCGTGCCGGCGTAGACGACCCCGGCGACCGCGGCGGTGAGGCCGGCGCCGACGAACGCACCGACCCGGAGCCGTCGGACGTTCAGCCCGGACAGCTCGGCGACGGTGCGGCCGGTGCCGACGAACAGCAGCCGTCGGCCGACCGGGGTGGCGCTCAGCACGACCAGGACGACGACGGTGGCGATCAGACCGTAGACGAACGCGAGCGGCAGGCCGGCGAGCCCGCGCCACCCGACCGTGGCCTGCACGAGGGCGGGGTCGATGCCCGTCACCGACGACGAGGCGCTCATCCACTGGATGATCCCGATCATGAACGTCGAGGTGCCCAGCGTGACGATGAACGAGTCGATGCGGAACCCGACGGTGAGCAGGCCGTTGACGAGCCCCACCACGACGCCGATGACGAGACCGGCGGCGATCGCGGGCACGAGCGGGACGTCCATCTTCGCGTTGAGCACGGCGATGGTCATGGCGGAGAGCGACATCGTCGAGGCGCCGGACAGGTCGAACTCGCCCGCGGTCAGCGGGAAGAGGAACCCGAGCGCCAGGATGAGCAGCACCGACTGGGACCCGAGGATGTTCTGCAGGTTGCCGAGGGTCGGGTACGTGTCGGGCAGCGCGATGCTGAAGGCGATGACGATGACGAGCCAGGCACCGAGCAGGGCGTAGCGCTCGGTGTGCCCCCACGAGAAGCGCGGGCGGGTCGGACGGACGATCGAGGTCTCGAGGACGGGGTCGGCGGTGGTGGACATCAGGCGTTCTCCTTGACGAGGGAGGGAACAGCAGCAGGGGACGGAGCAGCGGGGGACGGAGCAGCGGGTTGGGCCGCGTCGACGAGGCTCGCCACGACGGCGGCCGCGATGACGTCGCGGTCGACGCGTTCGTCGGTCAGCACGTCGTGCACGCGGCCGTGGGCGAGGACGACGACGCGGTCGCACAGCTGCGCGAGCTGGTCGTAGTCGGTGGAGGCGCAGACGATGGCGACGCCCTGCTCCGCACTCCGGCGGAGCATCGAGAAGATCGCCGCGCGGGCGCCGACGTCGATGCCCTGGGTCGGTTCCTGCAGCAGCACGAGCCGGGGGTCGTCCTGCATCCACTTCGCCAGGACTGCCTTCTGCTGGTTGCCGCCGGACAGCGTGCCGAACAGGGCGGACGGGTCGGCGGGTCGGACGTCGTAGTCGCGGACCAGTCCCGCGACGTGCGACCGTTCCCGCGCGGGGGAGAGGCCGAGCAGTCCTCGGAGCTTCCCGAGGACGGGCAGGGTGACGTTCTGCTCGACGGACAGGGTGAGCGCCCCGCCCTCGCGCTTGCGGTCGGCGGGGACGTACACGACACGGCGGGCGATGGAGGAACCGGGCGAGACCCGGGTCAGGTCGGTCGGGGCAGCCTGCACCCCGTCGTCCCGCACGGTGAGCGAACCGGTCGCGGGTCGTGCGCCGTACAGGCCGGGCAGCACGTCCTCGACCCCGGAGCCGGCGAGGCCCGTGATGCCGACGACCTCGCCGTCGGCGACGTCGAACGACAGGCCGTCGACGACACCGACCCGGAGGTCGCGGACCGCCACCACGGCGTCCCCGGTGGTCGCCGGGCGCGGGGCCCTGGCTGCGGCGCCGTCGAGCCCGCGTCCGACGATGAGCGCGACGAGTTCGTCGGCCGTCGTCGTGGCGGTGTCACGGTGCGCCTGGACCCGGCCGGCCCGCAGGACGGTGACCCGATCGGCGTGCTCGAGGACCTCCGACATGTCGTGCGACACCAGCAGTGCCGAGGTGCGGCCGTCCGCGACGAGGTCCTTGACGACCCGGAACAGCAGGTCGGCGTCCTCCTTCGGCAGGAACACCGTCGGTTCGTCGAGCACGATGAGCGCTCGGTCGTCACCGAGTTCGGCGACGGCTCGCAGGATCGCGACGAGCGCCTTCTGGGTGTCGGAGAGCTCGTCGATCCGTGCGCGGGGGTCGATGTCGACCCCGTACCGCGCGAACAGCTCGGCGGCGGCGCGGTGCTCGGCGCCCCAGCGGACGAAGGGGCCCCGGCCGGCCACGACGGTCGCGAGCCGCAGGTTCTCGGTCACGCCCAGGGACGGGACGAGCGCGAGGTCCTGGTGGACGAAGCTGATCCCGACGCGGCGGAAGTACCCGGGCGGCACCGGCAGTGGCAGTCGGGCGCCACGGACCTCGATCGTCGCTCCCGGCTCCGGCGCGTAGGTACCGGACAGGATCTTGATGAGGGTCGACTTGCCGGAGCCGTTCTCGCCGAGGAGCGCGTGGACCTGGCCCGGCAGGACCTCGAGGTCGACGTCGTCGAGTGCGGTCAGTCCGCCGAAGCGCTTCGTGAGTCCGCTGATCCGCAGCACCGGCACGGCGGTCACTCGGCCGCGCCCCAGATGGCCTCGTAGCCGGTCTTGTACGCGTCGCCGTAGCCCTTGCTCGGCGCCGGCGGGGTGCCCGTCTCGTCGACGTTGTCCTTCGTGAAGACCTTGAGCGGGGTCTTCTCGTCACCGTCCTCGATGATCGGGGTGTCGGTCAGGACACGGCCGGCCTGGTCGAGCGTGGCGTACGCGAGCCACTCCATGTTCTCGCCGATGTCCATCGTGAGGACGCTGCCGTCCTGCAGGATCTTCAGCACGGCGGGGGTGCCGTTGTACGACGAGGTGAACACCTGGCCGGTCTTGCCCGCCGCGGTCACGCCGGCCTCAACGTAGAGGGTCATCGAGTCGTAGACCGGCAGCACGTAGTCGAGGTTCGGATTGGACTGCACGGCGGACTGCACCGTCGACGAGATCTTCGTCGCCCAGTCGGCGACCGGCACGTTCGTCACCTTGACGCTGCAGCCGTCGCACTGCGCCTCGAACTCGTCCTGCATCGCCTGCACGATGCCGTCGGACGGCGGGACCTCGGACGAGGTGATGATCAGGACGTCGCCCTGGCCCTTCGTCTCCTTGATGGCCCAGTCGGCGTTGAGCTTCGCGGCCTCGTGGAACGGGGCGGTCACCTGCGCGGCGACGAGGTCCTGCAGCTGGTCCGGCAGCGCCTCGCCGGTCTGGTACGTGTGGCTGATCAGCACGGGGATCCCCGCGGCCTTCGCACGCTTCAGCGCCGGGACGATGAGTTCACCGTTGACGCCCTGCGCCAGCACGATGATGTCGGCGCCGCGGCTGATCGCCTGGTCGATGCCGGCGGAGTGCTCGGTGGGCGTGCCCTGGTTCGTGTACTCGATCCACTTCGCGCCGTACTGCTCGGCGACCTTCTCGCCGGCCTCGTCGACCGCGGTGATGAAGGGGACTGCGGACGAGTTCGGGATGTTGAAGATCGTCTTGCCGGCGATCCCCGACATGTCGAAGGGCTCGCCCTCGAAGGTGAACTCGGGGTCGACGCTGGCCGCCTTGATCTGGCTCGTGGCGTGCTCGACCCCGGCGGTGTCGTCGCCGGAGGTCGTCGATGCGGTCGACGTGGCCGAGCAGGCGGACAGGAACAGCACGCCGGAGAGTGCGGCGGCGAGGAGCGCGGGGCGGGGGAGACGCGTTCGGGACGGTGCGGGGGACGACATCGGTCGGGGACCTCCTGGACGGGTGGAGCAGGGAAGGTGCGGGGAAGCTGCAGCGGGTACGACGAACACCCCGCGGCGCGGGGTGGCGTGTGCTGGGAGCCGGGAGACGTTCACCGGCGGCGGGGCGTCGGGGTGACGCCGGCCGCTGCAGTGGGGCTGATGCGAATGTAACGGCAGCGGGGAGCCAGCAGGCGGTCGCCCGGTAACGGTCCTGTTAGGCGTTTGTTTCGCTGGTGTTAGGCCACCCGCCGCGATGGTGCGCGCGGGGCGTCCGCCCCGTGGTTCCGCGGGGCACGACTGCGCCACCGAGGCCCGTGCACGCGCGGATCCGGGCGGTGACGGGGCGGCGACGGCGGGGCGAAACACGCCGGACGCATGAGAGGCGACTTCCGGTAACGGCGCTCTCACAATTCGCAGGTGACGGCCGCGCACGGCCGCTGGCGGAATGCCCAGGGGCCCCGGCCGCACAGCCGCGCTGACCGGGACATTCCGGCGTTGCCGGTCCGGGGGCCGCTGGCGTAACCCAGCCGATACGGATCCGGCACGGCGGCGAAACGAACGAGCGGTGGACTGCACCAACGACCGCAGCACCAACCACCACGACAGGAGCACCCCGATGATCACCACCGTCGTCGCCGGCAACCCCAAGCCGGCCTCACGGACGCTCGACGCCGCGACGGTCGTGCTCGAACGACTCACCGGTCGCGCCCCCGACCACGTCATCGACGTCATCGACCTCGGCGCCGGCCTGCTCGGCTGGGGCGACACGGCGGTGTCCGACGCCGTCCGGACCGTCGCCGGCTCCGACCTCGTGGTCGTCGCGTCGCCGACGTTCAAGGCGACCTACACCGGGGTGCTCAAGCTGTTCCTCGACCAGTTCGGCACCGCAGACGGGCTCGCCGGCGTCGTCGCGGTACCGCTCATGCTCGGTGCCGGCCCGGCGCACGCGCTCGCCCCGGAGGTCTTCCTCAAACCGGTGCTGGTCGAACTCGGCGCGACCGTCCCCGCCCCCGCCCTGTACCTGAACGACAAGCAGTACTCGGACCCCGCATCGACCGACGTCTGGCTCGCCCGCTGGCGGGACGTCGTCCTCGGTGCGACCGCCAGCCACCAGGAAGGAACCGCGTCATGATCAGCCCCTACTCCACCGAGGCCCCGGACCTCTCCGCACTCAAGCAGGCGTTCTCGGGCTTCCCCTGCGGTGTCGCCGCACTGTCCGCCGTCGTGGACGGCGAACCGACCGTGCTCGTCGCGTCGTCCTTCACCGTCGGGGTCTCGCAGGACCCGCCGCTGGTGATGTTCGCCGTGCAGCACACCTCGACCACGTGGCCGGTGCTCCGCGACGCCGGCACGATCGGCGTCTCGATCCTCGGCGAGGGGCACGCGCAGGTCACGCGGCAGCTCGCCTCACGCGACAAGTCGGTCCGGTTCGTCGGGGTCGACACGACGGTCGCCGACACGGGAGCGGTCTTCCTGCAGGGGGCGCCGATCTGGCTGGAGTGCTCGGTCGAGCACACCTACCCGGCCGGCGACCACGACATCGTCGTGCTCCGCGTGCTCGGACTCATGTCCGACTTCGCGCACAGCCCGCTGGTCTGGCACCGGTCCGCCTTCGCGACGCTGAGCGCCTGACCGGCGCTGCGTGCCGGACCGACGCTGCCTGCCGGACCGGCACCGGGCAACGGACAGGAGGCCCGTCCCACGTGAGCCGGTCTGCTCACGTGATCCGGGCCTCCCGTCCGCACCGCGGCGTCAGCCGCGCAGCGCCTCCGTCAGCTTCACGCGACTGCCCGTCCGCAGCAGCGCGTTCTCGTAGACGCGGGCGCCCACCAGGACGACCACGACCACCGCGGCGACCACGATCAGGAGCGACAGGATCGGCTCCCACCACTCGGCCGTGCCGAGGAAGATCCGCATCGGCATGCCGATCGGTGCACTGAACGGCACGTACGACATGATGCCGAGCACCGTCGGGTTGTTGTACGCGACGATGATCAGGATGTACGGGATCATCACGAGCATCATCACCGGCGTGGTGACGCTGCCGACGTCCTCCTGACGCGACACCAGCACGGCCGCCGCGGCGAAGAGCGACGCGATGAGCACGAAGCCGACGGCGAAGAACCCGACGAACCACAGGATGCTCGGGCCGAGCATCGAGAACATGTTGTCCTGCCCGGTCACCGCCAGGGTGACGACCGCGGCGATGGCCACGGCGACGATCTGCGCGAACGCCATCACGCTGTTGCCGAGGACCTTGCCGGCGAGCAGCGCCCTGGCCGAGATCGCGGACATCAGGATCTCGACGACCCTGGTCGACTTCTCCTCGACCACGCTCTGCGCGATGGACTGGCCGAAGGTCACGGCCGAGGCGAAGTACACGACGCCGAACGCGATGGCGATGAGGTACACGAGTCCGCCGGGCAGCGCGTCCGGGTCGAGCAGCTCGATCCGCGGTGTGACGCTCAGCGCGGAGACGACGTCGGTCGGGGCTTCGTCGAAGCCGACGACCTTGTAGCCGAGCGGGTCGTCGGACGGCACGATCGCCGCGTCGACGTCGCCGTTCTGCACGAGCCGTTCCGCGTCGGCGACGGAACCGGACTTCGTGACGTCGAGCCCGCTCGTGGTGGGCAGCGAGACGCCGTCGACCACGGCGACCGGCGTGGTGTCGTCGGCGGTGGCCTTGCCGACGATCCCGCCGACCACGATGGACGCGACGACCATGCCGATCAGGATGAGGGCGGAGACCACGAAGGCCTTGCTGCGGATGCGTGCCTGGATCTCGCGTGCGGAGACGAGCCGCACGGCCTGCACGAAGGAGTCGTTCATCGGATGACCTCCCGGAAGACCTCGCTGAGCCGCGGGACCCGCGGGGCGAACGAGCCGACGGTGCCCTGCTGGACGGCCCGCTGCAGGACGTGTTGGGCGGTGGACGGGTCGGCCTCGAAGACGGCGTAGCCGCCGTCGAACTCGCGGACCGTCACGCCGGGCTCGTCGCGGAGCCAGGCGACGTCGCCGTCGACCAGCAGCTCCCAGGCGGCGGGGCCGGCCTGCTTGCGGAGTTCGTCCTGCGGACCGGCGGCGCGGATGGTGCCGCCCGCGATCACGACGACGTCGTCGCAGAGCCGTTCGACGACGTCGAGCTGGTGGCTCGAGAACAGCACCGGGACCCCGCGCGCCGCGGTCTCGCGCAGGACACCGAGCACCGTGTCGACCGCCATCGGGTCGAGGCCCGAGAACGGCTCGTCGAGCACCAGCACCTCGGGGTCGTGGGCCAGGGCCGCGGCGATCTGCACCCGCTGCTGGTTGCCGAGCGACAGCTTCTCGACGGCGTCGTCGGCATGGCCGGTCAGCTCGAGTCGTTCGAGCAGCTCGGTGGTCCGCGTGGTCGCCGCGCGCTTGTCGACGCCGTGCAACCGGGCCATGTAGGTGATCTGCTCGGCCACCGGCATCTTCGGGTACAGGCCGCGTTCCTCGGGCATGTAGCCGAAGCGGCGGCGGTCGGCGGGCCGGACCGCGGAGCCGTCGATCGAGACGGATCCCGCGTCGGCCTGCAGCACGCCGAGCATGATGCGCATGGTGGTCGTCTTGCCGGCGCCGTTGCCGCCGACGAACCCGGTGAGGCGGCCGTTGCCGACCGTGAACCCCACGTCGTCGAGCACCCGGCGGTCGCCGAAGTGCTTGGTCACCCCTTCGATGGTGAGCATGTCGTACCCCTCTCGCGACGGCCTGCGCCGCCTGCGTCGACGCTATTGGCCGGGAGGCCCGGGGCACCTCCGCCATCCGGCGGGACTTGGGTGGGTGGTCGGCTCCACCGCGCGGGGGAGCGGGTGGGCGGCGGGCACGGTCCTGGGTTGTTCGGCCCGTGGGCGGGCACGGTGCTGGGTTGTTCGGCGGGTGGGCGGCGGGCACGGTGCTGGGTTGTTCGGCCGGTGGGTGGGCGGGCGGGCACGGTGCTGGGTTGCTCGGCCGGTGGGTGGGCGGGCACGGTGCTGGGTTGTTCGGCCGGTGGGGCTCTGGTTGCTCGGTGCGTCGTCGTGGCGGGGCACGGTGCGGTCAAGGCTGCACGGGGTGAGCGAGGGCGCACGGTGCGGGCGTGGTGCGGGCGTGGTGTGAGCACGGTGCGAGCACGGCACGGTGCGGACTTGTCCTGCCGGTGCCGGATCGGTCGGCCTCGGTCAGCCGGCGACACCGTGCTCGAACGCCCAGACGACGGCCTGGATACGGTCGCGCAGCGCGAGCTTCTGCAGCACGTTCGACACGTGGGTCTTCACGGTGGCGTCACCGACGTACAGCTCGGCGGCGATCTCGGCGTTGCTGAACCCCCGGGCGAGCAGCCGGAGCACCTCCGTCTCGCGCTCGGTGAGCCCGGCGGCTGCCAGCGCGCCGTCCGCGGTCCGCGCGCTCGCCACCGGTGCGGCCGTCGCTCGGCTGATCACCCGGCGCGTGACGTCGGGCGCGAGCAGGGCGTCCCCCGCGGCGACGGTCCGGACGGCGTCGATCAGCCGTTCGGGGGAGGCGTTCTTCAGCAGGAAGCCGCTGGCACCCGCCTCGAGCGCCTGGAACAGCGCGTCGTCGCTGTCGAACGTCGTCAGGACGAGCACCGCCGGCGGGTCCGGCAACGCTGCGATCCGCCGTGCTGCCTCGAGCCCGTCGACGCCGGGCATCTGCACGTCGAGGCAGACCACGTCGGGGCGCAGGGCCCGGACGGCCTCGACCGCACGGGCGCCGTCGGGGGCTTCGCCGATCACCCGGAACCCCGGCTCGGACTCCAGGATCACGCGGAACCCGGCCCGCACCAGCTCCTGGTCGTCTGCGAGCACGATCGTCAGGTCAGTCGTGCCGTTCAGGTCGTTCGTGCCGTTCAGGTCGTCGGCAGCCATGCCCGCACCAGGTAGCCTCCCCGGGCGCGTGGCCCGATCTCGATCCGTCCGTCCACGGCGGCGACCCGCTCCCGCATGCCGATGTGCCCGAGGCCGCTGCCCGACGGGCTCCGCGCAGCACGGTCGCCGTGCCCGTCGTCGGTGACCTCGACCTCGACGCCGTCGTCGAGGTACCGGAGCCGGACGTCCGCGCGGGCGGTGGGGCCGGCGTGCTTCAGGACGTTCGTCACGGCCTCCTGCACGATCCGGTACGCGACGGCGGCGACCGTCGGCGGCACGGGACGCTCGTCGCCCACGACCACGAAATCGGTCGGGTGACCGGCGACCCGGGCGGACTCGGCGAGCTCGACGATGCGTGCGATGCCCACGGTGCTCGGAGCATCCCCGACACCGCGGTCACCCGTGCCGGGTTCGTCCGCCGACCGCAGGGTGCCGAGCATCCGTCGGAGCTCCTCGACAGCCGTGCGCGCGCTCTCCTCCACCACGCCGAGCGATGCCGTCGCCTGCGCGGGATCACGGTCGATGACCCGTCGGGCAGCGCCGGCCTGCACGCCCATCAGGGACACGTGGTGCGCGACGACGTCGTGCAGCTCGCGGGCGATCCGGACCCGCTCGATCGTCACGGCCTGGGCAGCGCTGCGCTCCCGTTCGGCCGCGAGCTCCGCGGTGCGCTCGTCGAGCTGGTGCCGGGCGACGGCCGAAGCCCACGCCCGGTTGCCCGCGTACCAGGCGGCGCCGAAGTAGATGACGTTGATCACGATGTTCAGCAGCGAGTACGCGATGTACGGCGGGATGAGGGCGCCCTCGTCGTTGGGCAGTGCGTTCGGTACCGCCCAGCCGAACGAGATCGCGAGGAACAGCCACGCGAACATCCCGCCGATGACGACCCACCGGACCACCTCGGCCCGCACCCGGTCGGCGCACCACGCACCGACCGAGTACAGCGAGATGAACAGGGTGAAGTTGACCAGGAACACCTCGGGCACGTGCAGCAGCTGCGTGGCCGCGAACGCCAGCGCGGACACCACGGCAGCGGACATCGGGAACCGGCGACGGAACGCGATCGGGACCGCGTTCGCGACGATCATCAGCGCCGAGACCCACCAGGCCGCCTGGTCGTCGCCGTACGTCCCGGCCGACCCGTACAGGACCGTGGTGACGGCCAGGCCCGCGGCGAGCACGAGCGCGAGCACGGCGTCCTGCCGGTGCTCGCGGCGCCCCACGGGCAGCCGCGACCACTCCGTCGTCGTCCCCATGCAGAGAACGCTAGCGGGTGCCGCCCTCGTCCAGGCCGTCAAGGGCCTCGAGGACCGTCGCGACCTCGGTGCGCGTCGTGTAGTCGACGTGCACGTCCACGAACCGGACCACACCGTGTTCGTCGATGACGAAGACCGAGGGGAACGGGATCGCGGCGGTTCTGTCGGCGTTGCTGTCGGCGACGTCGAACCCGAGCTCCGTGTGGGCTGCTCGAGCCTCCGGGCTCGGTGCCGTGACGACGCCGAACCGACCGGCGAGCACGTTCTCCGGGTCGGACAGGACCGGGAACGCCAGCTCGCCGTTCGCGATCGACAGCTCGGTGCCCTCGGGGGTCTGCGGCGAGACGGCGACGAGGCGTGCCCCGCGTCCCTGCAGTGCGGGGAGCAGCTCCTGCTGGTAGGTGCGGAGCGTGAGGTTGCAGTACGGGCACCAGGCGCCGCGGTAGAACACCAGCACGGTCGGCGTGTCAGAACGCGCGGCGCCCAGTGACGTGGCGGCGCCCGTCGCGTCCAGCAGCGGAGCATCCGGCGCGTCGTCCCCGACGGCGAGGACGCCGTCGGGGACGCCGTCGGCACGCAGGTCGGCCTGTTCCCGGTCGAACACGGCGCTGAGCTCGGGGCCGATCTGCGCGGTGAAGCCGGCGTTGAACTCGTCGACTCGACGAGCGATGGTGTCGTGGGGCATCGGGTACTCCGTGGTCGTGGGCGGCCGGGTCGCCGTCGGAGGGAGCGTAGGCACGTCCCAGGGTTCGCGGTCCCGTCGCCCGTCACGGAGCGTCACGGAAGCGGGTGGTCGGGGAGTAGCCTCCCGCCAACGAGCAGGGGAGTCACCATGCAGTTCCTCGTCAACGTCATCGACGACGGGCAGGCCGTCGCCGCCGGTCGGACGGAGTCCGCCACCGAGGCCGAGGCCACTGCGGTCGACGCCCTGAACGAACGCCTGGGTGACGCCGTCGTGTTCGCCGCCGGGGTGTCCGCGCCCGCCGACGGCACCGTCGTCGACGCCCGCGGTGGTGGTTCGGACACCACGCCCGGACTGGTGGCCGACAGCTCCGAGTTCGTCGCGGGGTTCTGGGTCATGGAGCTGCCGGACGCCGAGACCGCGCTCCGTGTGGCGCACGAGGCGTCGCAGGCGTGCAACCGGAAGATCGAGGTGCGTCCGCTCCTGTGACGGCGGCGTCACCGTGCGGAGGGCCTCCGCGCCTGCCGACCGCGGCGGGCACGGCGCTCGCCGCGGTGACGCCCGCCCCGACCAGGAACGTCGCCGCGTAGCCCGCCGTACTGACGAGCGCTCCCGCTGCCGCCGCTCCCACGGCCTGCCCGAGCACGAGCGCGACGAAGAGCATCGACGTCCCGGCCGACGACCGCGCAGCGTCGAGTTCGGTCGTCCAGGCGATCAACGCGCCGGTCGCGGCCGTGTAGCCCCAACCGAACACCGCACACGCCAGCATCGCCAGCGCCGTGGACTGCGGCGCGGTACCGAGTGCGACGACCGCCACCGCCACGGCGCCCGCGGTCAGCGCCCAGAGCGTCCGTGCGCGGAGTCCGCTCGTCCACCGTGCCGTCACGGCGACCGCAGCACCGCCGACCCCGAGCGCGATCCACGCCGACACCGACACCACGACGGGCGCGCCGGCGTCGACCAGCGCGGAGCGGCCGTACGTCCACACGACCGCCGACCCGGCGCCGAAGAGCAACGCGAGCGCGATGACCCGTCGGTGCGCTGCGAACCACGCCGTCCCCGGTGCGGCTGGCCGGTCGCCACCGGACCCGCTCCCACGGGACACCGCCGACAGCAAGACGCCGACGACGAGTGCGAAGACCCCGGACCACGCCCAGGCCGTCCGCCAGTCCGGCAGGAGCACGAGTGCGAGCGCCCCGGCGGCGACCAGCCCCGGACCGGTCCCCGAGTTGACGACCGCCTGCGCCGTTCCCTGCGCGGAACCGGGCACCGCGCGTGACACGAGCTGCACGAGGGCCGGGGAGGCGAGCCCGGCCCCGGTGGAGGCGACCACGGCGGCGATCCCGAAGGACCACGGCCCCGGCGCCGCTGCCATCGTGAGCGCACCGACCCCGGCGACCGCGGCGGCTGCGGCGACGAGCACCCGGGGAACGCGTGCGGCGACCAGGAACCCGACCACCGCGCCGACGCAGTACATCGCCGAGGCCCCCGAGGAGACCCAACCGGCGGCGTCCGGGCGCAGGCCGAGGTCGCGTTGGACGTCGGGCAGGAAGAGGCCGAACGCCAGGCGTACCAGCCCGTACGTCGCGGCGATGAGGGCCAGCCCGCTGCCGAGGAGGACCCACTGTCGTAACAAAAACGATCGTTTCACTTTTGAGAGCCTAGGGTGCTTGCATGGCGATGCGTCCAGGAACCGAGCAGCGGCTGCTCGACGCGGCCGAGGAGCTCTTCTTCACGCGCGGCATCGCCGCCACCCCGATCGACGCCGTGCTCGACCGCGCCGGGATCTCGAGCGCCACGCTCTACCGCGGCTACGCGAGCAAGGAAGCCCTGGTCGCCGCGGCCCTCGACCGCCGGCACGACGACTGGCTCGCCACGTGGGACCGCGCGGTCGAGGCTGCTCCCGACGATCGTGGGCGCCTGCTCGCGGTGTTCGACGCGCTCGACGACTACCGGTCGACCGCCGCCGGCTCGCGCTGGTGCGCGTTCCTCGGGACCGCTGCCGAGTACGCGGACGCCCCCGCCGAGGTGCACGAGGTGCTCGACCGCGAGACCGGTGCGCTCCGGACCCGGCTGACCGAACGTGCCGCACCCGTCGTCGGTGAGCGCGCCGGCGCCCTGGCCGACCAGCTGCTGCTCGTCGTCTCCGGGTACCTCGCGATGCGTCTGCGCGATCCGTCGGTCGGCACGGCGACGGCGCGCACGGTCGCCGCCGCGCTCGTCGCAGCAGCCTGACCGCTTGTCAGCGCCCCGGGTTCTCCGACGCCACGCTGGGTATCTTGCCCGGTGTGCAGCGACTCTCCTCGACCCTCGTGATGAAGCGCGTGACCTCTGACGGAACGGTGCCCCTCGGATGACCCGTTCGCGCGCGTCGACGATCACCCGTCGGGCGCTGCTGATCGGGGGAGTCGGCATCGTCGCCGCGGGTGCAGCGGCCGAGGCGGTGAACCTCGACCTGCTGCCGGGTCGGTCGACGATGTACCGCGTGCTCGGGCTCAACGGTGCCGACGGCACGATCCCCGACGTCGACCCGGTCCCCTCGGTCTCCGGCACCTTCGTGTCGGCTTCCAGGAAGGGGCGCACGGTCGGCTGGACCATCGCCGCCCCGGCGTCGGACAACCCGCTGCCGGTGGCCGTCGCGTTGCACGGCTACGGCGACGACCACTCGGCGTTCTTCGGGCGGGCGCTCGGCTGGGACCGGTTCCTCGCGGCGCACATCACGGGCGGCGGCGCTCCGTTCGCGATCGCCTCGATCGACGGCGGCAACCGCTACTGGCACCACCGTTCCGACGGGGACGACCCCGCGGCGATGGTCGTCGACGAGTTCCTGCCCCGGATCGCGCGGCGCGGGTTCGACACCGACCGGCTCGCGCTGACCGGGTACTCGATGGGCGGGTTCGGCGCACTCCGGCTCGGCGGGGTGCTCGGTGCGTCCCGCGTCCGCGCCGTGTCGGCCATCAGTCCGGCGCTCTGGACGTCAGCAGCGGACACCGCCCGAGGAGCCTTCGACGACGCGGCCGACTTCCGTGCGAACACGGTCCTCGGTCGGCAGCGCGCGCTCGACGGGATCGCGGTCCGTGTCGACTGCGGCAACGGTGACGGGTTCGCTCGGGCGGCCCACGCCTACGTCGACGGTTTCGCGACGCCACCCGCCGGGGGCTTCGAGCCCGGCGCCCACACGCACGGCTACTGGCGCCGCCTGGCACCGCAGCAACTCGCCTTCCTCGGCCGCCACCTCGGCCGCTGACCCAGCCCGCGCCCTGGGCGGTCGCCGAGGCGGACGGGAGGCCCGTGGCGGCCCCGCACCGCGCCTCCAGGCCGCCGACCGGTCGCGCCCACGGCCCGTGCCGTGTGGCGAGCAGCGCTCAGCCGCGCCCGCGGTTGCGGCGCCGGATCTCCTTCGGCGCCCGACCAGCCATGAAGGACCTCGCAGGATCGACGAGGAAGCCCTGCCGCAGGGCCTCGCGCCCGACGAGCATCCGGAACCCCATCTGGTCGCGGTTGCTCAGGGTGACCTCGGACACGACGGCGCGCCCGGCCAGGGTGATCGTGGTGAGCACGACGATCCGCTCCTGAGTGTGCCCCGTCGAGCTGCGGATGATGCGCCGGTCGTGCACGTCGCACTCGATCGTGACGGCGTCGGCATCGGTGTCCTGCCACGGGTGCACCGAGAACCGGACCCGGTTGCCGGGGAGTTCTTCGAGGTCGAACGCGTGCAGTGCCGAGCTGCGCGCACCGGTGTCGAGCTTGACCTTGATCCACGGCAGCCCGAGGTCCGGCAGGCCGGCCCACTCGCGCCAGCCGGCGACGACGAGCCCACCGTCGGGGGACTTCGGAGCACGGGCCATGTGCCCATCCTGTCCCATGCGCGACCGTGCCGGTCAGGCGGGCGGGTTCGGCACCATCCGGACGGCGCTCTTCCGCGGCGGCCCGGGCAGCACCGTGACGCCGGCTGCCTCGGCCGCACGTGCTCCGTCGATGACCGCGGTCGCGCCGCCGAGCGACGGTGCCGGCCCCGCGGTTCCGAACAGTGCCCACGCCTCGCCCCCCGGGTCGAATCGCGAGTCGTAGCGGAGCGCATCGACCCGGTCCTTGAACAGCTCGGCCCATGCCTGGGTGACGGCGTAGTCGCCCATGGTCGTGAGTTCGCTCGTCACCCCGAAGCGTGCGGCGCCGGCGCCACTGACGTGGGCGGAGCTCGCATCGGACGGCGGCGTGATCGTCGAGACGCGGAGGACGGCAGCGTCGGCAGCGCTCACTTCGTTGCGGCGGACCTTCGGGCCGAAGAACTCTCGGACAGCGGTCGAAGCTGCGGCTGCGAAGCAGCACGTGCCGTTCGGGTCCCGGAGGTTGAAGCGACCGTGGGGGTGGCTGGCGAAGTACCAGGGCGCGAACTCGGCGAGGTGCGCGCGGAACGCCTCGGCGGGGAGTCTGCCCCCGTCGGGGAAGCCGGTCAGGTCGAGACCGGCCGGTGGTGCGGCCTGGACGACGTCGGTGCGTGCGGCGGTGGTCATCCGAGTCGGAACGCTCCGGCGAGCGCGGCGAGACGGACCGCTTCGTCCGCGCGGTCCGTCCGGAGCGCCTGGGCCGGCGTGAGCCCGTCGAGTTCGTCCGCCGGCGCGTTCAACCACACGGCATCGCCCCAGGGGTCGACCCGCTCGGGGTCCAGGCCAGCCAGGACGTCGCGCAACCGTGGCAGCAGGATGCCCCGTGCATCGAACTGGAACGACGGGTAGAGCCGGAAGCCATCGGCTGACATCACGCAGAGCACGTCGCCGACCTTGGCTTGCGCGTCGAGGGTCTGGCGGCTCATCCGGAACCAGTTCCGCAGGCCGGCGGTGTCGTAGAACGGTCCGACGCGGTCGTCGAGTACATCGGCGCCGGGGATGCTGGCGAGCATCCGCTCGGCGACGGCGTCCATCGATCCGTTCACGCGCTCGACCTCGGCGAGGTCGATCAGGTCGACGTGCCGCAGGAGTGCGGCCACGAGGCGATCCCGGAGGTCGTCGGCCGGACCGGTGGAGGTGGCGGTCGGCGCCGTGACCGGCTCGGTCGAGGACGGTCTCCGCGATCGGACACGCCACTCGGACGACGCGGCTCGCCGCGACGTCGATCGTCCGGACCCTGCGAGCCGAGGGGTCCGGTTGCTCCGGGTCGCCCGGAGACCGTGCTGGTTCTTCGTCATTGCGTACCGTCCGATCAGTCAATCCAACGTACCGCACATGCGTCAAGAAAGTACAACGCGCTCGCTCTCCGAGGCGGTCGGCGGCATCGCGGCGCGGGCGTGCTTGGATGGACCGTCGCCGTCGATCCCACCCCGCGGAGAACCCCTCGATGAAACTCGCCATCCTGTCCCGCGCCCCGCAGGCGTACTCGACCCAGCGCCTCCGTGCTGCGGCGCTCGACCGCGGCCACGACGTCAAGGTGCTGAACACGCTGCGCTTCGCGATCGACCTGTCCGGCGAGGACCCGGACCTGCTGTACCGCGGCAGGCTCCTGTCCGACTACGACGCGGTGCTGCCCCGGATCGGCAACTCGATCACCTACTACGGCACCGCGGTGGTGCGGCAGTTCGAGCAGATGGACGTGTACACGCCGAACACCGCGACCGGCATCACGAACTCCCGCGACAAGCTCCGGGCGAACCAGATCCTGTCCCGCCACCACATCGGCATGCCCGCGACGACGTTCGTGAACAGCCGGGCCGACGTCCGCGGCGCGATCGAACGGGTCGGCGGGGCCCCGGTCGTGATCAAGCTGCTCGAGGGCACGCAGGGGATCGGCGTGATCCTGGCACCGGAGGAGAAGGTCGCCGAGTCGATCGTCGAGACCCTGCACTCGACGAAGCAGAACGTCCTGATCCAGTCGTTCATCTCGGAGAGCCGTGGCCGTGACATCCGCGCCCTCGTCGTCGGCGACCGGGTGGTGGCCGCGATGCGCAGGACGGCGTCGGGGGACGAGTTCCGGTCCAACGTGCACCGTGGCGGCACCGTCGAGAAGGTCACGCTGTCGCCCGAGTACGAGGCGGTCGCTGTTCGGTCGGCGCAGATCATGGGGCTCAAGGTCGCCGGTGTCGACATGCTCGAGGGCAACGACGGTCCGCTCGTGATGGAGGTCAACTCGTCACCGGGGCTCGAGGGGATCGAGCGTGCGACGGGCCTGGACGTCGCCGGCGCGATCATCGACTTCATCGGCAACCAGGTGGCCTTCCCCGAGATCGACGTGCGCCAGCGGCTCAGTGTCTCGACGGGCTACGGCGTCGCCGAGCTGCTCGTGCACACCAACGCCGACCTGGTCGGGAAGACGATCAAGGAGTCCGGGCTGTGGGACCGGGACATCACGGTGCTGACCCTGCACCGGGGCGCGACCGTCATCCCGAACCCGCGCAGTGGCGTCGAGCTGCAGGCCAGTGACCGGCTGCTCTGCTTCGGCAAGCTCGAGGAGATGCGCTCGATGGTGCCCGACCGTCGACGCCGTCGCAGCAAGATCCGGAAGCTCCCGAAGGACGCCTGACACCGCGCGTCCAGCCGAGCCGGACTGCACACACAGGTGAAATGAGGAAGTATGTGTCGGTGACGATCATGACGGAACGGCCGGTCGACCGGGCAGCGAGCAGTGACCGGGCGCCGAGCAGTGAACCCGAGCAGCCCGGCAACGCCACGGCGAAGCACCACAACGTCTCGCTGCTGTCCGTGGCGACGACGACCGCCGAACGCGTGACGACCTCTGCGGACATCGAAGCGCGGCTGCGTGGCGTGCTCCGCCGCCTCCGTCTGCCGATGGGACTGCTCGAGCGGGTCGCCGGTGTGATCGAGCGCCGCAACTGGGGCGAGGGCCAGACCTTCCAGGACGCCGCCATCGACGCCGGCCGTCGTGCCATGGCCGAGGCGGGGGTGCGCCCGGACGAGATCGGCCTGCTGATCAACACCTCGGTGACCCGTCCGCACCTCGAGCCGTCGGTCGCCGTGCGCCTGCACCACGGGCTCGGTCTGCCGTCGTCCGCGATCAACTTCGACATCGCGAACGCCTGCCTGGGGTTCGTCAACGCCATGAGCGTCGCCGCGGGCATGATCGACTCCGGTCAGATCAAGTACGCGCTCGTCGTCGACGGTGAGGACGCCGACCAGGTGCAGCTCAACACCATCGACCGCCTGAACCAGGGCGGTCGGAACCGCAAGGACTTCATGAGCGAGTTCGCGAGCCTGACCCTCGGGTCCGGTGCCGCGGCCGCCGTGCTGGGCCCGGCGGACCTGCACCCCGAGGGACACCGGATCGTCGGCGGCGTCACCCGCGCGGCGACCCAGTGGTACGACCTGTGCGTCGGCAGCGTGGACGGCATGTTCACGGACGCCAAGATGCTGCTCAAGGGCGGCATGGAGCTCGTCGTCGCGGCCTGGACCGAGGCCCGCGCCCACTTCGACTGGGCCGACATGGACCGCTACGTCCTGCACCAGGTCTCCGACGTGCACACCAACGCGTTCGTCGAGGCCATCGGCATCCCGCGCGACAAGGTCCCCACCACCTACCAGCGCTTCGGCAACGTCGGCCCGGCGTCGATCCCGATCACCCTGGCCGACGAGGTCGAGTCCGGCGGCATCCGCCGCGGTGACCGCGTGTTCCTGGGTGGCGTCGGTTCCGGCATCAACACGGCGATGATGGAACTCCACTGGTGAGGTCCCGGCTGCCCCGCGTCGCCGCGAGCACGGCTCCGGCGACGCAGGCGCCCTCCCTGCCCGGACTCGACCCGGCCTGGTCGCGCCTGGTCACGGTGCCGGAATGGTCCGAGAACCGTTCGGGAGGTGGGCCCACGCGGGCCGGTTCCGGGGCGTCGCGGAGCTTGCGGAGCGACGTTCCGGCCGAGCCCGTGGGGACGGATCGCGCCGCGCGCACCTGGCACCTCCTGGACACGGCCGGGTCCCTGGCGGCGCTCGGCGTGGAACCGGTCGGCACCATCCTGTGCGTGCACGGCAACCCGACGTGGTCGTACCTGTGGCGGTCGGTGCTCCGCACCTCGCTCGAGGTCGCCCAGGCCGGTGGCCCGGCCTGGCGCGTGGTCGCCGTCGACCAGCTCGACATGGGCTTCTCGGAGCGCACCGGGGTGGAACGGGGGCTGCCGCAGCGCGTCGCGGACCTCGGCGCCCTGACCGACGAACTCGGGCTGACCGGCCCGGTCGTCACCCTCGGCCACGACTGGGGCGGAGTCGTGTCGCTCGGCTGGGCGGTCGACCACCCCGACGTCCTGGCTGCCGTGGTGACGTGCAACACCGCCGTGCACCAGCCCGACGACGCCCCGATCCCGGCGCCGCTGCGGCTCGCCCTGGGCCCGGGGCTGCTCGGCCGTGCGACCGTCGTGACGCCGGCGTTCCTCGAGACGACGCTCGGCATCGCGCACCCGAAGCTCGACCGTGCCGTGGCCGACGGCTACCGTGCCCCCTACCGCGGTGCCGCGCGTCGTGGTGGCATCGGCGGGTTCGTGGCGGACATCCCCGTCGACGCCCGGCACCGGAGTGCGCCCGAGCTCGACCGGATCGCCGCCGGGGTCGCTGCGCTCGACGTCCCGGCGCTGCTGCTCTGGGGTCCCCGCGACCCGGTGTTCCTGGAGCGCTACCTCGACGACCTGTCCGAGCGGCTGCCGCAGGCCGACGTGCACCGGTTCGAGGGTGCCGGCCACCTGCTGCCCGACGACGCCGACGTGGCGGGGGCGGTGTTCGACTGGATCGGCGACCGCCTGCCGGACGGACACGTGCCTGCTCCAGCCGAGAAGGGCCTCCCGGTCGACGCCGACCAGTCGACCGACGTGAGCCGCCCGCTCGGCGCCGCGCTCGAGGACCTGCGCGACAGCGACGAACCCGCCCTGGTCGAGATGGCCGCGGCCGGCGGCCCCCGGACGATCACGTGGCGTCTGCTCGCCCGTCGGGTGGACGAGATCGCCGCCGGGCTGGACGACCTCGGTGTCCGGAGCGGTGACCGGGTCTCGCTCCTCGTCACCCCGGGAGCCGACCTGACGGCCGTCCTGTACGCCTGCGTGCGGATCGGCGCGGTCGTCGTGGTGGCGGATGCCGGACTGGGGCTGCGCGGCCTGACCCGTGCGGTCCGCGGAGCCCGGCCCGACTGGATCATCGGCGCGCTGCCCGGCCTCGGAGCCGCTCGTGCACTCGGCTGGCCGGGTCGGCGCATCGCGACGGTCCCGCTGCCCGCACCCGCACGGCGTGCGCTGCGCGTCGAGCACACGCTCGTCGACGTCGCCCGGCGGGGAGCCCGTCGGCTCGCCCACGGTTCCGTGCTGCCCACGGTGCCGGCGTCCGACGCCCCCGCCGCGATCCTGTTCACCTCCGGGTCGACCGGACCGGCGAAGGGCGTCGTCTACACGCACGGACAGCTCGGTGCCGTCCGCGACGTCCTGGCGGCCCAGTACGACATCGGTGTCGGCACCGGCCTCGTCGCGGGCTTCGCCCCCTTCGCGCTGCTCGGTCCGGCCCTCGGTGCCCGGTCGGTGGCGCCGGACATGGACGTCACCGCGCCCCGGACCCTGACGGCGCACGCCGTTGCGGCCTCGGTGGCCGCGGCGGACGCGACGGTGGTGTTCCTGTCGCCGGCGGCGTTGGCGAACGTCGTGGCGACGGCATCGGTGCTGACCGACGCCGATCGCGCGGCGCTCGCGCGCGTCCGGTTGTTCCTGTCGGCGGGCGCCCCGGTGTCGGCCGCGCTGCTGACCGCGGCGACCGAGCTGATGCCGAACGCGAGTGCGCACACCCCCTACGGCATGACCGAGGGGCTGCTCATGACCGACGTCGACCTGGACGGCGTCCGTTCGGCAGCGGCCTCGGACGACGAGGGCATCTGCGTCGGACTCCCGGCGGCGAACGTGCGGGTGCGGATCGCGCCGCTCGACACCGCGGGTGCTGCGACCGGTGCGCTGACCGACGCGGCGGGCGTCACGGGCGAGATCGTCGTCGTGGCACCGCACGTGCGCGACCACTACGACCGGCTCTGGCGGACGAACCGCGTCGCGCGGCTCGGCGTCGAGGACCCGCGCGGACACCGCACCGGTGACGTCGGACACCTGGACGCCTCCGGGCGCCTCTGGGTCGAGGGGCGGATGCAGCACGTGCTCACCACCCCCGACGGTGTCGTCACCCCGGTCGGACCGGAGCAGCGCATCGAGGGCGTTCCCGGGGTCGGCCGTGCCGGCGTGGCGGGGATCGGCCCGCGCGGGACGCAGCAGGTCGTGGCCGTCGTCGAGACCACCGGCGGGCGACGTGCCCGACGGCCCGCCCTGGCTCCGCCGGCGTTGGCCGCGTCGGTCCGGGCCGCGGCCGGGGTCCCGCTCGCAGCGGTGCTGACCGTGCCCGTGCTGCCGACCGACATCCGGCACAACTCGAAGGTCGACCGCGCCCGGCTGTCCCGCTGGGCCACCGTGGTGCTATCGGGTGGACGGATGGTCCGCCCGTGAGGGTCCTGGTCACCGGGGCGAGCGGGTTCCTCGGACAGGCCACGGCCGCAGCCGTGCGGGACGCCGGACACGAGGTCCGCACGTTCCAGCGACGGCCGTCCGGGGTCGCGGGCGTGCGGGACGTCGCCGGATCGATGACCGACGCCGCAGCCGTGGCACGCGCGGTCGACGGTGTCGACGCCGTCGTGCACCTCGCCGCGAAGGTCTCCCTGGCCGGTGATCCGGCCGACTTCGTCCGCGTGAACGTCGAGGGCACTCGAACGCTCGTCGACGCCGCACGTCGTGCCGGTGCCCGGCGCTTCGTGTTCGTGTCGTCGCCGTCGGTCGCGCACACCGGATCGTCGCTCGTCGGGGCCGGAGCGGGCGTCGCCGAACCGCAGCACGCGCGCGGCGACTACGCCCGCACGAAGGCCGCGGCCGAACTGCTCGCGCTCGACGCCGACGCTCCGGGGTTCGCCGTCGTCGCCGTCCGGCCGCACCTGGTGTGGGGCCCGGGGGACACGCAGTTGATCGGCCGCATCGTCGAGCGGGCACGGGCCGGGCGACTGCCGTTGCTCGACTCCGGTGCCGCTTTGATCGACACCCTGTACGTGGACAACGCCGCGTCGGCCATGGTCGCGGCGCTCGAGCACGCTGCCGACGACGGGGTGCACGGCAACGCCTACGTCGTCACGAACGGCGAGCCCCGGCCGGTCGCGGACCTGCTCGCCGGGATCTGCGCGGCCTCGGGGGTCGCGGTACCGCGGTGGCACGTGCCGGCAGCGGTCGCACGGGCCGCGGGGTCGCTGGTCGAGGCCGTGTGGCGGGTGCGTCCGGGGCAGGACGAGCCGCCGATGACGCGGTTCCTCGCCGAGCAGCTCTCCACGGCGCACTGGTTCGACCAGCGCCGCACCCGAGCCGACCTGCAGTGGGCCCCGTCGGTGTCGATCGACGAGGGCCTCGCGCGCTTGGCAGCGGCTCAGACCTCGTCGGCCGCCACGTAGACCCAGGCCGACCGACCCGAGGTGAGCTCGACCCGGATGCGCTGGTAGTCCGACACCTCGTACGCGTCGACGGCACGCAGGTGCCACTCGTGGCCCAGGGTCAGAGCCACGCCGTCGACGACGTCGCCCGCTGCGCCCCGGCGGAGGATCGGGTGGCGGTCCGAGCCACTCGCCCGGATGACCTCGGGGTCGGTGATCGTCACCCAGTCGAGTCGCCAGCCGGGCAGCGTGTCCGGGGTGGTGGGGACGTGTTCGCCGAACAGCGACTCCTGCACGAGCGGCTGCCGCAGCGTGCCGTACGAGAACACCCGGTGTGTGGTGCCGGGCCACGCTGCGGAGCGTCGGATCGGCTTCGGACCGATCGTCGGGGTCGACGTCCACACGAGTGCTCCGGTGACTCCGGTGAGGCCGAGGTGGAGCAGCCCGGCGACGACGAGGAGGATCCCCCAACCGGCGCCGACGGCGATCGCGATGATGCCGACGACGAGACAGACGAGCGCGAACGCGCCGAGACCGATGACCCAGCGCTGGCCGGGGGAGAGACGCTTCACGTCGCGAGGGTAGCGGACGGGAGGCCCGGATCACGTGCGCCGATCGGCGCAGGTGATCCGGGCCTCCTGTCCGGACGCGGCGTCAGCCGCAGAACTCCGTCGGTGGCGACTGGTCGACGGTGCTGACCCAGACCGAGTTCGCCCGCTCGCCCGAGCCCACGGATGGGAACCGGAAGCTCACGAACACCCCGTTGACGGTGGTCGTCCAGCCGCCGTAGGGCGAGTCCGACGGCTGGGCGGCGTCGTTGCCCGGCTCCGTGTAGTGCAGGTCCGGGTACGCCGCTCGCAACTCGGTGAGGGTGCTGCCGGTCCCGAGTCCCGCAGCCGTCGTCGGTCCCGCCACCTCGTCGGAGTTCATCCCGACCATGACGCTCGCGATCGTTCCGTCGTCCGCCTTCACGACGGTCAGTGCCGGGTTGTTGCGGTCGTCCGCGTACCAGAACACCACGTTCGGGTTCAGGCAGCCGTCGCTCGCCGTGTACACGCCGTCCAGGTCGTCCGTCTCGGCGGTGTACTCCCCGCCGAGCGCGATCGGCCCCACCTCGCTGCCGGAGATCGTCCACGTGTCCGGGTCCGACAGCGAGTACGGCGCCCGTGTGGAGGTGGGCGTCGCCGATGGTGTCGACGTCGGCGTCGGCTGTCCGACGACCGGGGCGCCCGACGGCGTCTCGGTCTGCGTCGGTTCCGTGGACGGTGACGCGGTCGGAGTGGGCTCCGCGGTGATCGACGTCGGGATGAGGCCGAGTGCGACCCCACCGCCGGCGGCTCCGAGCAGGAGCACCCCGACGACGCCGATCGCGATGCCGACACGACGGCCGTGGCGCTTCGGGCGAGGGGTGGCCCGCTCGAGGACGTTCTGCTTCATCGAGACGAGCATGCGCTGCAGGTCGTCTCCCTCGGGAGGTTCAGTGTTCATCGTGCGTCACCGCCTTCCTGAGTCGTCGGCGGGACCGCGAGACCCGCTGGGTGACCGCTCCGACACTGAGTCCGAGCAGCTGTGCGGCCTCGGCGTAGGAGTACCCCTGCAGCAGGCACAGCTCGCAGATGCGGCGATCGGTCTCCGGCAACGCGGCGATCTCGCTCCGGACCCACCGGAGTTGCTCGGAAGCATCGGTGGTGTCGGCG
The DNA here is from genome assembly GCF_003752545.1 of Curtobacterium sp. PhB172. Lineage (NCBI taxonomy): Bacteria > Bacillati > Actinomycetota > Actinomycetes > Micrococcales > Microbacteriaceae > Curtobacterium > Curtobacterium sp. PhB172. Next base: position 110,328 of record NZ_RKIF01000012.1, read on the forward strand.
GGGGCGGCGAGGTCGAAGGGCAGTTCGTCGCCGGCGTGCTTCGCGTTGCGGCGACCGAGGTTCTTCGCGTGGTTGCGGCACACGACCAACAGCCACGGCAGGAGCGTGCCGGTGGGGAGCTGGAGGCCGTCGGCGCGTTGCCAGAGCGTCAGGAACGTGTCCTGGACCAGTTCCTCGACGTCCTGCTTGCTGCCCGCGATCGCCCACGCGTACCGGGTGAGCGTGGGCGCGAACCGGTCGAACGCGGTCGCGAGTGCTGCTCTGTCCCCCGAGGCGAGGCGCCGTGCGAGGCCGGCGTCGTCATCTGCGGTGTTGTCCACGGTGCTCCCTTCACTACGACAATGTCGTGAAGAGGCCGAACATGACACGGATCACGACACGATTCGTCCGTGTCGTGATCCGATGGTGATGCGGGAGGTGTCAGCCGTGCCGCTTCGCGGCCTTGGCGATCTTCTTGCCCAGCTTCTTGCGGGCCTTGCGGGCGTGCGGGTCGTTCCAGGCCTTGCGGACGGTCTCGCCCTTGGACGTCTTGATCACCGGACGGTTGGCGCGGGAGCCGAACCAGAACCCGACGAGGACGATCAGGACGATGACGATGATGCGGTTGCGCATGGTGGGACTCCTTGGTCGATGGTGCAGGTGCCGGCGGATCAGCCGGTGAAGCGTTGCCAGAGCTCGGTGATGATGGGCCACACGTCGCCGGCGCGGTCGGCGGACCCGACGGCCACCAGCACCACGGGGACGATCGTGACGGCGATGCTCACCAGGACGGCGAGCACGACCGAGATCGTCGCCGTCGTGGTGTGCCGACGGGTGAGCGCCGTCGCGAGGAGCGCCAGCACGACGACCAGCCCGAGGACCGCGACGACCGTGACCCGCACGAACGGGAACGGCACGAGGCCCGCGGTCGTGGCGGTGATGCCGCCGAGGAACCCGACCAGGGGCAGGAACGCCCCGAGCAGGACCCCGGCGACCAGGACCACACCGACGCCGCCGGCGATCCAGACACCGCGCGGCCGGGGTCGTCGGGTGCGGGGCCGACGACCGCCGGACCAGGCGGTGGTCACGGTCGGTCCGTGGTCGGGGCGGCCGGCTGGTCGCCGTCGCGGGCTGCTGCCCGCGCTGCCTCGCTCGCGTCGGCTGCGGCGTCGGCGGCGTCCTGCGCGGCGTCCTCGGCGGAGTCGGCGGCACGCACGGCGGCGTCGGCAGCGGTCTCGGAGGACACGACGGGGGTCGCAGTGTCCTCGTCGGCTGCGACGGCCGCACGTGCACGGCCGGCGGCGTCGCGCGCGGTGTCAGCGGCGTCCCGTGCGCCCTCGGACGCACGGTCGAGCGCATCGGACGCGGCTTCGTGCACACGGCCGGCGGTGGCGGTCGTCGCGTCCACGGCCTGTGCAGCGGCGTCCGCGGACACGTCGGCCGCACGCTTGGTGGCGTCGGCTGTCGCATCGGCAGCCTGCTTGGTCGCCTCGGCGGTGGCCGCCGCCGCACGCTTGGCGGTGTCGACCGTTGCGTCGGCCGCACGCTTGGTGGCGTCGGCGGTGACCTCGGCGGCCTGCTTCGTGACGTCGGCCGTGGCGTCCGCAGCGCGCTTCGTCGCCTCGGCCGTCGCGTCGGCCGCCTGCTTCGTGGCGTCGACGGTCGCCGTCGCCACACGCTTCGTGGTCTCGCTCGTCGCCTTCGCGGCGTCCTGCACGGCATCGCCGACAGCAGTGGCCGCTCGCTCGACGGGCGAGGGCTCGTCGTCGAACGGTCCGTGCACGTCGAGCACGCGGACGTCAACGGTCGTCGGCACGGATGCGACCTGGCCGGCTGCTGCGGCGACCTGTCGTTTCACCTCGTCGGCGACCTCGCGGACGTTCCGCGGGTAGGTCACGATCACGGAGACCTGCACCGCGAAGGTGCCGTCCTCGTCGTCGACCTGCACACCGGCGGTCCCGGCGGAGCGGCCGAGCCGCTTCCGCACTTCGTCGGCTGCTCGGGACACGGTCCCGCCGAGGTGGTGCACGCCGGGCACGCCGAGCGCCGTCTCCGCCGCGGTTCGCGCGATGAGCATCGCGGGGGTCGCGTCGTCGGGCAGCGGCTCCGTCAGTTCTGCGGGCAGGGCCACCTCGGTGACCTGCGTGTGCGCATGGGGGTCGTGCTGCATGGTTCCTCCTCGTTCGGGTCCGCGGAACGCATCGGGGCACTCGACGTCGCGAGTGCCCCGACACGCATCGAGCGTCCTAGTTCTTGAAGACGTCCTTGACGTCCTCGCCGGTCTTCTTGACGCTCGCGGAGGCCTGGTCCTTCTGGCCCTCGGCGACCTTGGAGTCGTCGTTCGTGGCGTTCCCCACTGCCTCCTTCGCCTTGCCGGCGAGGTCCTGGGCAGCGTTCTTGATCTTGTCGTCGAGTCCCATGACGGGTCCTTTCATCGGTCGGGCGTTCGCCCGGTGGTGGGTGTTGCGTGGGTCTTCGGTGGGCCGGGAGGCCCGGGGTCGCGTCCGGCTGACGGGTGTCAGTGGACGCGGGTCGACTTCGCGAGCGCCGAACGGGTCCCACCGGTCAGGTGGACCAGGACGGGCACCTCGCGGCCGAGCGTGCGGTCGAGGACCGCGACGGCGCGGTCGACGGCGTCGAGCACCGAGACGGCGTCCCCGCCGCGGCGGACCGCGACGCGGATGCGAGCGGCACGCTGCTTGCGCACCAGGTAGGTGTCGACGCGGGAGCCGACGACGTCGCGGACACCGGCGAGCTCGTGCTCGACGACGTCGCGGACGAGTGCGACGTTCACCGTGACGGCGTCCTCGCCCGAGCGCTCGCGGACGGCGACGGACGTGCCGCCCCCGCCGCGGGTGAACACCCAGACCAGGGCGAGCACGATCACGACGGCGCAGGCGGCGGCGACGATCCAGAGCGAGGACGCGGGGACGTCCAGGCTGCTCGGCAGGTCGATGGTGGGCTTGATCGCGTCCTGCACGGCGGGCACAACGCCCGCGCCGATCGTGAGACCGACGACGACGGCGACGAGGCCGAGGACGAAGAGGATGATCCGGTTCATGGTCCGGTTGCTCTTGGTCATGCGAGGGTCCCCTTCTCGTCGACGCGGACGCGGATGTTCCGGCCGAATCGTTCGTCGAGACCACTGAGGCGGTCGCGGACGGCTGCCTGCACGGCCTGCTCGTCGACCGGGATGCCGGTGACGGGCACGATCCGGACGTCGGTGCGCCGACCGCGGGCGGTGGCCGAGGCGTTGCCCTCGGGGACCCCTGCTGCCGTGCCGGCGGCGTTGGCCGCCGTGGAGGCGACGATGCGGGTGTCGATGACGACGGCACCACGGTCGTGCTGGACGACCGAGCGGTGCTGGCGACCCGGCTTCAGGGCCAGGACGATCAGCACGATGCCGAGGACCACGAGCACGACGGCGATGACCTCGGCGATCGTGACGAACGCGGCGTCGGGCTGCAGTGCGGCGTCGACGGCGGTCTGCGGGTCGGCGAGGAGCGGAGGCCGCCCGATCGCCCGCAGGACCGACTCGGTGCCGATCCACGCGGCGACCAGTGCGAGGACCACCAGCGCCACCGCCACTGCGGTCGAGCGGGAGCGGTGCACGCTCCGACGACGGATGCGTCGTTCGACGGAACCGTTGCTCATGATGGTCTCCTACCGGGTTCGGGACTCGCGCTCGCGCACGATCCCGGTGAGTTCGATGTGGGCACTGCCGACGCGGCGGCCGGTGAGTTCGCTCACGCGGCGCTTGACCTCGTCGGCGACCTGGGCCGAACGGGCGACGAGGTCGTCGCCCGCGGCGATCGGGCCGGTGACGTCGAGGGCCATCGCTCCGGCCGCGTCTCCGAGACCGACCCTGACCCGCTTGGCGGGGGCGCCGAGCCGTTCGGCTGCGACGGCCCGCGCCAGCGAGGTCAGTGCACGAGCGGTGATCTCGACGCGGCCCGGGACGACGTCCGGGCCGGCGTTCACCGGGAGCTCCGGCGCCCGGTGAGCACGTCGGTCAGGGCGCCACGGTCGATCTTGCCGGTGGCGAGGGCGGCCACGAGGGCCCCGATCGCACCGAAGACGATGACCAGGACGAAGCCCCAGAACCCGAACTGCAGTGCGACGACTGCGAGGACGGCGCCGATGAGGGCACCGATCAGTGTGTTGCTCATGCGACTCGCGCTTCCTTCTTCTCGTCGTTGTCGTCGTCGTCGTCACCCGGGATGAAGACGTCCTGGACGGTCACGTTGACCTCGGCGACCTCCATGCCGACGATCTGCTCGAGGGCACGTGCGACGCTGCTGCGGACGCCGTCGGCGACCTGCTGGAGCGACACCGGGTACTCGGCGACGATGACGATGTCCGCGGCGACCTGCTTCTCGCCGACCTCGACCTTGACGCCCTGACCGTGGTCGCGCTGGCCGATCGCGTCGCGGAGGGCGCCGATCGCACGGGCAGCGCCGCCGCCGAGCGAGTGCACGCCGTTGACCTCGCGGGCCGCGATGCCGGCGACCTTCGACACGACGGTGTCGTCGATGACGGTCTTGCCGGTGACGCCGCTGTTCGAGCCGGCGTGCGAAGTGGTCCGGGCCGCAGCGGTGGTTGCCGGGGTGGTGGTGATGGAGTCAGCCATGGTTCGTTCCTTCCGAGTGACCCGCCGGGCGTTCCCAGCGGTTGCTGTTCACGGATGAGACGGGCTGCACCAGAGATTCGTCACACATGACTTTTCGGATTCGGCGGAAGTCCAGGAATCTCCGGAAACACGGGGATGTGGCTGTACCCCCTGGCCGTCCGCTCAGGCGGTTTCGCGTGTTCCGTCCGCCGCGTTGCGTTCTGCAGCGGCGCGGATCGCCCGGGCACACGCCATCGGGGACTCGCCCCGCTCGGCCCGGAAGAGCTGCTGCAGGCGTCGCGGCAGGACCCCGGCGGCGTCGGCGATGTCCTGCAGGGAGAGGTCCTCGTCGGTGTGCTCCTCGATGAACGCGACCGCGCGGCGGACGCGCCACGACGACCGACCGCTGTCGGGGCGTGCGGCCAACGACGTGCGGAGCGTGGCGGCGGGGTCCTCGCCGAACCGCTCGCGGTAGGCGGTGGCGAACCGGCCCGGGTTGGTGAAGCCCCACCGACGCGCGACCACGGCGACCCCGTCCGCACCGGGGGCCCGGTCGTCGCCCGCGCGCAGGAGCTCACTCCGGGCACGGTCGAGCCGGTGCTCGCGCAGGAACCGGTGCGGCGTGGAGTCGAGGGTGCGGGCGAACACGTCCTGCAGTCCCCGCTGGCTGAGCCCGCACGCCGCGGCGATGTCCGACACCGCCGGACGTTCGGCCGCGTGCTGCTCGACGTAGCGGATCGCGTCGCGCAGGCGGTTCGCGACGGGGACGTCGTCGCCGCGGTTGCGGATCGGGAAGGTGTCGAGCACGACGATCGCCAGGCGACGGTTCAGGGCCGTCCGCATCGGACCGACCACGCGGTCGTCCACGAGGGCCGGGCCGAGCTCCCCGATCAGGTGGCGCAGCGGTTCGCGGCGAGCGATGACCTCGTCCTGCTGCTCGAACAGCAGTGGGCCGTCCGGCAGCCGGTAGCCGAGGTCGCGCCCCACGGTCCGCAGGAACGAGTCGGCGATGTGCACCCCGTTGTAGACGGTGCCGTCCGACTCGAAGCGGTACGCCTCGGACGCACTCGCGATGTACGGGCTGCCCGGCTCGACCACGCGCGTGCGGTCGGGGAAGTGCATCTCGAGTCGGCCCCTGGTGAGCCAGAAGACCACGTGGTCCGCCCGCGCCCCGATCACCCCGCCGCGTCGCCCACCCTCGGCACGCATGGTCCGCAGCGTCAGGTCGTCGTCGCCCACCACGGTGTACTCGTAGCGGGTGTCGTTCGTCGCGTACGTCTCCGAGGCGAAGTCGGACCCGTGGTACTCCGCCTCGAAGATGTCGGAGTAGTCGGAACCGTCGCCGTCGGCGAACCGCAGTCTGCGGAAGCCGTTCGTCGCCGGATCGGTCATGGTCGAAATCATGACATCGACGGCACGGCGAGGTGAATACCCTCGTTCGTGTCCGGGGGTCGATCCGAGGGAATACCCTAGGGGGGTACCGTATTGAGGACCGTGGAGGCCACCATGCACGAACACGTCGGGTACATCGGCGACAAGGACGACCTGCTCAAGCGGCTCCGTCGCGCCGAGGGCCAGGTACGCGGCATCGCCCGCATGGTCGAGGACGAGACGTACTGCATCGACGTCCTCACCCAGATCTCGGCGGCGAACCGGGCGCTCGAACGCGTGGCGCTGTCGCTGCTCGAGGACCACCTCAAGCACTGCGTCGCCGAGGCGGTCGCCGAGGGTGGCGACGCCGCGGACGAGAAGGTCCGCGAAGCGAGCCAGGCCATCGCCCGGCTCGTGCGCTCGTGACCGCCGCCCGCACCCGAACCACAGGAGGAGACACCGTGACCACCGAACTGCTGCTCGTCGAGGGCATGACCTGCGAGCACTGCGTGCTGAGCGTGACCGAGGAACTCACCGAACTCGAGGGGGTGTCCGACGTCGCCGTCGCGCTCGTCCCCGGCGGTGCCTCGTCGGTGACCGTCACCTCGGACGCACCCGTCGACGCCGGTGCCCTCCGCGGTGCGGTCGCCGAGGCGGGGTACGAGGTCGTGCCGTCGTGACGGACGGCATCGTCGAGCTCGACATCACGGGCATGACCTGCGCCTCGTGCGCGAACCGCATCGAACGGAAGCTCGGCAAGCTCCCCGGGGTCACCGCCACCGTCAACTACGCCACCGAGAAGGCACAGGTGCAGGTCGCCGCGGACGGCCCCGCCGACCCCGCTGCCCTCATCGCCGCCGTCGAGTCCGCGGGTTACGGTGCGACCGTCCCTGCGCCGCCGGCCGACACGACGGAGCCGGACGACGACGCCGACGACCCGGCCGCTGCGCTGCGCCGACGACTCGTCGTGTCGACGGTCCTGGCCGTGCCGGTCGTCCTGCTCTCGATGGTGCCGGTCCTGCAGTTCCCGAACTGGCAGTGGCTCGCGCTGACGCTCGCCGCGCCCGTCGCGGTGTGGGGTGCGCTCCCGTTCCACCGCGCCGCGTGGGTGAACGCCCGACACGGTGCCGCGACCATGGACACCCTGGTCAGTGTGGGTGTGCTGGCCGCCTTCGGCTGGTCCCTCTACGCCCTCTTCTTCGGCGACGCCGGCACCACCGGCATGCACATGACGTTCTCGTGGATCGCGACCGATCCCGAGGCGACCGACCTGTACCTCGAGGTCGCCGCGGCCGTGACGGTGTTCATCCTGGCCGGCCGGTACATGGAGGCCCGCGCCAAGAAGCAGTCCGGGGCGGCACTCCGCGCCCTGCTCGAACTCGGCGCGAAGGAGGCCACGGTGCTGCGCGACGGCGTCGAGCAGCGGGTCGCCGCGTCGGCGCTCGTCGTCGGGGACGTCGTCGTCGTGCGGCCAGGGGAGCGGATCCCCAGCGACGGCCTCGTGCAGGACGGGTCCTCGGCCGTGGACCGCAGCATGGTCACCGGCGAATCCGTCCCGGTCGAGGTCGGACCGGGCGACCGGGTGACCGGCGCGACGATCAACGTCGGCGGCCGGCTCGTGGTCGCCGTCACCCGCGTCGGCGCCGACACCGAGCTCGCCCGGATGGGACGGCTCGTCGAGGACGCGCAGACCGGCAAGGCCGACGTCCAACGCCTGGCCGACCGGGTCTCCGGCGTCTTCGTGCCGATCGTCATCGGGCTCGCCGTGCTGGCGTTCGTCGGCTGGCTCGTGCTCGGCGGCTCGGTCACGGCGGCGTTCACCGCGGCCGTCGCCACGCTCATCATCGCCTGCCCGTGCGCCCTCGGACTCGCGACGCCGACCGCACTGCTCGTCGGCACCGGCCGCGGGTCCCAGCTCGGCATCCTGATCGGTGGCCCGCAGGTGCTCGAACGGACCCGTGGCGTCGACACCATCGTGCTCGACAAGACCGGCACCGTCACCACCGGCGAGATGACCCTGCGCGCCGTGACCTCGATGGACGCGACCCTCGACGCGGACGCCGTGCTCCGACTGGCCGCCGCCGTCGAGCACGGATCGGAACACCCCGTGGCACGAGCGGTCGTGCGGGCCGCGACAGCCCGGCAGCTCGACGTCCCGGCCGCCGAGCAGTTCGACTCCACCCCCGGCGCCGGCGTGCAGGCCGTCGTGGACGGCGACGTCGTGCTCGTCGGCGGGACCGGCTGGCTCGCCGCGTCCTGGGCGGTCGTCGTGCCCGACGACGCCTCGGCCGCGATCACCGCCGCCGAGGCCGACGGGGGCACCGCGGTCGTCGTCGCGCGGAACGGCCGCGTGCTGGGCGTCGTGGTCGTCGGCGACACCGTGAAGCCCGAGGCAGCCGACGCGGTCGCGCGCTTCGTGGCCCTCGGTCTGCACCCCGTCCTGCTCACCGGCGACAACGACGGCGCCGCACGGGCCGTCGCCGCACGGGTCGGCATCGACGAGGTGCACGCCCGCGCGACCCCGGCCGGCAAGCTCGACGCCGTCCGGGGCATGCAGGCCCAGGGGCGGAGCGTGGCCATGGTCGGTGACGGCGTCAACGACGCTGCGGCGCTCGCCGCGGCCGACCTCGGCATCGCGATGGGGGCCGGCACCGACGCCGCGATCGCGGCCAGTGACATCACGGTCGTGAGCGGTCGGCTCACCGTCGTCGCCGATGCCGTCCGACTGTCGCGCGCCACGCTCGGCATCATCAAGGGCAACCTGTTCTGGGCGTTCGCGTACAACGTGGCGGCGATCCCGCTCGCGATGGCGGGGCTGCTCAACCCGGTACTCGCCGGCGCCGCCATGGCGTTCTCGTCGGTGTTCGTCGTGACGAACAGCCTGCGGCTGCGGCGTTTCGCACCCCGGCCCTGAGGTCGACCACCCGCCGGACGTGACGCGCGCAGCGAACGCGCCCCGTGCCTCCCGTCCGGCGGTGCGCGCGACGGTGCCGACGGCACTACGCTCGAAGACGGTCCGCGACGCACTGGTGCGGTGACCTGCGGGCTGTACGTCTCGAACGTGATCCCAGGAGGACCGAAGTGACCGAATCCGCTCCCGTCGACCCCACATCGACCGAAGGCTGGAAGAAGCTCGACAGCATCGCTGCCGACTTCACCCCTGACCTGCGCGGGTGGTTCGACAGCGACCCCGGCCGTGCCGAGCAGTACACGTTCCAGGCAGCCGACCTGACCGTGGACCTGTCGAAGGGCCTCGTCACCGAGGACATCCTCGCCGCCCTGCTGCAGGTCGCGAAGGACACCGGCGTCGCCGAGCGCTTCCAGGCGATGCTGTCCGGCGAGCACATCAACGTCACCGAGGACCGTGCCGTCCTGCACACCGCGCTCCGCCGTCCGAAGGCGACCGAGGGGCTCGTCCCGGCGGCGCCGCTGACCGTCGACGGCCAGGACGTCGACGCCGACGTGCACGCCACGCTCGACAAGGTCTACGCGTTCGCGTCGCAGGTGCGTGACGGCTCGTGGACCGGTGTCACCGGCAAGCGCATCGAGACCGTCGTCAACATCGGCATCGGTGGGTCCGACCTCGGCCCCGTCATGGTCTACGAAGCACTCAAGCCGTACGTCCAGCCCGGCCTCGAAGCGCGCTTCGTGTCGAACATCGACCCCGCGGACATCTACGAGAAGACCGTGGACCTCGACCCCGAGACGACGCTGTTCATCGTCGCGTCGAAGACCTTCGGCACCCTCGAGACCCTGACGAACGCGCGCCTCGCACGCCAGTGGCTGTGGGAGCGGCTCGGCCTGACCGACGCCGGTGACGACGAGAAGACGAACGCCGTCGCGAAGCACTTCGTCGCCGTCTCCACCGCGCTCGACAAGGTCGAGGCCTTCGGCATCGACCCCGAGAACGCCTTCGGGTTCTGGGACTGGGTGGGCGGCCGCTACTCCGTCGACTCCGCGATCGGCACGAGCGTCATCGTCGCGATCGGCCAGGAGAACTGGGAGCAGTTCCTCGCCGGCTTCCACGCCATCGACGAGCACGTCCGCACCACGCCGCTCGAGCAGAACGTCCCGGTCCTGATGGGCCTGCTCAACGTCTGGTACACGAACTTCCTCGGTGCGCAGAGCCACGCGGTCCTGCCGTACACGCAGTACCTGCACCGCTTCGCCGCGTACCTGCAGCAGCTCACCATGGAGTCGAACGGCAAGCGGGTCCGCTGGGACGGCTCGCCCGTCACCACCGAGACCGGCGAGGTCTTCTGGGGCGAGCCCGGCACGAACGGCCAGCACGCGTTCTACCAGCTCATCCACCAGGGCACCCGCCTGATCCCGGCCGACTTCATCACGGTCGCGAACCCGGCCCGTCCGCTCAAGGACGAGACCGGTGACGGCAAGGGCGTCGCACCCGGCACCGACGTGCACACGCTGTTCCTGGCGAACTTCTTCGCGCAGACCAAGGCGCTCGCGTTCGGCAAGAGCGCCGACGAGGTCCGTGCCGAGGGCACCACCGACGAGGGCATCGTCGCGGCGCGCACGTTCCCGGGCAACAAGCCGACGACGTCGATCCTGGCGCCGGAGCTCACCCCGAGCGTGCTCGGCCAGCTCATCGCGCTCTACGAGCACATCGTGTTCACCGAGGGCACGATCTGGGGCATCGACTCGTTCGACCAGTGGGGCGTGGAGCTCGGCAAGCAGCTGGCGCTGCAGGTCACGCCCGCCGTCGAGGGCGACCAGGCCGCGCTCGACGCGCAGGACGCCTCGACCAAGGCGCTCATCGCGAAGTACCTGGAGCTGCGCAAGTAGCGAGGTGCCCACCTGACGGACGGGAGGCCCGTGGCGGATCCGCCACGGGCCTCCCGTCCGTCTGCCGGTCGCGCTGGCCGCGGGGCGGACGCGGCCCGAGACTCGGGGTGAGCGACAGTTCTCGGGACGCGCGCGCCGAGAACTGTCGCTGAGCGCGAGTCTCGGGCCCTGCGCTCCGAGACTCGCGGTCAGCGAGCGAGCGGGTCGAGGTTGAGCGTCGTTCCTTCGTACAGGTGCTGGTCCGTCCCGAACACCTGCACGCCCTCGTTGAGCCAGACGAGCGCCCGCACGCTGATGCCGAAGCGGGCGGCGACGTCGTCGATGAGGTCGTCCGGCGCGACCGTGTACGACCGCGGCGCCCCGCCCGTCGTCGTCGCGGTGACCGGACCCGTCGCGTTCGCCCGGGCGCCGGCGTCCTCCGGGTGCACGTTCGTCTGCCGCGCCGGGACGGACCACCGCACGGTCGTCACCGCGAGCACCTTGCCGGCCCCGATCTCGACCGGGACCTCCTGCCCCGGAGCCGCCGCGGAGTAGGTCACGAGCGTGGTGAGGTGCGACGGGTCGACGCCGGATCCGCTCAGCGGGACGTCCGCCGCGGTCGCCGTGCTGGTCGACCCACCGAGCGTCCGGTCGCCGACGCCGGGGTAGGTCAGGCCGTCGCCGACCGCGCGCGGCAGGTCGAACAGGCCGACCCCGACCGGCACCGGCAGGGTCGAGGTGAAGCCGGAGTACTGCGCGGTGAACGTGTCGTCGCCGACCGCGACCACGCGGAACCGGAAGTGCACGCTGCCCTTCGGGGACGCGACGTCACCCTGGGCGAGGACGGTCCCGGCGGGGATCGGCGTCAGCGTCGGAGCCGGAGCCGCCGACTCGGTCGGTTCCGGGGTCGGCGTGCGGGGGTGGGCCGACGACTCGAGGAGGTCGCCCTCCGGGTCGGCGTCGGGCGTCGGTGTCGGGGTGGCCGACGGGGTCGGCGTCGTCGCAGGGGTGGACGGGGGGGGAGGGCTCGGTCCGACCCGCGCAGCAGCGAGCACCCCGACAGTGCCACTGTGGCCGCGACGACGACCCCGATCGCGAGCGTCCGGTTCATGATTCCCCCTCAGCTCGATGCTAACCGCGCGATGTCCCCGGGGCGAGCGCAGCGCCTCCGTCCTGTGTCTGCAGACTTCCCGCGGATCCTCCGGCGTCCACGACGAGTGATACCATCGGTATCAACGAGAGCAGGTGGTCATGGGCGTCAGGGTGGTCCCCGGGCGACGCGGTGGGTCAGACCCCCGTCGACCCGACACAGAAGCCGTCGTGCGCGCGTTGGCCGGTCGGACCGACAGTGCGCCCGCGACCGTCCGTGCGGCGGTCGAGCACGTCCTGCACAGTCGTGAGCAGCAACACCACGCCGAGATGGAACTGCGGCGCGGGATCTTCAAGCTCGCCGACCTCGGCGTCCCGCAGCGCGAGATCGCGAAGCTCGCCGGGATCTCCCAGCCCGAGGTCTCGCGGCGGCTCTCCCGCCGGACCCTGACCACGAAGCGGCCGTCTCCGCGTGAGGTCATCTCCCGGCGCGAAGGCGGCCAGATCGACTCGGAGACGATGCTGCGCGAGCTGTCGTCGATGGCGTTGACGCACCGCACCCCGAAGCGTGGTGCGGCGTTCGACGGTGCCGCCTCGGCCACCGGCACCACGAAGGAACTCGCGGCGGCGTTCCAGGACGGCCTCCTGTCCGAGGTCGAGTACGAGACCGTCCGCCGGGCGATCGCCGAGCGGCAGACCCGCAAGCGCACCCGGTGACGGAACTCCGCGACCGGGTGGCCGTCGAGCTGGGCCGTGCGCTCCGGGCCGACTCGCTCGACAACCCCTGGTCGGACACGGCAGGCGCGAGCACCAGGACGATCTACGCACCGGATGGCTTCCTGTACGAGGCGAGCCGCCTGCGGTTCCACGAGTCCGTGCTCGAGGAGCACCGCGCGCTCACCCCGTCGCCGGTCACCGACGGTTCGCTCGCGGTGGTCGTGACGGCCGGGCCGCCGGGGTCGGGGAAGTCGACCGCCCTGGAGCGGATGCCGGAGCTGTGCGGGTACCGGTCGATCGACGCCGACGAGTTCAAGGACCCGCTGCTCCTGCGCGCACAGGCGGACGGTCTGGTGGACCGGTGGACGGCTCGCCGCCTGGCCGACGACCGGCCGGTGCAGCTGCGTGAGATCGCCGGGTTCGTGCACGCCGAGTCGACCACCGTGGCCGACACGCTGCGCCGCCGCGCCCTCCGCAACGGCGAGAACGTCGTCGTGCACGGCACCCTGTCGAGCGTGGACTACCTCGACGACCTCCTCGCCGAGCTCGACGACGCCGGCTACGAGAAGCTGCGCATCGTCACCGTCGAGGTCCCGCTCGAGACGGCGATCGCGCAGGCGACCGATCGGTGGTGGAGCGTGCGTGATGCCGCCACGGATCCGCTCGGTGGTCGGTTCGTCCCGGAAGCAGCCATCCGTCGCTACTACCCGACCGGATCGACCGAGTCGGTGTGCGGCGCGAACGCCCGGGTCCTCGGTGACCGGGCAGCCGACCTCGGCTGGGACGTGTCGATCGTCTGAGCGGTCGCCGGTGTCGGTCGGAACGGCTACCGTCGAGGCCATGGAGCGTTCGGAGATCCTCGCCGCGGCTGCCGCCGCGCACGCCGCCCGCATCGCAGAAGAAGGCGGTGACGACGGCGCTGCTCGTGAACGGGCAGAGAGTGTCCGGCGCCGGGCCGACGGCCTCACCGACCGGTACGACACGGTCGAGGGCGCGAGCGAATCCGACGCGCGTGACGCCGCGCGCCGTCGAGCGGGCGAGGCCGACCGGGCGGCCTCCCGGACCGAGGGCGTGCTGTCCGACTGGCACCGCATGGGCACGCGACGGGGTGTGACGCCGGACGCCCAGGTGCGCACGGCGTGGACGGTCACCGGGGTGCCCGAGCGCGGTGACGCCCGAGCACTGGCGAACGTGCTGCTCTCGACGGCGGGGCACGCGGGCCGGGTGGCCGACGCCGCGCGACGCAACCCGGCGCTGTCCGGTGCCGCGAGCGCAGCTGCTCGACGGACCGTCCGGCGCTACACCGACCACGGCGCGGACATGGCCTCGCTCGGCGACGTGCTGGGGGACAGCCCGGAGCCCGACGAGTCCTGACGCTCACCCGGAGTGCGTTGGAGCGCTCCTGCTCTGATCAGGCGTTATGTGGACCGATCCAATCGTCCTGACGACAGAATGTCCAATTGACAGGACATGGATTCGGGTTACCATCGGTGCACGCACTGAAGCGCGATCACCGACGAAGGAGTCACCGAATGGTCGACATCAAGCCGACAGCCCCGACTGTCGCACTGCCCCCGATCGGGACCGGACCACACCGACGCCGCCTCGGCGTCCTGGCCCTGGTCGCCACGTTCGGCGGGCTGCTCTTCGGGTACGACACCGGTGTCATCAACGGTGCCCTGAACCCGATGAAGGCCGAGCTCGGCCTCACGAACTTCACCGAGGGCGTCGTCACCAGCTCCCTGTTGTTCGGCGCCGCGATCGGTGCCATGCTCGGCGGCCGCATCGCCGACGGGTGGGGGCGTCGCAAGACGATCATCGCCCTCGCCGTGACGTTCTTCCTCGGCACCTTGATCTGCGTCTTCGCACCGACGTTCGGCGTCATCGTCGTCGGCCGTGTCCTCCTCGGCCTCGCGGTGGGTGGTGCATCGACCGTCGTCCCGGTGTTCCTCGCCGAACTCGCGCCGTACGAGATCCGGGGTTCGCTGTCCGGCCGCAACGAGCTCATGATCGTGATCGGGCAGCTCGCCGCGTTCGTGGTCAACGCCATCATCGGCAACCTGTGGGGTGAGGGCAACGGCGTCTGGCGCGTCATGCTGGCCGTCTGTGCGCTTCCTGCCATCGCACTCTTCGTCGGCATGCTCCGGGTGCCGGAGTCGCCGCGCTGGCTCGCGTCGAAGGGGCGGTACGACGAAGCGCTGTCCGTCCTGCAGCAGGTCCGCACCACGGAGCGTGCGACCGCCGAGCTCGACGACATCAAGCGGAGCAACGACCTCGAGGCGAAGGCCGATCGCGTCAGCGGGTGGCAGACGCTGCGCGGCAACAAGTGGCTCATCCGCATCGTGCTCATCGGTGCCGGGCTCGGCGTCGCCCAGCAGCTCACCGGCATCAACTCGATCATGTACTACGGCCAGACCGTCCTCATCGAGTCCGGGTTCCAGGCGTCGGCAGCCCTCATCGCGAACATCGCCCCCGGCGTGATCGCCGTGGTCGGTGGCGTCATCGCGCTGTACAACATGGAGAAGATCAACCGCCGGACGACCCTGATCATCGGGTTCTCGCTCACGACGGTCTGCCACTTCCTGATCGGCATCGCCTCGGTCGCACTCCCCGAGGGCAACCCGGCTCGTCCGTGGGTGATCCTGTTCCTCGTCGTCGCGTTCGTCGGCTCGATGCAGACCTTCCTCAACATCGCCGTGTGGGTGGTGCTGTCGGAGATCTTCCCGACCCAGATCCGCGCGCTCGGCATGGGCATCTCGGTGTTCTGCCTCTGGATCGCCAACGCGTTCCTCGGGCTCTACTTCCCGACCATCGTCGCCGCCACCGGCATCACCGGGACGTTCTTCGGCTTCGGCGTCGTCGGTCTGCTCGCACTGCTCTTCATCTGGAAGTTCGTGCCGGAGAGCCGCGGCCGCACCCTCGAAGAGGTGGAAGAGGGCGTCACCACCGGCAACATCTTCACGGTCCCGCAGAAGGCGTCGCGCGGCTAGGTCACGCGCGTGGCGCGGTGATCGCGCGTGCAGACGGCGAGGGAGGACGGTGCCAGCTGGCACCGTCCTCCCTCGCAGGCTCGGTCGGCGCGCCCCGCGCAACGCTTCGCGTTGCCGCTGAGCGGGGCGCGCCCGTCCGTCACGCTGTCGCGTCTACGGGCGCAGGAGCACCTTGCCGACGCGGCCGGCGGTGTCCGAGGCACGCACGGCGTCGCGGACGTCCTCGAAGGCGAAGGTCTCGGCGACGGGGAGCGTCAGCGAACCGTCGAGCACGCGCGTGATGAGCTCGCCGAAGAGCTGGCCCTTCGTCTCGGCCGGCATCGTCTTGCTGACGACGCTGCCCCAGAAGCCCTTCACGGTGAGCTGGCCGAAGATGACCTTGCCCGACGGGATCTCGAGCGTGGGCGAGGCCATCGCGCCGAAGACGACGAGGGTCGCGTTCTCGCCCAGCACGCTGGCGATGTCGCCGGCGGCCTTGCCGCCCACGGACTCGACACCGGCGACGATCGGAGCGCCTCCGGTGATCGCGGCGACCTGGTCCTTCCAGTCGTCCGCGTCGGTGGCGACGATGCGCTCGATGCCCTGCTCGCGCAGCTCCTCGACACCGGCGGCGCGACGCACCAGGCCGATGACGTTGATGCCGCGGGCCGCGCCGAGCTGGGCGACCATGCGCCCGACGGCACCGTTCGCGGCGTTCTGGATCAGCCAGTCGCCCTCGTGCAGGTCGAGCGAGTGCAGCAGGCTGATGGCGCTGAACGGCATCGAGACGAGCTGTGCCGCGGCCTCGTCGGTCATGGCGTCCGGCACCGGGACGAGCCCGGCGGCGTTCGCGGTGTAGTACTCGGCCCAGACGCCGAAGGCGCCGCCGGCGACGCGCTGGCCGACCGTCAGGTTCGTGACGCCCTCGCCCAGGGACTCGACGACGCCGAGCGCCTCGGTGCCGGAGGCTGCGGGCAGCTCGGGCTTGAAGCCGTAGGTGCCGCGGACGGTCCACAGGTCGTGGTTGTGGATGGGGGAGAGGACCGTGCGGACGAGGACCTCGCCGGCGCCGGGCGTGGGCACCGGGCGCTCCTGGACGCCGAGGACCTCGGCGGGCTCGGCGAAGGTCTCGTGGACGACGGCGCGCATGGTGGTGGGGGTGGTGTCGGTCATGCTCAGTCCTCCGAGACGGTGATGGTGACGTCGATGTTGCCGCGGGTCGCGTTCGAGTACGGGCAGACCTGGTGCGCGGCGTCGGCGAGGGCCTGGGCCTGGTCGTGCTCCAGGCCGGGCAGGACGACCTCGAGCAGGACGGCGAGCTGGAAGCCGCCCTCGCCGTTCGGGCCGATCTGGACGCGGCCGCCGACGGACGAGTCGGCGATCTTGACCTTCTGGCTGCGGGCGACGCCCTGCAGCGCGGAGTGGAAGCAGGCGGCGTACCCGGCGGCGAAGAGCTGCTCGGGGTTCGCGCCGTTGCCGGAGCCGCCCATCTCCTTGGGGATGGCGAGGTCGAACTCGACCGTGCCGTCGCTCGTGGCGACGTGGCCGTTGCGGCCGTCACCCGTGGCGAGGGCCTCGGCGGTGTAGAGGGCTTCCATGGTGTTCCTTCCTTCGTGGGGTCAGTGGTCCGCGGCGGCGCGGTCGGGCGTCGCGGCGGTGTCGTTCGTGGCCGCGGCGTGCATCGTCTCGGTCAGCCGGTGCAGGGTCGCGATGAGCTCCGTGGCGGCCTGCTCGTCGGGGAGCCCCATGCCGGCGGCGATCGTCGCCGGGATGTGCGCGAGGTCGGCACGGATGGTGCGGCCGCGGTCGCCGAGCATGATCGTCACGACGCGCTCGTCGGCGCTGCGGCGCTCGCGGCGGACCAGCTCGGACTGCTCCATGCGGCGGAGCAGAGGCGACAGGGTGCCGGAGTCGAGCTGCAGGTGGTCACCGAGGCTCGAGACGGTCTGGTCGCCCTCGATCCACAGGGTCACGAGCACGAGGTACTGCGGGTAGGTCAGTCCCCAGGGTTCGAGCAGCGAGCGGTACGCCTGCGTGGTCGCGCGGCTCGCTGCGTAGAGGGAGAAGCACACCATCTCGTCGATCACGGGCATGCCACCAGGATCGCACGCAACTCGGTTGTGCACAACCCAACACGTACTCTGGCCCGGACGGTTAGGCTGACGTGACCCACGATGACCAGCAGCGACCTCGACTCCACCACGACCCCCGGCTCCGGGACCGCGTCGTCCCACGGCAAGACGATCCTGATCGGTGAGCACGCCGTGGTCTACGGCGCACCCGCACTCGTCCTGCCGGTGCTCGACGCCCGGGTCGTCGCGACCGTGAGCCCCGTCACCGCCGGCGTCGACGAGGCCACCGGCACGGTCGTCGGGCACACCCTCGAGTCCACGGTGCACACGGGGCCGCTCGACCTCGCACCTGCAGCCGTGATGCCGACCGTCACCGCCGTCACCGCGACCCTGCGACACTTCGGCGTCACCGACCGGCACTTCCACGTCCGGGTCGACAGCGAGGTCCCGACCGCCCGGGGCATGGGGTCGAGCGCAGCGGTCGCCGCCGCCGTGACGGCAGCCGTCGCGGACGCCCTCGGCGAGACCCTCGACGCCGAGACCCACCACGACCTCATCCAGGAGTGCGAGCGGGTCGCCCACGGCCGCCCGTCAGGACTCGACGCCCGCGGTGTCGTCGCCGCGGTGCCGGTCTGGTTCGAGGGCGGCCGCATCGAGCCCGTCGCCCTCGGGGCCCGCTTCACCTTCGTCGTCGCCGACACCGGTGTCCCCGGCCACACCCGGCAGGCGGTCGCGGCCGTGCGGGAACGGCACGACCAGGACCCGGTCGCCGTCGACGCGGTCATCGACCGGATCGGCGCGCTCGCACGGCGGGCACGGGGGACACTCGAGGCTGGCGACGCACAGGGGCTCGGTGCCACGATGGACGCCGCGCACGACCTGCTCAGCGCACTCGACGTGTCGAGTGCCGACCTGGACCGGCTCGTCGACGCCGCACGTGCTGCGGACGCCCTCGGCGCGAAGCTGACCGGCGGCGGGCGGGGCGGGTGCGTGCTCGCACTCGCCGCGGACGACGACCACGCGGACCGCATCGCGGCCGCACTCCGCGGCGCAGGGGCCGCAGCCACCTGGACCACCACGATCGGAGCCCGCGCTTGATGACCGCCACCGCCGTCGCGCACCCCAACATCGCCCTCGTCAAGTACTGGGGCAAGGCGGACGCGCAGCTCGCGCTGCCCGCCACGGGCAGCGTCTCCATGGGCCTCGACGTGTTCCCCACGACGACCACCGTCACGGTGGACGGCGGCTCCGGTGACGGCCAGGAGGCGCGTGACCGGTTCACGCTGAACGGTCACGTCGTCGAGGACGGCGCCCTGGTGCGCGTGCAGCAGTTCCTCGACCTCGTGCGGGAGCTCGCCGGCAGCGACGCCCGCGCGTCCGTCGTGTCCGAGAACACCGTGCCGACCGGCGCCGGACTCGCCTCGAGCGCGTCGGGGTTCGCGGCGCTCGCCACCGCGGCCTCGGCGGCGTACGGCCTCGACCTGTCCCCGCGCGACCTCTCCCGCCTGGCCCGACGCGGTTCGGGGTCCGCGACGCGGTCGATCCCCGGCGGCGTCGCCGTGTGGCACGCCGGCGACGACCAGGGGTCCTTCGCCGAGCCGATCCCGGCACCGCCGATGGCCATGGTGGTCGTGACGATCGACGCCGGACCGAAGCCGATCGGTTCGCGCGAGGCGATG
This sequence comes from Curtobacterium sp. PhB172, assembly GCF_003752545.1. Classification (NCBI taxonomy): domain Bacteria; kingdom Bacillati; phylum Actinomycetota; class Actinomycetes; order Micrococcales; family Microbacteriaceae; genus Curtobacterium; species Curtobacterium sp. PhB172. Next base: position 129,595 of record NZ_RKIF01000012.1, read on the forward strand.
CGGCGCACCATCGCCACGTCGCCGTTCTACCCGGCGTGGGTCACGTCGACCACCGAGACCGTCGGCGACATGCTCGACGCCTGCGCAGCCGGCGACTTCACGCGCATCGGCGAGATCACCGAGAGCAACGCGCTGCGCATGCACGCCACGATCGAGGGCGCCTTCCCGCCCATCCGCTACCTCAACGCGCGCAGCGTCGCCGTGTTCGACGCCGTGGGCGAACTCCGCGCCGCCGGGCTCGAGGCCTACGCCACCGCCGACGCCGGCCCGAACGTGGTCGTGCTCTGCCGGCCCGAGGACCGCTCCGCCGTGGCCACCGCGCTGGCGTCCTTCGGCGACGTCGTCGAGTCCGGCACCGGACCTGCCGCTCGGGTGCTCCGCTCCGAAGAGATCGGGGTCGCCGCAGCGAGCGACAGCCCCGACCAGAAGGAGTCCGTGCAGTGATCGAGTTCCGCGCCCACGGCAAGCTGTTCGTCGCCGGCGAGTACGCCGTCGTCGAGCCCGGCCAGCCGTCCGTCCTCATCGCCCTCGACCGCGCCATCACGGCACGCGTGTCCGAGGCGCACGGTGCGGGCAGCGTGCACTCGGAGGAGTACGGCCACCTGCCGCTGACGTGGACGCGCGACGAGGACGGCCTCGCCCTGGACCGCGAGCACCACCCCTACGACTACGTGATGGCGACGATCGACCTCGTCGAGAAGCTCCGCGCCGAGCGGGGGATCGCCCCGCGCTTCCACGACCTGCGGATCGAGAGCCAGCTCGACGACGCCAGCGGCCGGAAGTTCGGGCTCGGATCCTCGGCGGCGGTGACCGTCGCGACCGTCGGTGCCCTCGACCGCTTCTACGGGATCGGCCTGACGCAGCGGCAGCGCTTCCAGGTCGCCCTGCTCGCCACCATCCGGGTGAACCCGCGGGCATCCGGCGGGGACCTCGCCGCGAGCACCTTCGGTGGGTGGCTGCGCTACAGCGCCCCGGACCGCGACCACCTCGCCTCGTTCGTCGACGAACGCCGCGTGTCCGACATCCTCACCGACGCCGACGCGTGGGCGGGCTTCGACGTCCAGCGGCTGCCGGCCCCCGAGAACCTGCAGCTCCTGGTCGGCTGGACCGGCTCGCCGGCCTCGACCACGAAGCTCGTCGGGGTGGTGCGTCGGCACCGCAACGGCGGGTACCAGGCGTTCCTCGACGAGAGCCGCAGCTGTGTCGACGACCTGACCACGGGCCTCCAGACCGGCGACGCAGAGCAGACGCTCGACGCGCTCCGACGTGCCCGGGTGCTGATGCAGCGCCTCGGCGACTCGGTCGGGTCGAAGATCGAGACCGAACGCCTCGCGACCCTGTGCGACGTCGTCGAGGCGGCCGGCGGAGCGGCGAAGCCGTCCGGCGCCGGCGGCGGCGACTGCGGCATCGCACTCGTCCCCGCGGACATCGACCCCGCCGGCATCCACCGCGCCTGGGAGGCGCACGACATCAGACACCTCAGCGTCGCGGTGCGAGCACCAGAAGGAGCCCTCGATGAGTGACCTGCTCACGCCGATCCCGACCAAGTGGGTCGGACCGATCCGCATCAGCGGCAACGCGGCCCAGGGCGAGCACGAGGTCCCGCTCGCCACGTACGAGTCGCCGCTCTGGCCGTCCGTCGGCCGCGGCGCCCGGATCTCGCGCATGGTCGACGACGGCATCGTCGCGACCGTCGTCGACGAGCGCATGACCCGCTCGGTCGTCGTCCGAGCAGCCAGTGCCGCGGCGGCGCACGTCGCCGCGGGGCAGATCCTCGCGCGACAGGACGAGCTCGAGGCGCTGGTCGCCGGGCAGAGCCGGTTCGCGAAGCTCATCGAGGTGCACCCCGAGATCGTCGGTGACCTGCTGTTCCTGCGGTTCGCCTTCACGACCGGTGACGCCTCTGGCCACAACATGGTCACGCAGGCGGCGGACAAGCTCCTGCCCGCGATCCTGGCGTGGCAGCCGGGCCTGCGCTACGTGTCCGTGTCGGGCAACTTCTGCACCGACAAGAAGGCCAGCGCGGTGAACGGCATCCGTGGTCGTGGCCGCAACACCATCGCCGAGATCGTGATCCCCGGCGAGATCGTCGAGAAGCGCCTGCGGTCGAGCACCGAGCGCATCGTCGAACTGAACATCGCGAAGAACCTCATCGGCTCGACCATCGCCGGGGCGCTCCGCTCCGCGAACGCGCACTACGCGAACATGCTGCTCGGCTTCTACCTGGCCACCGGGCAGGACGCCGCGAACATCGTCGAGGGCTCGCAGGGCATCACGAGTGCCGAGAACCGCGACGGCGACCTGTACTTCGCCACCTCGCTGCCGCACCTGATCGTCGGCACGGTCGGCAACGGCAAGGGCGGGGACCTGCCCGTCGTCGAGGACGCCCTGGTGCGCCTCGGCTGCCGCGAGGACCGCGAGCCCGGTGCGAACGCCCGTCGTCTCGCTGCCCTGTGCGCCGCCACGGTGCTGTGCGGGGAGCTCTCGCTCCTCGCCGCCCAGACGAACCCGGGTGAGCTGATGGCCGCCCACGTCGCCATGGAGCGACGCGGCACGAAGCAGGCCGGAGGCGCAGCATGACGCGCATCGGCATCCACGACATCGCCATCGCGACCGGGCACCACGTGCTCGAGCTCGACGACCTGGCCGAGCGCCTCGGCGTCGACCCGGCGAAGTACCACGTCGGCATCGGCCAGGACGCCTTCAGCGTGCCCGCCCCGGACGAGGACATCGTCACGATGGGGGCCGCCGCGGCCAAGGAGGTCATCGACCGCCACGGTGTCGAGGGCATCCGCACCGTGCTGTTCGCCACCGAGTCCGGCGTCGACCAGTCCAAGGCTGCCGGCGTCTTCGTGCACGGACTGCTCGGCCTGCCGAAGAACGTCCGCGTCGTCGAGCTGAAGCAGGCCTGCTACGGCGGGATGGCCGCCGTGCAGCTCGCGCTCGGCATCATCGCCCGGGCACCGCACGAGCGCGTACTCGTCATCGCCGCCGACGTCGCCCGCTACGACGTCGACACCGCCGCCGAGCCCACGCAGGGTGCCGGTGCGGCCGCGATCCTGATGTCCGCCGACCCCGACCTGATCGAGATCGAACCGGCCGCGGGCGTGTTCACCGCCGACGTCGACGACTTCTGGCGTCCGAACGACCGCTCCACCGCACTGGTCGACGGCCGTCTGTCCGTCAGCGCCTACGTCGATGCGTTCGTCGGCGCCTGGGACGACCTGGCGGACCAGGGCGGACCGGCGTACGAGGACATCGTGCGCTTCGTCCACCACCAGCCGTTCACGAAGATGGCGCTCAAGGCCCACCGGAAGCTGACGCAGCACGTGGGCGTGCCGTTCGACGAGTCGGAGCTGTTCGTCGGCTTCACGTACAACAAGCAGACCGGCAACACCTACACGGCGTCGCTCTGGATCGGGCTCGCCGCGCTCCTCGACCTCGACGAGGACCTGGCAGGTGAGCGCATCGCCCTCTTCAGCTACGGCTCGGGCAGCGTCGGCGAGCTCCTCACCGGCATCGTGCAGCCGTCCTACCGTGAGCACCGTCGCGTCGGCCGCGTCCGGCAGCTGCTCTCGGCCCGCGTGCCGCTGACCGTGGACGCGTACCGCGAGCTGCACGCGACCGGCGCCGCGACGAGCGACGACGTCGAGCGACCGCGCGTCACGGCTGGGCCGTACCGCTTCGCCGGGGTGCGCGGCGGCGCGCGCCACTACGAGGCGACAGCGCAGGCCTGACCCCTCCGCGCACGCCTGACCCTCCGCGAAAGCGACAGATCTGTGCGGAACGTTCGCAGGGATCTGTCGCTTCCGCGCGACGGACGGGAGGCCCGTGGCGGTTCCGCCACGGGCCTCCCGTCCGTCCGTTGGTCACGTGGCGGACAGGACCTCGCGTTCCAGACGCTGGTAGCTGGTCTCCATGCCGTCGGTCATGCCGGTGGCCAGGATCACGTCGCGCTGCGTCTGGTCGGGGTAGGTGATGCGCAGCGTCAGCAGGGTGACGCCGTCGGCCTCGTCGAACTGCAGGTCGTTCGTGTTCGGCGGGAACGGCGCACCGGTCATCCGCTCGGTCGACACCATCCGCCGCTCCGGTTCCACGACGAGGTTCTCGCCCTCGAAGCCGAACGGCTCGCCCTCGGTGTCACCCGTCGGCGCCCACGCCTGCCGGAACGTGCCACCCGGGGTCAGGTCGTTCTCGTACACCGTCATCTCCCACCCGTCCGGTCCGAGCAACCACTGCCGGACGAGCTCGGGCTCGGTGTGCGCCCGCCACAGCAGGTGGCGTGGTGCTGCGAAGGCCCGCGTGATGCGGACGTGGGTGTCGTCGACGAGCTCGGCGACGGTGCCGTTGCCCAGCGCGTACTCGCGCAGGTCGGCGAGGACGGCGTCGAGCTGTCCGAAGGCCTGCTCGTAGCCCTCGACCATGCCCATGTCCACCATGGTCTCGAGGTCGGCGGTGGACCCGAACGACGACCGGACGGTCACTCGCGACCCGGTTCCGACGGTCTCGAACGACAAGACGGTCTCGCTGGCAGGCAACGCGTCGTCGACCTCGCCGTCGGCGTCGGTGAAGAGGTCGCGGAACACGATGCGGTGTGGCTCGTCGACGTCGGTGACCTGCCAGACGGCGTGGAACCGCTCGCCCTGAGGTGACGTCATCCGGTAGTCGGCGCGGCCGCCGGGCCGCAGGTCGAACGAGGTGAAGGTGGCGGGGAAGCCGGGCGGACCCCAGAAGCGTTCGAGCTGACGGGGATCGGCGAAGGCGCCCCAGAGGCGCTCGACCGGGACGGGGAACTCGGCGACGAGCGTCAGCGCGAGGGCCTCGGGATCGGTGTGGACGGACGTGGTGGGCATCATTGCTCCTTGTCGGTGTCGAGCAGGGTGTCGAGGCGGTCGAGCCGACCCCGCCAGAGGTCGCCGTAGGCGTCGAGCAGGTCGCGGACCCGGGCGAGCTGCCCCGGCTCGGCGCGCACGATGCGGGTGCGGCCGCGTGCTTCCTTGCTCACGAGTCCGGCTCCTTCGAGGACGGCGACGTGCTTCTGGACGGCGGCGAACGACATCGAGTACGCGTCCGCCAGGTCACTGACGGACGCGGACCCGACGAGCGTGCGTCGGACGATGTCACGACGGGTCGCGTCGGCCAGTGCGTGGAACACCCGGTCGACCTCGGCGTCGGACAGTGCAGTTCGTACAACCATTTGGTTGTACGTTACGACTGTCCACCCTCGTGCGCAAGGGGGACGTGCAGGTAGTCTGTCCGCGGAGATCGAAAGGGGCGATGCAGTGGGCTCGAGCGCGTCGGACACCGTCAGTGCCCTCGTCGCGACCCTTCCTCCGTCGCCGAGGCTCCCCGACGTCGTCGCCGGGGTCGGGCGGTTCGTCGGCAAGCCGACCCGCGTGGTCGACGTCGACGGCCCGAGCTGGGGACCGCTCACCGCGCTGGTGTCGCAGTTCGAGCACGAGAACCTCGTCCTGGTGCCGGCCGGCGCTCCCGAGCTGTACCGGATGCACTGCGTCCTGCACGAGCTCGGACACCTCGTGCACGGCGACGCCGGGGCCCCGACCACCACCTCGATCGTCGAGTTCGCCTCGGGCGGGCACGTGTGCCGCCGCGCCCTCGACGGCGACACCGGACTGGTGAGCATCTCGGACGACGACGAGCACTTCGCCGAGCGGTTCGCGTACGAGCTGGCGACCGTGCTGCTCGCCGGCAGCGCGAGCGCGGACGAGCGGGCCTACGGCTGATGGCCGTCCTGCACGCCGCCGCCTTCTGGTGCGCGGCGCTGATCTTCCTCGCCCGCACGCCCTACGTGCTGCGGAACCCACGTGGCCGCGCCGCCTGGGGCGCGACCGGCGTCGGTGCGCTCGGGCTGCTGACGCTCGGCAGCGTCGTGCCGCAGACCGTGCTCGACGGCGCCCTCGGGGGCACGAACCTCATCAACCTGGTGCAGAACGTGTGCGCCACGGCGGCCTTCTGGCTGATGCTCCGGGCGAGCACGTCCGATCTGCCGAAGCGGCCGGGGTTGGCGAGCCCGCTCGCGCTCCTCGTGGTGGTCGTGGCCTTCGCCGTCCCGTTCTTCGCGGTGCGCGACCGGGGCGGCACCGACTTCCACTTCATCGTGCGGGAGATCCACCAGCCGGCGATGTGGCTCTACGGGTCGGTCTACATGGTCGGTGTCGGCGTGATCGCCGCCGCGACGCTCCGGTACGGCGTGCTGCGCAACCCGGTCGCGCTCGTGGTCTTCCGGGTGGGGCTCTCGCTCGTGGTCATCGCGAGCATCGACGAGCTGCTCTCCCTCACCGCCGACCACTTCGGGTGGTTCCCCGCTGCGCTGCGGGACGGACTCCGTCTGGGCTTCGACCCGCCGTTCTACCTGGGCATCGTCCTCATCGTCGTCGCGATGGCATCCCTGACGTTCCGCCGGTGGTGGCGGGACGTGACGTGTCGTCGGCACCACCGACTGCTCCGCCGCATCGCCCGGCGCCACGAACTGCGCGCCGTCGAACGGGACGGCGACGTGCAGGCACGGACCTACGACCTCGTCATCGCGATCCGCGACGCCGAGGTGCAGGGCCGCACCCTCGACGACGCCGAACTCGCCCAGGTGCGCTCGGCGGAACTGACCCTGACCCGCAGTCTCGGAGGCTGATGCGATGACGATCGTCTGGTGGGTGCTCGGTGTGCTCGTCGTGCTGGCGGCGGCGTTCCTGCTCGTGGTGCGGAAGGTCGTCGGCAAGATCGTGCTGCCCGGCGGCGACCGGTGGACCCCCGTGCTCGAGACGACCGACGACTCGATCCGGCTCCCGATCACCGACGACACCGTGCGCCCGGGGGAGTACGGCCTGTGGCACGACGGCACCGGGCACACCACGGTCGGACCGGTGCTCGACGTCGACGAGGCCGCCGGCACCGTGCGGCGTGCGGTGGTCCGGACGACGGGCGACGTGTCGACACGGGTGCGTTGGAGCGGGCACGTGCACCCGGACCCCGCCGCGATGGACGTCGACTGGGCGGAGGTCGACCTGCCGACGCCCGTGGGCCCTGCGCCGGCGTGGGTCATCCGGCCCGGTGGCCCCGAAGCCGAGCTCGCGCAGGCCACCGCCGACGCGCCCGGCGCCGACGCGCCCGGCGCCGGCGCGCCCGGCGCCGACGCGCCCGGCGCCGGCGCGCCCGGCGCGACCTGGGCCGTCCACGTGCACGGCATCCGCACCACCCGCGTGACGGCGCTCCGGACCGTGCCGGCGGCACTCGAGGCCGGCTGGACCTCGATCGTCCCGTCGTTCCGCGGCGACGGCGAGGCTCCCTGGCAGGGCCGCGCCTCGCACCTCGGCGCCCGCGAGTGGCCCGACGTCGAGGCCGCACTCGACCACGCCGTCGCGAACGGGGCCGAACGGCTCGTCATCGTGGGCTGGTCGATGGGCGCGACGATCACCCACGAACTGCTCGCCCGGTCGGCGCACCGCGACCGGTTCGTCGGACTGGTCCTCGTGTCGCCGGCGCTCGACTGGGCGACGACGGTGCGCTCCCAGGCCGGTCGTGCCGGGCTCCCCGGGTTCGTCGTCGGTGCCGCGCTCCGGGCGATGGCGCTGCCGCTCGTGTGCCGCCTCGTCGGGCTCCGATCACCCGTGGACGTCCGCGCACTCTCCTGGTTGCACGCGCCGCGGAGCCTGCCGCCGACCCTGCTCATCCACTCGTCGGGGGACACCACGGTGCCCTTCGCCGTCAGTCGGGAGTTCGCCGACGCGCACCCCGACACCGTGACGTTGGCGGTGAGCGAGCCCGCCGAGCACGCCTGGGAGCGGAACGTCGACGCCGTCTGGTTCGACTCCACGATCACGAACTGGGCGAGATCGCTCGACCACACCGGCGCCATGGAGTAGAAGGGGCCATGGGTCAGCTCATCTACGACGGCCAGCCGCTCGACCTCCGCATCGACGACCGCGCCATGACACACCTGCAGATCGTGATCGTGAACATGCTCCGACGCGAGCACCGGTTCGCGTTCTCGTGGAAGGACGACGTCATCCACGGCAACGGCCGCAGCACGATCTGGCTGAACCCGAACGTCAGCCTGCACTTCAAGTTCTCCGGTAGCCGGGTGCCGTCGATCAACCGCAGCTGGCTCGAGGACCTGTACGCCTCGGCCACGTCCGGGTCGGGGCTCGTCCTGACGCCGGAGCCGACGGACACGAGCACGGCGGCCGACTCGGCGTGGTCGCGGGCGGTCGCACCGGGGGACGCCGACGACGCTTCGGGGACACCGAGCGGTAGCACGGCTGAGTGATTGCCGTCAACGGGTTCCGAAGATCCGGTGATCGTCGTACGGTTTCTGTACCGCGGATCAGAGTCGTCCCTTCGGGCCGGCATCCAGGGAGCCGGTGACGGCAACGAACCGCGGCAGGAGGGGGACCCGAATGACCGTGACGCAGTGCGCGCCCGGCGCCGACCAACCATCGGCGATCGAGTGGCGAGCACGACGGGAGTCCCGGATCAGGAGACTCGTCGTCCAGGAAGCCGGGTCATCGCACCCGGGTCCTTGCGTCACGCCACTGGGCTCGTCGGTCAGGCCTCACTGACCGGCACCCTTCCACAGGACGCCCCGGCAGTCGGATTCGGGTTCCGCTACCGGGGCGTTCTGCTGCCCGGGCGTTCTGCTGCTCGCATCGGGCGTGGGCTGCTGGCTCAGTAGACGTCGCGGACGTACCGCTTCGTGCGGCGCAGGTCGGCCAGGTACGACAGCGCGTCGTCCTCGTCCCGCCCACGGCCGGTGCGGATGACGTCGAGCAGCGCGGCCTCGACGTCCTTCGCCATCCGCGAGGCGTCGCCGCACACGTACACGTGGCCGCCGTCCTCGAGCCAGGCGAACAGCTCGGCGGACTGCTCGCGCATCCGCGTCTGCACGTAGACCTTCTCGGCCTGGTCGCGTGAGAACGCCAGGTCGAGGCGGTTCAGCACGCCCTGCTCCTGCAGCTCGGTGAGCTCGTCCTGGTAGACGAAGTCGGTGTCGCGGTGCTGGTCGCCGAAGAACAGCCAGTTGCGCCCCGTCGCACCCGCCGCGGCCCGCTCGTGCAGGAACCCGCGGAACGGGGCGATGCCGGTGCCCGGACCGATCATGATCATCGGTGCGGACGCGTCGGCCGGCACGCCGAACGACGCGTTCGGCTGCAGGTAGACGTCGACCGTACGGTCGGGGGCGACCCGGTCGGCCAGGAACGTCGACGCGACGCCGGCGTACATCCGGTGCGGGTCGCCGTACCGGACGGACGCGATGGTCAGGTGGATGCGGTCCGGGTGCGCCAGCGGGCTCGACGAGATCGAGTACTGGCGTGCCTGCAACGGGCGCAGGTTCGGCAGCAGCTCGTCGAGTCCGGGAGCGGCCGGTCCGGCGTCACGCAGCAGGTCGAGGACGTCACGGCCCCACAGCCAGCGGTCCAGTTCGTGCTTGTCGCCGTGCGAGACGACCGCGGCGAGTTCGCTCGCCGGGGCGCGCTGCACGAGGTCCGCGATGAGGTCCTTCGACGGCGTGCGGATCTCACGGTCGCTCCGCAGGACCTCGGTGATCGGTCGGCCGTCGAACGACTCGCCGCCGTTCGCGCCGACCTGCTCGAGCAGCTCCGCGACGAAGACCTCGTCGTTGACCGGCACGACCGCCAGGGCGTCGCCGGCGGCGTACTCGATGCCGGAGTCGCCGAGGTCGAACTCGTAGTGCCGGATCTCCTTCGCGCTGCGCGGCGAGGAGAGCAACCGGTTCTCGGCCAGCCGCGACGGGTACGGGTTGCGCTTGTTCCACTGCGACCCCGGCCGGGAGGCACGGCCCGCGCCCGCCCCGCCGGTCGCGGTGGCACCGTCGCCGGCACCACTGCCCGTGGTCGCGCCGGGTGCGCCCGTCACGCCGGCCTCGGCTGCGAGCCGGTCGAGCACGGCGGCGCTCCAGAGTGCGGCGGCGTCCTCGAAGTCGACGTCGCAGTCCACGCGGTCGTGCACCCGGGTCGCGCCGAGCTGCTCGAAGCGGGTGTCGAGGAGCTTGCCGGCCTGGCAGAACTCGTCGTAGCTGGTGTCCCCGAGGCCGAGGACGGCGTACTGCAGCCCCTCGAGCCGCGGCACGGTGGACGCCTGGACCGCGTCCCAGAACAGGCCGGCGTTGTCGGGCATCTCGCCCTCGCCGTACGTCGAGGTGACGACGAGCACGTGGGTCATCTCGGCGAGCTGCTCCGGGGTGACGGCGTCGAGTGCAGCGGCACGGCCACCGAGCCCGCGGGCCTTCGCGCCGGCGACGAGCACGTCGGCCAGGAACTCCGCGTTGCCGGTCTGCGTGCCGAACAGCACGTCGATCGTCGTCGTGGGGGCGGCGCCGGACGCCTTCTTGCCGGCGGCGGCGATTCCGGCGATGAACCCGGCCAGCCAGGACTCCTGGGCGGCCGAGAACGGTGCGTCGACGGGGATCAGCGATCCGGTCGGGGGGAGCAGGCTCACGCGGACACCGCCTCGGTCGGCGCCTGGGGTGCACGGCGGGCGATGTCCTCGAGCGCCGCGGTGGCGAGCAGCTCGTCGAAGCGGGCCTCGCGGACGCGGCCGTCGTTCTTGGCGTTCTGGTGCATGATCCACCCCGTGGTGCCCGGTGCGTCCATGCTGCGGTTGTTCCGCTGCGTGAGTGCACGCTTGTAGTCGTCGAGCCGCTTGATCGCGATGAGCGTCGCGAGCTGGTCGTCCGCGAACCGGTCGAGCGTGCCGCGCAGGTACTTCACGACGCGCTGCTTCACCGAGAAGTCCTCGGTCAGGACGAGGTTCTTCACCGCTTCGGTGACGCGGGGGTCGTTGGGACCCGCACCGGGGACGCGCTCGAGGGCGACGTCCTGGGCGACACCGAGCACCGTGTACGACGACAGCAGCGAGAACATGTCGTCGCCCTGGTCGCCGAGGGCCGGGGCACGGCCGTCGAGGACGGTGCGCTGGTCGCGGTAGTCGACCTTGAACGCACGGAGCTTGTCCGTGGCGATCGAGGACGCGAGCTCGTCGAGCAGCTCGGGGCGGGTGGCCGCCGCGAGGATCTCGCCGGCGTCCTGCGAGAGCAGCAGGGCGCGCGGCATGCCGACGAAGACGTGCTGCCGGGTGGTCTCCCAGTCGGCGAGCAGCCGCTCGGCCAGCGCCGACCCGGTCGCCTCGAGGTGCCACTCGAGCAGCAGGCGCGCGCCGGCCTCGTGGAACGCGCCGCGCTCGGTGTCGGTGACGGGGAACACGAGGAGTGAGTCGGTGCTGGCGCGCTGGGCGACCTGACCGGACGGGTCGTACTGGTACAGGAACCCGCCGGACATGCCGTTGCCGAGGCCCTTGCCGAACGCGCCGAGGTTGAACACGGCGCCGCCCGTCATGTACTCGCACCCGAAGTCGCCGACGCCCTCGACCACGGCCGTGGCGCCGGAGTTGCGGACGGCGAAGCGGTCTCCGGCCTCGCCCTCGACGAACGTGCGGCCGCCGGTGGCCCCGAAGAGCGCGAAGTTGCCGATCAGCACGTTCCCGCCCTGGTCGGCACTGCCGCCGCCCGGTGCGCGGACGATGATCCGACCGCCGCTCTGGCTCTTGCCGACGCCGTCGTTCGCGGTGCCGGTGTGCTCGAGCACGATGCCGTCGTTGTTGAACACGCCGTACGACTGACCGGCCGAGCCCTGGGTGCGGATCGTGACCGCACCGTCGACCAGCCGGCGGCGCCCGCGGTCGTCGGTCGCCACGGCGGGCAGCCCCCGGACGTCCTCGGCGCGGAGCTCGTGGTTGAGCAGGCGCTCGACGTCGATGCCGAGCTGGCCGCCGACGGACTTGTCGCTGTTGCCGAGCAGGACCCCGTGCACGAGCACGTGCTCCTGGGCGTGGTCGACCAGCGCCGTGCGGATGCGCTCGAGCAGCGCGTCGTCGGTGTGGAAGTCCTTCTCCAGGTACTCCGGGTCCGTCACGACCTTCTCCGGCACCTGCGCGAGCAGGGCGCGGGCGTCCAGACGCCCGACGCTCGCCGGGTGGTCGAGGAGCTGCAGCAGGTCGGTGCGACCCCGTGCCTCGCGCAGCGAGCGCAGGCCGAGGCGGGCGAGGATCTGCCGCACGTCGTGGGCGATGTTGAGCAGGTACTGCGCAAGGGCACGCGGGTCGCCCTCGAACGCCTCGGCGTTCGTGGTGAGGCCGGCCGGGCACTTCACGTTGCAGTTCTTCGCCATGACGCAGCCGAGCATCATGAGCGCGGTCGTGCCGAACTCGAAGCTGTCGCCGCCGAGCAGGGCGCTCGTCACGACGTCGGACCCGGTCTGGTGCGCGCCCGAGCACCGGAGCGTGACCTTGGAGCGCAGGCCGTTCGCGACGAGGGCCTGGTGGACCTCGGCGACGCCGATCTCCGCCGAACGTCCCGCGTACTTCAGGCTCGTGACGGCCGCGGCGCCGGTACCACCGGTGTTGCCCGCGACGTTGATGACGTCCGCGCCGGCCTTGGCGACGCCGACCGCGATGGTGCCGATGCCCTCGGAGGACACGAGCTTCACGATCACCCGGACGCGGGCGGCCTTGCAGTCGTGGATGAGCTGCGCCAGGTCCTCGATCGAGTACGTGTCGTGGTGCGGCGGCGGCGAGATGAGCTCGACGCCGGGCGTGCCACCACGGGCCGCGGCGATGTCCACCGTGACCTTCGGCGCGGGCAGCTGACCGCCCTCGCCGGGCTTCGCGCCCTGACCGATCTTGATCTCGAGTTCCTCGAGCATGGGGTCGGCGAGGTAGCCCGCCCAGATGCCGAAGCGCCCCGAGGCGAACTGCTTGATCCGCGAGCCGCGGATGGTGCCGTAGCGGGAGTGGTGCTCGCCGCCCTCACCGCTGTTCGACATGCCGCCGACCATGTTCGTGCCGTGCGCCACCGCTTCGTGCGCGGTGGCGACGAGGGCGCCGTGGCTCATCGCGCCGGATGCCAGGGTCCGGGTGATCTCGTGCGCCGGCTGGACCTCGTCGAGCTCGACGCTGTCGGGCGCGCTCTCGAGCAGGGCGAGCAGCCCGACGGCCGCGCCGGTGGCGCGGAGCGTCACCTGGGTGTCGTCGACGGAGTCGACGTCGACCTGGCCCGGGTACAGCAGCCCGAGGCCGTCTGCCAGGGCCTGGTGGCGCAGTGCACCCGTGGTGCCCGTCGACGCGAGTTGCAGGCGGAACTGCTCCGTGCCTCCCGGAAGACCGTCGGAGGACGCCGGACGCGAGCCGGACAGCCCGCGCACCGTGACGCTGGCGTTGCCGGTCGTCGAGAACCGACCCAGCTCGCGGGCGAAGTCCTCGGCCGTGTCGATGCCGGTGACGTCCGCGGGCAGCGCGAGCACGTCGCGGAGCGCTGCGGGGCGGCGGGACCGCTCGTCGTGTGTGGTCTGCAGGAAGGTGACGTAGCCCGGCGTGATGCGGTGCGCGTCGATCTCGGCGTCGCTCAGCCGGTCGTACCCGGTGTTCCGGTACGCGGCGTCGGTGATGCCGAAGGAGTCGTCGAGCTGGCCGAGCGTCAGCAGGCGCAGTGCGTCCGAGTCGCCGGAGCGCTCGAAGGACGGACGCTCCTCGGTCATGCCGCCGAACCCGCGGACGCTCGCGACGCCGAACGAGTGGCCGGCACCGTCCGAGCGCTCCTTGAACAGGCCGAGCAGGGGGACCTGGCCCTCGGCCGCGACCGAGCGGGCACGCTCGTGCCAGTCGGTCGCCGCCTGGGCGATGCGGGCGAAGCCGACGCCGCCCACCGGGGCCTGCATGTGCGGGAACACCCGTGCCAGGACGTCGTCGCCGGTGTCCAGGTAGTTCGGCTCGAAGAACGCGCCACCGATGTAGCTCTCGGCGGTGCAGAGGCCGACGCGGCCCATGGTCTTCGCGAGCGCCTTCTCGGCGGCCTTGCGGAACTGCTTCAGCGCGAGGTCCGTCGCGGTGAGCTCACCGGCGGGGGCCGGCGCGGCGGGGTACTTCTCCTCGGCACGCAGGCGCGCGCTCAAGCTGTACACAGCCGAGGCGCCGAAGCCCAGGGCCGTCGCCACGTGGTGTGACGACGGCAGCTGACCGCTCTCGGCGACGACGGACACCCGCAGGCGCAGCCCGGTCTCGATGAGCCGCTGGTTCACGGCGGCCACGGCCAGGATCACGGGCAGGGGCGCACGGGTCGACGACACCTCGCGGTCGGTCAGCACGGCGATGCCGCCGGACGTCCCCGCGAACTGCTCCACGGCGTCGCACAGGGCGTCCACGGCGTCGCGCACGGCGTCCGCGTTCGCCTGCTCGTCGCCGAGCACCGGCACGTAGAGCATGTCGAAGCGCTCGAGCGGCACGATGTCCTGGTCGCGCAGGCGCACCATGTCCAGGTGGCCGAGGATCGGCGACTGCACGACGAGCTGTCGGCTCGTCGAACCCGTGCCGTCCGGCTTCGCCCCGAGCGCCACGCGCATGCTCATGCCGTCGGCTTCACGGATCGAGTCGAGCGGCGGGTTCGTCACCTGGGCGAAGCGCTGCGAGAAGTACTTCGCCATGCCGCCCTCGGTGTCGCTCAGCGCGTTGATGGCGTTGCCGTAGCCCATCGCCGAGATCCGCTCAGAGCCGTTCTGCAGCATCGGGTCGAGCATGAACCGGAAGCTCTCCTGGTTCAGCGAGTACGCCACGTACCGGCCGGCGAGCGACAGGTCGCCCTCGTAGCCCAGGGTGGTCGTCGTGCGCTCGTAGTCCGGAGCGGGCAGGTCGTCGAGGTCCACACGGGCAGCGTCGAGCAGCGTGCCGTAGTCGCGGCGGGCCGCGAGCATGCGCAGCACCTCGTCCGTGCGCATCCGGGTGCCGGTGCGGTGGTCGACGACGAGCATGCCGCCGGCCTCGATGCGGCCGCGGTGCACGACCTCGTCGGCGTCGAACGTGACCTGACCGGCCTCGGACGAGACCATCAGGTACTCGGTGGTCTCCACGGTGCGCAGCGGACGCAGCCCCAGGCGGTCCAGGCGCGCGCCGACGACGTCGCCGTCGCTGAAGATCACGGCGGCGGGGCCGTCGTTCTTCTCCTCGTACAGCGAGAAGTACTCGAGCATGTCCCGTACGTCGGCGGTCAGCGTGCGGTCGTTCTCCCACGCCGGCGGCATGAGCGAGACCACGGCCTCGACGATCTCGAGTCCGTCGTCGAACACGCGGCTCTGCAGCGTCTGGTCGAGGCGACTCGAGTCCGACTGCCCGGGCGGGCGGACGATGCTGCGGGTGCGGGCTCGCGCCAGCGCCTCGTCCGACAGCCGGTTCTTCCGGTCGGTGTTCAGCTCGCCGTTGTGCGCCATCAGCCGGAACGGCTGCGCCATCGTCGGGTGCGGCTCGGTGTTCGTCGAGAACCGGGTGTGGAAGTACAGCGTCCGCACCGAGTGACGCGGGTCACGCAGGTCCGTGAAGTACCCGATGACCTCGCCCGAGTTCAGACGGCCCTTCAGGATCTGGGTCCGGGCGCTGAGCGACAGCGGGTACAGCGCCGCGTGCTCGGCGCGCTGCTCGGCGGCCTCGCCGTAGGACACCGACTCGATCGTGAGCAGGGCACGGTTCGCCGCCGCGTCGACCTCGGTGCGGTCCCACTGCTCGGGCGCGCGGAAGACCCACTGCACGATCGGCAGCTGGTACTGCTCGGCCTCGGGCCGGGCGACGGAGTGGTCCACCGGGACGTCGCGGACGACGAGCAGCTCGAAGCCCTGCTGCTCGATGGCGTCCGTGACGGTCTGCTGCGCACGGGCGCGCTCAGCGTCCGCCGCCGCACCTGCGCCGCTCGGCACGAAGCAGTTCGCGACGCCGAAGTGTCCGGCGCGGAGCTCCTGGCCGGTGATGGCGCTGAAGAACTCCACCGACAGGTCGATGCTCACACCGGCGCCGTCACCGACACCCTCGGCGGACTTGCCGCCGCGGTGGGGGATGGCGCAGAGCGCTTCGTCACCCTTGCGGATGACGTCGTGGTGGGGCGTGCCGTCGAGTCGGGTGATGAAACCGACGCCGCAGTCGCTCGATTCGCGGGCAGGGTCGTAGAGACCGAAAGATGTGGGGTTCACGTGTGCGGGTCCAGTGGGGCGTTGCCGGCAGCGGACGGCCAGGCTGCATCGATGGAGCGCTCGCCGCGGGCAGACCGGTGTTGGCAGTCGGGCCCTGTGGGGATGTGGTGCGGTACGGCGATGCTACGGCGCGGTATACCGCCCACGCAACACCGCGCGGTGCGGCGCACCGTGCGCGCCTGTCCGGCTGGTGCGAGGTTGCCCGCTCGGTGCGCTGTTGTTGCGCTGCACGGAGCGTGAAACCTCGCACGGGATGGGCCACACCGCACGGTGCGACGGGCCGCGCGGGCCGAACGACGCCGCACCGAGTGGCCAGCCCGGCACGGTGTCAGGCCGCGCGCTCGCCGGTCCGTTCGTCGACGGCGATCGGCTCCGTCACCGCCGTGCTGGCGTCGGCGGCGGGGGTCGTGCCGGGGCGGATGAGCTCCGGTCGACGGCGGCCGCTGCGGAACACCCACGCCTTGAACAGCACGAACCGGACGCAGGTCGCGACCAGGTTGGCGGCCGTCAACACCAGGATCTCGGCACCGTGCGACGCTCCCGGCACGCTGCTGCGCAGCACGACCAGCGACCCCGACGTGATCGCCCAGGCGACGCCGAACACGACCAGCCCCTGCACGTGGTGTCGCCCCGCTCCGGCCCGCCCGCGGAGGCCGAAGGTGAAGCGCCGGTTCAGTGCGGTGTTGCCGATCGCCGTCAGCAGCAGTGCCAGGAAGTCCGCCGTCTGCGCCCCGATCGCCGGACGGAACAGCGCGTACAGCACCGCGAACGCGACGGTCGACAGCACCCCGATGGCGCCGAAGCGCAGCACCTGCCCGAGGAACCCGACGTGCGGCGGCGTGAACGGACGGCGGCCGATGGTCTCGTACACGGCACCCACCGGCACCCGCCCGCTGGCGATGCCCCGCGAGACGCGCCACATGCCCTTGAGGTCCTCGGTGGCAGTCGAGGCGATCTGCACCGACGAGTTCACGTCGTCGACCCAGTCCACCGGGACCTCGTGGATGCGCAGTCCCGCGTGCTCGGCGAGGACGAGCATCTCGGTGTCGAAGAACCACGCGTCGTCCTCGCACAGCGGCAGCAGCTGGTCGGCCGCCCGTTTCGTGACCGCCTTGAACCCGCACTGCGCGTCCGAGAACGACACCCCCATCGTCGTCCGGAGCAGCAGGTTGTACGAGCGGGAGATGAACTCGCGCTTGCTGCCCCGCACCACCCGCGACGAGTCCGCCAGCCGCGTGCCGATCGCCAGGTCGGAGTGCCCGGAGAGCAGCGGCGCCACGAGCGGCTCGAGTGCCGCGAGGTCCGTCGACAGGTCTTCGTCGACGTACACGAGCACCGTCGCCGGAGACGCACCCCACACGGCCTTGAGTGCCCGCCCACGACCCTTCTCGGTCAGGTGGACCGCGTGCACGCCGGGCAGCATGGCGGCCAGGTCGTCGGCGATCCGCGCGGTGTCGTCGGTCGAGGCGTTGTCGGCGATCGTGATCCGCCAGGTGTGGTGCAACGACGTCCGGCAGAACGTGTGCAGGCGTCGCACGTGGGCCGCGAGCGTGTCCTGCTCGTTGTAGCAGGGGACGACGATGTCGATGTCGAGGGTCTGGTTCGTCTCCGTCATGCCGCTCATGCTCGGCAGCGGGCACATGCGGACCGAGGCAGTGCGCTGTGCTCCCGGTAAGAACGGCGTTCGGCGACCGTTCACGTCACGGTCGAACACGACAGGTGTCGCGCGGATACGGTCGACGGACGATGACGACCGAGCGCGACGACGCACACCGATCGGCGGTGCTGCTCCCGGGGGAGCGGCTCGGCCTGGCGCTCGACGAGCGGTGTCCGGAGTTCGAGGAGCTCCTGCTCACGCCTCCGCTGCACGGCATCCGACCGGCCGGCCACGACTGGCTGCGACGCCGGTACGCCGAGATCGTCCCGCTCGTGCTCCCCGCCGCGCTGCGGGCAGTCGAGCGCGGTGAACCCGTCGACCGCGAGTGCCTCGCTCAGCTGCGCGAGGTGGCGGCCGCGAGCGCCGAGGACCCCCGCGTCGACGTGTCGGTCGTGCTCCGCGGGGCCCTGCCGGCGATCCGGGTCTTCGCCCTCGTCATGCACACGGCCACCCGCGACCACGCCGTCACGCTCGACCACGCCGGCCGGACGATGCTCGCGATGAGCCGCGCCTCCCTCGTCGCCCACGAACTCGGCTCGTGCTGGGCCGAGGCCTGGGCCGAGCAGCGACGGCGATCGGCGGGCGAGTCCGCGGCGGCGGTCACCACCGGGGAGATCGACCTCGTCGCCCGTGCGCCCGGCCTCGACGAGACCGAGGAGCAGATGCTCGCGCTCGCCGCGCAGGGGCTCTCCAACGACGAGATCGCGAAGGAGACGGCCTACAGCCGCCAGGCCGTCGCGTGGCACCTCGGACGGCTGATGAAGTCGTGGAAGGCGCCGAACCGGACGGCGCTGGTGTCGGTCGCCTTCGTGAAGGGGTGGATCCGTGCACGGCGTGAGGTCCGCGGTGCAGCACGGACCTGGCCCCCGGCGATCGAGCCCGCCGCCGAGCGTCCCGCCACGCACGACGACGCCCCCTGAGACCGTGGTCCCCGGGGGCGTCGGCGCAGCGCTGGCGGATCAGCGCTGGCGGATCAGCGCCGGCGGATCAGCCGCCGTTCACGTGGATGACGTTGTCGATGCGTTCGATGTTGCCGAACGCACCCCAGTTCAGCCAGCCGCCGTCACCGTTGTTCGTGATCGAGCCGGGGCCCTTGAACCAGTAGATGACGTAGTTGCCGCCCTTGATGTCGATCGACTGCGCGTCCGCGACGTCGCCGGACACCGTGATGTCCTGGTTCTTGTTGACCACCGCGACGGTGAGGCGGTCGGGGTTGCCGGCGTTCCAGTAGCCGACGTCGAGCGCGGCCTGCACGGCGCCGCCGCGGTCGCTCTGGTCGTTCACCGCGTCCTTGATCGCGTTCACGATCGCGACCGGGTCGAGGTTCACGTTGACGTTGCCGCCGACGGAGGCCGAGGTGCTCGGTGCGGGTTCGGCGGCCTGTGCCGGTGCCGCGACGAACGCCCCGGCGATGACGGCGCCACCGAGGGCGGTGCCGGCGAGGAGCTTGACGGACTTGCGCTTGAACGAGTTCATGATCGTGTTCCCATCTCTGCGGTGGTGACCCGTGTGGGTCGTCCAGCTCGGACAGGACCCAGCCTGCGTCGCCGGGTGCCCGGTCGCACGCGTTCAGCCCGGACGTTGGACGATCGTCTGACGATCCGGACGGTTGCGCCGGGCGTGTGCCATCCTCCGGCGCGGGCTGCTGGTGGCGTGTGAAATGCGACGCTGGTAGGGTCGGATCTGCTCGTTGCGTTGAGCTTCGGGAAGTGGACCCGGGACCCATCCGGACGGTTGGGCGCTCGGGTCTTGCGCTTTCCCGGCGAGTTCTGCGGATCAGACGTCGACGACCGTGACGACTGACCCGCAACGCCGTCTCCAATCGCCGCCCTTCGCCCACGCCCAGCCGAGGGCATCAGGCAACGCCAGGAGTGGCTCGTGCGCGGCGGTCTCGTGTCGGTGTGTGAACGCGGCGGGGTCTTCGCCCGCGTGCACGGCTTCGACGATCCACTGCCGGTCCTTCCGGACGAGGGTCTCGTCGAGCTCGAAGCAGACGTCGGCGGTCGGTCCGTTCCCGATCGACTCAACGAGGCGCCGGATGCACGACGAACGACGCTGCATGTCCGTGCGGCCGTCCTTCGGCGCCCGGAAGATCGTCACCTCTGGATCGATCGGTGCGATAGTCGCGAGGATCAGGCGGCGACGTGCGTCGCTCTCCTTGCGCATGTGCAGCCGTGACTGTCCGCGCAGGATGAGCGCGGAGACAGATGTGCGCGCCGGGCGGAGCTGCGTCCTCGGCAGCGTGACCGCGACGAGCAGGTAGTCCCGGACCTTGGACTCGTCGACGAAGACTGCTCGGCGCTGATCGTGCCCATCACCCATGGCCGCCTCTCCTGGCGTACCACTCTACATATCAGTCGGCGAGCATTGTCAGTGTGGCAGCAGGATCTGCACGATCGCGACGACTGCGAGGACCGCGATCGGCACGCCCGCGATCCACATCCCTGCACGGACCTGGGTCCGGCGGATCGTCGGCGGTGCGTGGGAACTCCGGGCGAACTCGGTCGCTGCGACGAGCTCGGGTGCGGCCGCCGGCGGCGCAGGTTCGGGTTGCGGACGGTCGTCTTCGAACGCGGGCACTTCGACCACGAGTTCCGACGGGTCCGGGCGGCCCGGAAGCTTGCCGTACTCCTTCGTCATGCGACCAGTATGCGACGCCGTCGGGATCGGCATCCTTCGTGAGCAGGAATGGTCGAGTGGGGCCGGAGCACGCGACCATTTCTGCTCACGAAGCGGGCGAGGCGGACGTCACGAAGCGGGCGAGGCGGACGTCACGAAGCGGACTGCCCCGGCAGGTCCACCGTGAACGCCGTCCGACCGGGGCCGGAGGCCACCCGCACGCTCCCGCCGTGCGCCGACACCACGGCCTGCACGATCGCCAGCCCGAGGCCGCTCGTCCCCTGTCCCTGCGCACGGGTCCGCGAGGCCTCACCCCGGGTGAACCGGTCGAACAGGGTCGGAAGGGCTTCCGAGGGGATCGGCGGCCCGTCGTTGGCCACGACGAGGCGAGCGGCCGCACCAGCACCGGACGGCCCCATCCGCTGCAACGACACCACCACCGCGGTGCCGGTCGGGGTGTGCGTCCGGGCGTTCGCGAGCAGGTTCGTCACGACGCGGCGCAGCTGCTCCACGTCGCCCGTCACGGTCAGCGGGTGGTCGTCGACGATCTGCAGGGTCCACCGGTGCCCGGGCGCGGTGGCCCGGGCGTCCATCGTCGCCTCGACCACGATCGAGGTCAGGTCGACGGGTTCGCGCACGATCGGGGACACCGGAGCCCCGGACGCCAGGGCCGTCGCGTCGAGCCGCGCGAGCAGCAGGAGTTCCTCGACGAGGTCGCCCATCCGCACGGCCTCCCGGCCGATCCGGTCGACGTTCCGGTGGATCGCGTCGAGGTCCGACGAGCGCGCGGTCAGCTCGGCGTAGGCCCGGACGGTCGCGATCGGCGTCCGCAGCTCGTGCGAGGCGTCGGCGACGAAGGTCCGCATGCCGGCCTCGGCGTCGCGGCGCACCGTCAGGGCTCGGGCGACGTGCCCGAGCAGCCGGTTCAGCGCGGTGCCGACCTGCCCGACCTCGCGGTTCGCGGTGAGGTCGGCATCGGCGACCCGCACCGGGATGTCGGTGTCGCCGCGTTCCAGGTCGAGGTCGGTCACCCCGGAGGCGACCGCGGCGACGCGTTCGAGCGGTCGGAGGGACCGCCGCACGAGCAGCGCGAGGGCCCACGCGGCGACGACGAGGCCCAGCACCGTGACGATCCCGATGACGAGCAACAGGCGGGCGATGGCGGCGTTCAGGTCACCGAGGGGGAGTGCGGTGACGAACACGTCGCCGTCGTCCCCGACCGCCTGCACCCGGTAGGTGCCGAGCGAGCCGAGGTCGATCGTCGCCGGGTCGGCGCCGCTGTCGACCGCGGTGAGCGTCTGCCGTTGCGCCGACGACAGCCCGTGCTGGTCGCCGTCGCTGTCGGTGTACCCGCCGAGCACGACATCGCCGTCGCGGACGATCGCGACGACGGTGCCGGCGGACTGCCCCGGCGCCCCGATGAAGGCGTTGTCCGGATCCGGACGGTCCGACGACGATCCGGACGACGACCCGGGCGGCGGGCCGGTGGGAGCGTCCGCACCGTCCCGGCCGCCGACGGTCCGGTTCGCCGCCGTCGACAGCTCCGCGTCGAGGCGGTCGACCAGGTACCCCCGGAACGCGACGACGGTCACCGCTCCGACGACGACGTTCGTCGCGACGAGCAGGAGCGCGACGGCCGCCACGACCCGCCACCGCAACGACGGCACCCGTCCGGCGCGGGTCGGACGGGCCCGGATCGCCTTCCCGGGGCGGGTCACGTCGTCGGCCGCAAGACGTACCCTGCCCCGCGCACCGTCTGCAGCATCGGCTCGCGTCCGGCGTCGAGCTTCTTCCGCAGGTACGACACGTACATGTCGACCAGGTTCGACGACGACCCGAAGTCCATGCCCCAGACGCCCGCGAGCAGCTGTTCCCGCGAGAGCACCCGGTTGGCGTTCCGCGCCAGGTGCCGCAGCAGCTCGTACTCGGTCGGGGTGAGCTCGATCGGTTCGCCGGCACGGCTGACGGCGCGGGCGTCCTCGTCGAGGCGGAGGTCACCGACCACCACCTCAGCGCTCCCGCCCACCGCAGCGACCCGAGCGGAGGTCCGTGCCAGGATCCGCGCCCGGACGAGCAGCTCGTCGATGCCGAAGGGCTTCGTCAGGTAGTCGTCGCCGCCGCCGGTGAGTCCGGCGAGCCGGTCCTCCGGGGCGTCGCGCGCGGTGAGGAAGAGCACACGGACGGCGTCGCGGGAGTCGCGGAGCCGTTCGAGCACCTCGAAGCCGTCGATGTCCGGCAGCATCACGTCGAGGACGATGACGTCGGGCTGGAACTCCCGCGCGGCGAACAGGACGTCTCGCCCGCGGTGCACGGCTCGCACGGCCCAGCCGTCCCCCTCGAACGCCAGGGCGACGGCGTCGGCCAGGGCGTGCTCGTCGTCGACGACGAGGGCGCGGACGGGGGTGCCGTCGGTGCGCTGCAGCGGTTGGCCGGTCACGCCCGCGAGCCTATCCACCGCGCCCTCGTCGTCGATCACTTGGCGGTGCTCAGGTCGTAGACGGTCTGCCCGCCGACCGTGGTCGACTCGTAGTTCGCCGCGACCCACTCCTGGATCGCCGAGGCGGTGGACGACCCGCCGCCCATCCCGCCGCCACCCGAGCCGGACGAGACGTAGTAGCCGATGTCCCCGTCGGCGACGTACGCCTTGAACTGGGCGAGCGTGGGTGCCGGGTCGCTCGACCAGCCGCCGATCGCCATCACGGCGGTGTCGGTGTCGAGTTCGAGCTGCGCGGCCGACTGGGATCCGTTGACGGCGGCCGCCCACTTCGCGTCGGACGCCTCGAGCAGCTCCTGCAGGGCGGACGAGGTCGACGCACCTTCGCCACCGCCCCCGGTCTGGAGGCCCGTCCCCGACCCACCCTCGGAGGTCGCGTCGTCCGTGCCGTCCTGGCCACTGCCCGGTGCCGTGCCGGACGTGCCGTCCGGCATCTCCGGCGCCTCGCCGGACGCGCCCTCCGGCGGGGTCCCGCCGGGACCCTGCTGGGAGTCGGACGTGCTGTCGGAGCCGCCGTCGTCGGAGCCGGAGGTCGACCCACCCGGTCCGCCCGTGCCTCCCGGGAAGCCACCGGTGCCGCCGCCCATCCCACCGGAGCTGCTGCCCGCAGGACCGACGCTCGGGATCGAACCGGAGTGCGCGACGGTCGTCGTGGCGAGGGCGTAGGCGGTGGTGCCGGACAGCCCGAACAGGGTGCCGGCGAGCACGCCGACCGTGACGAGCTTCCGCAGCGTCGGGATGCTGCCGATCACGATCAGCGCTGCCGACAGCAGGCCGCCGGCCAGCATCACCCAGCGGAGCCAGGGCAGCCACGTCGGGTTCTCGTTCAGCAGGCACCAGCCCCAGAAGGCGGTGCTGCCGATCATCGCGGCGAGGCCGATGCGGCCGAGGAAGCGTTCCCGTGCGTGCCAGAGCAGTGCGCCGCCGGTGCCGACGAGTCCGGCGATCGCCGGTGCCAACGCGACCGTGTAGTACGGGTGGATCGTGCCGGACATGTACGAGAACACGAGTCCGGTGACCAGGAGCCAGCCGCCCCACAGGACGAGTCCGGCGCGGGCCGGGTCGGCCAGGTGACGGCGTCCGACGACGACCAGACCGACCACCAGCGCGATGAGCGCTGCGGGCAGGAGCCACGAGATCTCGAGCCCCATCTCGGACGAGAACAGCCGGTTCGGGCCCGTCGAGCCACCGAAGGAGCCACCCGCGGTACCGCCGGTCATGCCACCGCCTCCGCCACCGTTGCCCGAGCCGCCGAAGATCCGACCGAGGCCGTTGTAGCCGAACACCAGGTCGAGGACGGTGTTGTTCGTCGAACCACCGATGTACGGGCGGGACTCCGCCGGCCACAGCCACACGGCGACGACCCACCAGCCGGCCGACACCACGAGGGACCCCGCGGCGATGAGCAGCCCGATGACGCGCTTGCCCCAGGTGGTGCGGGCGGCCAACAGGTAGACGAGGCCGAAGGCCGGTAGGACGAGCAGCCCCTGCAGCATCTTCGTCAGGAACGCGAAGCCGAGGGCGACCCCGGCCAGCGCGATCCACTTCCAGCTGCCCCGCGGCAGCGCCCGCACGGTGCAGTACGCGCCGGCGGTCATCAGGAACACGAGCATCGCGTCCGGGTTGTCGAAGCGGAACATCAGGGCCACCGCCGGCGTGGCCGCGACGACGAAGCCGGCGAGCAGCGCGCCGACGTTCGCGGTGGTGGTGCCGACGCGGGCGAGGGTGCGACGGACCGTGCCCCACACCAGCGCGACCGAGCCCACGGCCATGAGCGCCTGGGGGAGCAGCAGACTGAAGCTCGAGAAGCCGAACAGCCGCGCGGACACCACCATCACCCAGAGCGACGCCGGGGGCTTGTCGACCGTGATGAAGTTCGACGAGTCGAGGGAGCCGAAGAAGAACGCCTCCCACGACTTCGTGCCGGCCTGCACGGCGGCGGCGTAGAAGCTGTTGGCGTACCCCGAGACGCTGAGGTCCCAGAGGTACACCACGGCGGTCACGGCGAGGAGCGCCCAGAACGCCGGCCGGAGCCAGCGGGCGTCCTCGCGCTCGCCGAGGAACAGGCGGGCGAGCGGCTTGCGACGCCGATCCTGCGCGTCGGTGTGCGCGGCATCGCGTCGATCGGTCACGGGTACCGGGTACGTGGTCATGTCGATGAGCATCCGGGGCGTTCCCCGAACGCGGCACTGTGCCGGCTGTGCGCGGCCTAAGGAACGTCGGGCGCGGCCGGCGCGGCCGGCGCGGCGCACCGTGCGCGGTCGTCCGGCCCGTGCGGGGTTGACCGCTCGGTGCGCGGTTGTAGCGCCGCACGGAGCGCGCAACCTCGCACCGAGCGAGAGAACCCGCACCGTGCTCGGTCAGGCGTACCGGTGCGCCGCGTGCAGCGCGGCCCCCGTGTAGGTCCCGCCGAACAGGAACACGTGCAGCAGCAGCGGCGCGAGCTGGTGGAGTTCGACGCGCTCCTGCCAGCCGTCGGCGAGCCGCGACTCCCGGTCGTAGGCGGCGAGCACCGTCTCGAGGCGCGGCAGCCCGAACAGTCCGAGCAGCGCGAGATCGGTCTCGGCGTGCCCGCCGTGCGCGATCGGGTCGATGAGCACCGCGCCGGTCGGTTCGGACGCGTCCGTCGGCCAGAGCACGTTGCCGGCCCACAGGTCGCCGTGCAACCGCGCGGGACGGTCCCCGACGAGTGCGGGCTGCGGCGACCCGAGCGTGCCGTCCTGCACCCGGTCGGCGACCCGGTCGAACACGGCCGCCTGGGCGTGGTCGAACCCGCCGGCGTCGACGATGCGCCGGACGAAGTCGCGGATCCGGTACTCGGCGAAGAACGCACCCCAGGTGGTCGGTGCGTGCGCGGCGTCGACGAACGGCGTGCGGGACCGCCCCATCCGGAGCGCCGAGCCCGTCGTCCAGCCGGCGGGGGGTGCGCCCCAGTGGTCGGCGCCAGCGGCGTGGGTGTGCGCGAGGGAGCGTCCGAAGCGTTCGGCCTGTGCGGCGGTGGGGGAGCCGTCGGAGATCAGCTCGAGGTCGAGCACGGTCGGGCTCGGCCGGCCCAGCACCCGCGCGATCCTGGTGCCGCCCACGTCCTCGGCCTCGGCGAGCCAGCCGAGGCCGGCGGCTTCGGCTGCCGCTTCGTCCGGGGTGGTGAAGGTCTTCACGTGCGTCTCGGCCATCGGTCCATCCTGCCGAGGGGTCCCCGTCGTCCGTTCAGCAGGTCGTCAGACCGCGTCGACCAGCGCCCTCGCCAGCGGGTGCCACTCGCGCGACGACGGGCCGCTCAGCACCAGGGTCCGCTCGAGGCGCCGCGCCATCGGCACCATCACGAGGTCCGGCGGCAGCATCACCCGGCCGAGCGTCGGCACGATCGAGACGCCCTCGCCCCGTTCGATCATCCCGAACATGGTGCTCATCTCCCGCACGCGGTGGGCGTACCGGAAGGGGCGTCCGTCGAGCTCGTGCAGCTTCTGGATCTGGTACTCGCACCCGCCGCCGCCCGCGACCAGGCCGTCCTCGTGCAGGTCGTCGAGCGTGAGCGCGGGCAGCTCGGCGAGCGGGTGGTCGCGCCGCACGACGGCGGCCATCTCGTCCCGGGCGACGACGACGCCCCCGGCCGGCACCGGCGCGGGGTCGACGAGCACGGCGGCGTCCACGGTGCCGCTCTCGAGCCACTCGGGCATCTCGTCGTCGTCGCCCTCGTAGACCTGCACGTCGACGTCGGGCAACGTCACCGCCCACAGCTCGCGGAGCCGCGGCAGCAGGCCCTGGCAGACGGTGGGGACGGCCGCGAGTCGCACGGTGCCGCGCGCCGTGGCGGGCCGGACCACTGCCTCCAGGGCGTCGACCGAGGCGAGCACGCTGCGGGCGTGGGCGAGCAGGCGGTCGCCCAGGGGTGTCGGGACGGCGACCGCGCCGCGCCGGACGACCGGGCCGCCGACCTCGCGCTCGAACCCGGCGACGGCGTGGGACACGGCGGACTGGCCGACGCCGAGCACGGAGGCCGCGGACGTGAACGACCCGGCGTCGAGCGTGGCGACGAACGCACGGAGCTGGGGGACCGAGACGGTCATGCGTGCTCCTCATGTCAGCATGAACCCCATGCGTTTGCCGCATGGGCGTTGGTGGTTCGACACTAGGCCACATGAACGCCCTCCTCTACGGTCTCGTCGCCCTCACCTGGGGCTCGAGCTTCCTCTTCGCGAAGATCGGCCTCGACGGACTCGCACCGCAGCAGGTCGCCACCGTCCGGACCGTCCTGGGCGGCGTGACGCTCGTCGTGCTGCTGCTCGCGACCCGTTGTCGCTGGCCGCGGGAACCCCGCGTGTGGGCGCACCTGGCGGTCGTCGCGTTCTTCCTGAACGCCCTGCCGTCGTCGCTGATGGCGTGGGCCGAGCAGACCGTGCCGTCCGGGCTCGCGAGCATCTACAACGCGACGACCCCGATCATGACGCTGGCGGCGCTCGCGGTGCTCGTGCCCTCCGAACGGCTGCGGGGCCGGCAGGTGGCCGGGATCGTGGTCGGCATCGTCGGGGTGCTGGTGCTCGTCGGTCCGTGGGACCTGCTCGGCGACCCGGCCGTCCTGGCGAGCGTCCCGGGACAGGTCGCGTTGCTCGGCATGACCGCCTCCTACGGCATCGGGCTCGCCTACCTGCGGCGGGTGGCGGTGGGCAGCGCGTACGACCCGGTCACGATCGCGACGGTGCAGCTCACGCTGGCGTCCGGCATGCTCCTGCTGGTCGCGCCCGCCATCGCCACCGGCCCGGTACAGCTGGACGGGAGGATCGTGGCCGCGATGGTCGCGCTCGGTTGCGTCGGCACGGGGCTGGCCTACGCGTGGAACACGCGCCTTGTCCAGGCGTGGGGCGCCGGTCGGGCGTCGACGGTCACCTACCTGACGCCGGTGGTCGGCGTGGCGCTCGGCGTGCTCGTGCTCGGTGAGCGCGTGCGGTGGAACGAGCCGGTGGGCGGACTGGTCGTGCTGCTCGGCATCGCGCTGGCCTCGGGAGTGCTCGGCCGTCGGAGTCTGCGTCGCCCGGCACGCCCCGCCCGTACGCTGGCCGGGTGACCTCCGGCCGGGACCCCCATGTGGTGCGACTGCTGTTCGCCTCGTCCCACCCTGGCCCGACCGTCACGGTCACGGTGCTCGCCGCTGTGATCGCCGCGGCCGTCGGACACCCCGTGTGGCTCGTGCTCCTGGTCGCGCTGACGGTGGTCGCCGGGCAACTGTCGATCGGCCTGGCGAACGACTGGATCGACGCCGACCGCGATCGCGCCGTCGGCCGGAGCGACAAGCCCGTCGCCCGCGGGCTCATCGCGGTGGAGACGGTCCGCACGGCGGCGTTCGTGACGGCCGGTGCCGCTGTGGTCCTCTCGCTGTTCCTCGGGCCCGTCGCCGCCGTGGCGCACCTGGTGCTCGTCGCCGCCGGGTGGGCCTACGACGCCGGGCTGAAGCGCACCGTGTGGTCGGTCGTGCCGTTCGTCGTCGCGTTCGGGCTGCTGCCCGTGGTCGCGGTGTCCGCCGGTCCCGAGCAGCTGTGGCCGGCGTGGTGGGCGATCGCCACCGGTGCGGTGTTCGGCGTCGCGATCCACTGCACGAACGTCCTGCCCGACCTGATCGACGACGCCGCCACCGGGGTCCGGGGGTTCCCGCACCGCCTCGGGCTCCGGGGAGCCGGCATCGTCGCGTTCGGGTCGCTCGTCGTCGCGGCCGGCCTGGTGCTCGGCGGGCAGGTGCTCGGTGACGACCCGGTCCGCGACATCGGGGTCGTGCTCGCCGTGCTCGGGGCGGTCGTCGTGTTGGCGCTCGCCGTGGTGGGGGTCCGGCTGGTGCTGGCGGGACGGGCATCGCGCACCCTGTTCCGGCTCGTCATCGCGTCGTCCCTGGTGCTCGTCGTCGAGCTCGGGTTCGCCGGGGCGCGACTCGTCGCCTGACGCACTTCCGTGCGGGCACCGCGCGGCTCGCCTGACGCGCTTCCGCGGCGCCGACGCGAGCCGTCAGGCCCAGCGCATGGCGTAGAGCCGGGCCAGGCCGTGCGCGGTCGGCAGCGACAGGACCGTCCGGAGCAGCGCCTCCCGTCCGATGGTCGAGACGGCACCGAGCGGACGACCGAGCCCCATGTTCGCCTCGGCCTGCCGGGCCGCACGGCGGGCGGCTGCCTGCCGGCGGGCGGCGTAGCCGGGCCACGGTCCGGCCACGCCGGTCCGGACCGCGCCGGCGAGCAACGGCGCGAGCTCGGCCGCGTCGAGCCAGCCGAGGTTCATGCCCTGCCCGCCGATCGGGCTGATCTCGTGCGCGGCGTCGCCGACGAGCACGACCCGGCCGACCCCGACTCGGTCGGCGACGCGGCGCCGCACCCGGAAACCGCTGAGCATCGTGCACGAGGCCGGTTCCGGGACGACGCCGGTGCGTGCGGCGACGATCGCGGCCAGTCGTGCCGCTGTCTCCGGGTCGGGCGTCGCGCCGCTCGGGGCGAACGCCAGCGAGTCCGGCACGAGGGCGACGTACCGGCGCCGACCGTGCGGCAGGGGGAAGGACTCGACGACGCCTCCGGGGCCGACGTCCACCAGGGCGGCGGTCCGGGCGTCGGCGCCCTCGGGGTCGGCGAAGTCGCCCATCACGTAGCGGTCGGGGTAGTCACGTCCGGTGGTGCCGATGCCGAGCAGGTCACGGACGACGCTCCGTGCGCCGTCGGCCCCGACCACGAAGGCGGCGCGCACGGTGACCGGTGCGCCGTCCGGGCCGGTGCCGACCGCGTCGACGTGGTCACGGAGCCGGGACAGGGCGGTCACCGTCGTCCCGGTGCGCAGCGCTGCTCCGTCGGCAGCGGCCAGCCGGTCCCGTAGCAGTGACTCGGTGCGGTGCTGGTCGAGCGTCGCGACGTACGGGTGGGTGTCCGAGGCGCGGTCGAAGGTCAGCGTGCCGAGCGTCCGCCCCCGGCTCCGCGCGACGCCGGTGTGCACGAGGGTGGCCTCGGCGAGCACCGGGACGTCGAGCCCGATCGCAGCGAAGGCATCGAGGGACGGCGGGTGGATGCCGATGGCGCGGGAGCCCTCTGGTGGACCGGGGCGACGCTCCCAGACCTGCACGGCGATGCCCCGGGCAGCCAGCAGCGCGGCGAGGAAGAGGCCGACGGGACCACCGCCGACGACGAGGACGTCGGTGCGCTCCGTGGTCACGGGCCGAGCCTACGGTCGGGTGGTCGAGGTGCGTCCAGCTGCGGTGCTCGAGCGCAGACGGTGCCGGAGACGTTCGACCGGGACCTCGACCGCGTAGGCGGCACCGATCGACACGAGCAGCACGACGCCGACCAGACCGACCGTGCCCCACGCGCCGATCGCGAACGTGCCGAGCAGCGCGATGACGAGCGGGTGCCACAGGTAGGCCGAGTACGACACCCGTCGTCCGAACCACGCCACCGGGGTCCAGCTGAGCGCGGTGGCGACGGGCGAGCGCACCGACACCAGGCCACCGACGAGCACCGCCGAGATCAACCCGGTGACCGGCAGGACGACACCGAAGGTCCAGGCGTGCTGCGTCCAGTCGTCGTCGATCCAGAGCAGCACACCCGCCAGGAGACCGAGGCCCGTCCAGGTCGCGACGTGTCCGGCGACCCCGGCTGCCCGGACGCGCACCCGTTCGTCGTCGAGCAGCAACGCGAGCGCGCACCCGATCGCGAGCGGCACGACGCCGAGCACCGGCGAGAAGTACACGTCGGGGGTGGCGCCGCCGCTCGGGGGCCGGTAACTCGCCCACGATGCTGCCGACGCCCCGACCACCAGGACGCCGAGGCCAGTCAGCAGCCAGCGCCGTCGGGCCCGCAAGCTTGCGAGCAGGATGAGCACGGGTGGCCAGACCAGGTAGAACTGCTCCTCCATCGACAGGCTCCACGTGTGCGCGAACACACCCTGCGTGGTGTCCCAGAACGCGCGGAAGAGGTTGCCGGTGTAGGTCAGGGCGATGACCCCTGCCTCGCCGGCCGAGAACGACGCGCCCTTGTAGTCACCGACCCAGTTCCACAGCAGCAGGCCCACCGCGACGAACACGAGCAGCGCGGGGTAGAGCCGGAGCAGGCGCTTGAGCCAGAACGATCCCAGCCGGACACGACCGGTGCGTCGGCGTTCACCGAGCAGCAGCGTGGTGATCAGGAAGCCGGACAGCACGAAGAACACCGTCACGCCGATGAAGCCGCCCTCGAACTGCGGGACGTGCAGGTGGTACAGGACGACGGCGAGGATCGCGATGGTCCGGAGTCCGTCGAGGGCGGGTGCTCGGTGGGTGAGCGGGGGCGGTGGCGTCCGGCCCGTCGGGTGGCCAGGCGCCGTCGTCGCGTGGACCCGCTCGGGCGAGAGCACGTCGGTCGTCACGGGCACCTCCTGCGCGATCGCGAGGCCACGGCAGCGGGACGCGTCGTGACCGGATCGTCACATGATGCGCGCGGCAGGTAAGAGCCGACTCAACGCCCGGGGTGCACCAGCGTCGCCAGGGCGTCGAGTCGTTCGTGCACGATCGCAGCGAACGGGCGGTCCTCACCCGGGGCGATCCACTGGGCGAAGGACAGGTGGAACACCGTCACGGCGGTCTCGGCGGCCATCGTCGCCGCCGGTTCGGGGACGCCGCGCTCGCGCATGACCTCGCCCAGGCGTGCCTTCAGGGTGGCGAGCTTGCCGAGCTCCCGTTCGCCGAGCGCTGCGTTCGCGTCGATGATCGTCTGCCGGGCCCGCGACCACGACCGGCGGTCCTCGGGGAAGAACCCGGCGGCGGCGTCGAGGGCGCGTCCGACCAGGTCGAACGGTGCCGCGTCGGCCGGGGCGGCCGTGATCGGGTCGACGAACATCGCGAGGAAGTCGTCCTGGCCGGCGAACAGGACCTCGCGCTTGTCCGCGAAGTGCCGGAAGAAGGTGCGCTCGGTGACCTCGGCCTCGGCCGCGATCCGCGCGACCGTGGTGCCGTCGTATCCCTCGGACGCGAAGAGCTGCAGCGCGACCGCCTGCAGTCGTTCACGCGTTCCGGGTTGCCATCGAGCCATGCGCAGAGTCTACTGATCAGGACACCTTGATGACAGCGGCTGACATCGAGTGCTACGGTGATGTCAGTTCATGACATCAGCGCCGTGGACGCCTGCGAAAGGACCACTCATGCACGTGTTCGTCACCGGGGCCTCCGGCTGGATCGGCTCCCACACCGTCGACGACCTGCTCGCCGCCGGACACACCGTCACCGGGCTCGCCCGGTCCGACGCCTCGGCCGCAGCGCTCGAGGCGAAGGGCGTCACCGTCGTCCGGGGGGACCTCGACGACCTGGACGCCATCCGCCGCGGAGCCGCCGAGGCCGAGGGCGTCCTGCACCTCGCCAACAAGCACGACTGGGCGAACGCCGCCGCCACGAACGCCAGCGAGCGGGCCGCCGTCGAGACCATCGGTGCAGCGCTCGTCGGCACCGACCGCCCGTTCGTCCTCGCGTCGGGCGTCGCCGGGCTCGCCCAGAGCCGCCCCTCGACCGAAGCGGACGCCAACCCGTTCGTCGGCCCGGAGAGCATGCGCGGCGGCAGCGAGAACCGCGGCTTCGACTTCGTCGACCAGGGGGTGCGCACGATCGCGGCCCGGTTCAGCCCCACCACGCACGGCACCGGTGATCACGGCTTCATCGCCGCGATCGTCGGGGCAGCCCAGCAGCGCGGCGTCTCGGGCTACGTGGGCGACGGCACCAACAGCTGGTCCGCCGTGCACGTCACCGACGCCGCCCGGCTCGTCCGCCTCGGGCTCGAGGAGGCCCCGGCCGGCACGCGGCTGCACGCCGTCGCCGAGACCGCGATCCCGACACGCGCGATCGCCGAGGCCATCGGTGAGGTCCTCGGGCTGCCGGTGACCTCGATCGACCCGGCTGACGCGGACACGCACTTCGGGTTCATCGGCCGGTTCTTCGGCATGGAGATGTCTGCCACGTCCGAGGCTACCCAGGAGCTCCTCGGGTGGGAGCCCACCGGCCCTGGGCTGCTCGAGGACATCGCCGCCGGCGCCTACTCCGGCGTGCGGGTCGCGTAGGCGACGCGGCTCGGGCCCGACTCGGAACGACGAGTTCGATGTCGCACGACGTCGACATGGTCGTTCCGAGTCGGCGCCAGCCCCACGCGCCCCGGCAACGGACGGGAGGCCCGTGGCGGCCCCGCCCCGCGCCTCCCGGCCGTCGCCGGTCCGAACCACGGCGCATGGTGAGCAGAAATGGTCGGGTTCAGTCACCGGACCCGACCATTTCTACTCACGAAGCGAACCGCGAAGCGACGCGCGACGCGCGAGCGCGTCGCCCCCGCGCTACTCGGACTTCTGCATCTGCCACGGCTCCGGCTCGCGGTCGCCGTTCGGGCGCACGGGCCGGACGTCGCCGACGATCGGGATCGCGCGCTTCCGCATGAACCACAGGTAGCGGACGAAGAAGTGCGACAGCGTCGACAGCCGGTTGCCGTTGCCGAGCAGCGACGCGATGTGCACCGCCACCCACGCCAGCCACGCGACCGGCCCGACGAGCGTGATGCCACCCCGCAGCTGCGCGACGGCGGCGTTCGTGCCGATGGTCGCCATCGTGCCCTTGTCGAAGTACTTGAAGTGCTCGGTGGGCTTGCCCTCGAGCAGACGCTTGATCTGCTTCGCGACGTGCCGTCCACCCTGCAGCGCCGGCTGGGCCAGCTGCGCGAGGGCCTCGGACTGCGCCGCGATGTCGCCGGCCGAGAAGATCCGCTCGGCGCCGTTGACGCGCAGGTCGTCGCCGACTTGGATACGTCCGCCGCTGGTCTGCGGCAGGCCCCAGCCCGAGACCTCCTTGTGGGCCGCGACGCCGGTGGCCCAGATGACCTGCGAGGCGGGGATGAACTCGCCGTCGGCCGTCATCACGCCGTCGGTCTTGACCTCGGAGACGCCGGTGTTCAGCCTCAGGACGACGCCGCGCTTCCGCAGGACCTTGGCCGCGTACCGGCGCAGGCGCGGGGCGAACGGCTTGAGCAGTTCGCCACTGCGGTGCACGAGGGTGATCGTGATGGCACCCTTGTCCAGCTCGGGGTACGCCCCCTCGAGCGCCTGGTCGCGGAGCTCCGCGAGCGCACCGGCCATCTCGACGCCGGTCGCGCCGCCGCCGACGATCACGATCTTGATCTCGTCGGGCCCCTGGTTCGCCGCGGCTTCTTCCAGCCGGGTGAACAGCTCGTCGCGGATGCGCAGGGCCTGCGAGCGGGAGTACATCGAGTACGCGTACTCGTACGCGCCCGGGGTGCCGAAGTAGCTCGTGTTCACGCCGTTCGCGAGCACCAGGTAGTCGTAGTGCAGGTGCTCGCCGTCGGACATCTCGGCGATGCGTTCGTCGGTCCGGATGCCGGTGAGCAGGCCGTGCCGGAACTCGGCGTTGTCCTGCTTGGCGCGCAGGCTGCGGAGGAAGTACGTCACGTCGCCGGCGTTCAGCCCGCCCGTCGCCACCTGGTACATGAGGGGCTGGAACATGTTGTAGACGTGCCGGTCGACGAGCGTCACCCGGACGGGAGCGTCCGCCAGCTCGCGCATGGCAGCGACACCGGCGAATCCACCGCCGACGATGACGACGTGCGGGCGGGTGTCCTGGGGCATGCTGATCCGGCTTTCTTCGGTTCGTGAGGTGGTCACCCACGAGGGTACGCGCGCTGTGGACCGCTCCCGTCCACTGCCGACCGGGAGGCCCGGGTCGGCTCCGTCAGGCGTCGAGCCGTGCGTAGGTGCTCACGACGTTCCCCTTGCTCGTCACGGTGCTGTCGACCAGCCGCAGGCGCGTGGCCGGGTCGGTCGGCTCGAAGAGCCTCCGGCCGGCGCCGGCGATCGCCGGGTGCACCATCAGCTGGAGCTCGTCCAGGAGCCCCGCGAACAGCAGGTGCCGGACGACGCTCACGCTGCCGCACACCGCGATGTCGGCGCCGTCGCGTTCCTTGAGCTCGCGGACGAAGGCGTCGAGGTCACCCGGGATCCTCGTGGTGTTCTGCCACGTCAGGTCGTCGCCGAGCGTCGTGGAGGCCACGTACTTCTCGATCGGGTTGATCCACTGCCCGAAGCCGTCGTCGGGGTGTGCCGGCCACCACTCGGACCACTCGAGGTAGCTGTTCCTGCCGAGCAGGACGGTGTCGGTGCGCGCCATGAACGCGCCCATCCCGGCCCCGAGCTCGTCGTCGAAGCTGTCGTACTGGAACTCGTACGGGTCCTGCACGACGCCGTCGACCGACGTGAACAGCCCTGCGGTGACCTTGCGCATGGCCGGAGCGTACTGCGGATCAGCTGCCGGTGCCGCTGTCGCTGCTGCTGCTGCCGTCCGTGCCGCTGCCGGATCCGTACCCGGGGAGCTGCCCGGTGCCGTTGCCCGGGAACTGGTTCGTGCCGCCGTTGGTCCCGCCGTTCGTGCCGGGCACCTGCGTCGTCGACTGGGACTGGTCGCCACCGATCGCATGCCCGATGGCGAAGCCGATGCCACCGCCGACGAGCAGTGCTGCGAGTCCGACGATCGCAGCCAGGACGGGCCAGAACCACGGCGGCTTCGGTGCGCTCTTCCGGTTCGTCGGGGCCGAGGCGCCGTACCACGGGGTGGCGCCGTTCGGGTCACCGGCGTTCCAGGATCCGGCGTCCGACCGGTAGGGCTGCTGGGCGTACTGGTTCGGTGCGGGTGCGGGTGCGGGTGCCGGCGCGTCGAGGGTGGCGGTCGAGGTCGGCGTCGGGGCCGAACCCCAGCCGGCCGGTGCCGCTGCCGAGGGAGTGCGGGCGGCGTTGCCCGGCTCGTGGCCGTTCGTGGGAGTGGTGTCGCTCATGGAAGGCAGTGCACACCGCGCCCCTATGTGTGGCCGATGACGAGCCTGACGCAGTGCTGCGAACCGCCGCGTACCCTCGGGGCGTGCGCGATGAGCTGGAGACGGACCCGACCACGTCGCGGACCGAGGCGGCGCGCACGGGCCGACCCGTGCCTCCCGGCATCCCGCTGGTGCGACGCGCGAGGTGGGCCGCACTCGACTGGTGGTACGCGATCTCGTGGCAGGTGCGGAGCCTCGGGCCCACCACCGCTGACGACTACCGGACCGGCGACGGCCAGCCCGTCGTCGTGATCCCCGGCGTCTACGAGACCTGGCACTTCATGCGGCCGCTCATGGACGCCCTGCACGACCGCGGGCACCCGGTGCACGTGCTGCCGGTGCTGCGGCACAACCTGCGGCCGGTGCCGGACTCGGCGCGCGATGTGTTCGCGTACCTCGAGGAGCACGACCTGCGGAACGTGCTCGTGCTCGCGCACAGCAAGGGCGGGCTCATCGGGAAGTACGCGATGACCCAGCTCGACGACCACGGCCGCATCGACCGCATGGTCGCCGTGTCGACGCCGTTCGCCGGGTCGGGCTACGCGCGACTGGCTCCGGTACGGCACCTGCGGGTGTTCCGGGCGGCCGACCCCGTGCTGGCCGGACTGGCGCGGGAGCTCGACGCGAACGCCCGCATCACCTCGGTCTACGGGGTGTTCGACACGCTCATCCCCGAGGGCAGTGAGCTGTCCGGGGCGACGAACGTGCGGCTGCCGGTGGGCGGGCACTTCCGAATCCTCGGTGACGCCCGCACGCGCGCCGCGGTCCTGGCGGCCGCCGCCCCGGCCTGAGGCGCGCCCGTCCCGCCCCCGTCCTCGTCCCGCCCCGTCCCCGTCCTCGAGGTTCCGAAATCTCGGCATGTCGGCGCTCGGATCGCCGCAGTGCGGAACCTCGACGGAGATCACCCGGCATGTTGTGGAACCTCGGGGCGCGGCCAACCTGTCTCAGGCCCCGGGCAGGAACAGGCAGAACGGGTGCCCGTCGGGGTCGAGCAGCACCCGGACGTCGTCCTGCGGTTGGAACGCGGCCTGTGTGGCACCGAGCTCCTCGGCTCGGGCGACGGCTGCCGGCAGGTCCTCCACCTGGAAGTCGAGGTGCAGCTGCATGCCGGGGGCGTCGGCGGTACCGGGCCAGGTCGGTGCGACGTACTCGGGCTCGTGCTGCACGGACAGGCCGGGGCCCTCGGCGGGCCGGATGCGGGCCCAGGTCGGGTCGTCCTCGTACACGGTCCACCCGGTCAGGGCGCCGTAGAACCGTGCGAGGGCGATCGGCTCCGGGGACTGCAGGACGGTCGCGGCGAGCGTCGGCATCGAGGCGTCTTCGCTGGTCATGCCGCGCAGCGTACGCCGATCAGCGATCAGCGATCAGCGATCAGCGATCGGCGGACAGCGATCAGCGGTCGGCGACGCTCGCGCGCTCGACGATGCGGTGCGGCACCACCACGGTCTCGGGCGGCAGGCTCCGGTCCTCGATCCGTCGGGTCAGCAGGTCGAGTGCTGCCGTCGCGAACGCCCGCCGGTCGAACGACACCGTGCTGAGTGCGGGGATCGCGTACGCCGCACCGTCGATGTCGTCGAACCCGATGACGCTGACGTCCTCGGGGACGCGGACACCTCGGGCGGCCAGGACGTGCAGTACGCCGAAGGCGATCGAGTCCGTGAAGGCGAACACGGCGTCGGGCAGGGGGTGCGCGTCGAGCCAGGTCGCGAACGCCGTCGCCGCCGAGCTCGTCGTCCAGGACGGCAGCGGCACCCGCAGCGCCGGGTCCGGTTCGATCTCAGCAGTGGCGAGCGCGGCGAGGTACCCGCGCTCCCGCAGCTCGCTGGTGGCGGTGGGCTCGGACGCCCGGGCGGCACCGACGACCGCGATCCGGCGGTGGCCCCGGGACACCAGGTAGGCGGTGACCTGCTCGGCGGCGGCCCGGCTGTCGACGTGCACCTGGTCGACGTGCTCGGGTTCGACCTCGCCGATCACGACGGTCGGCGGGAGCCCCTCGGTCGATGCCAGGACGCTCGCGCTCAGTGACACCGGGTTGAGCACGAGGCCGTCGACGAGGTGGGCGCGGGCTCGTGAGACGAGTTCGCGCTCGCGGGCCGGGTCGTTGCCGGTCTGGTCGAGCTGGACGACCCATCCGCGTTCGCGGGCGAGTTCGACGAACCACTGCGCGAGTTCGGCTGAGTAGGCGCTGCCCATCTCGGGCAGGGTCAGGGCGATCGCGCCGGAGCGGCCGTTCCGCAGCCCGCGGGCGGACAGGTTCGGCACGTAGTCGAGTTCGGCGACGGCCCGCTCGACGCGCTCGCGGGTCTCCGGGCGCACCACCACGCCGCCGTTGATGACGTTGGAGACGGTCTTCGGCGACACCCCGGCGAGGGTGGCCACGTCCCGCACGGTTGCGCGCATCGGGACGAGCGTAGCGCGGGCCGGGCCCCGGGCGTCAGCCGGTACGGGCCCGAACGTCAGCTGGCGCGGACCCGGACGTCAGCCGGCGCGGGCCCGTGCGACGGCCGCCACGACCTCGGGCTGCAGGAACGGCGCCATGGACCGCGCGTAGGTCTGCGTGACGTGCTGCACCTGGCGGTAGACGACGACGCCGCCGATCACCGCCGGGCAGGTGCCGTCCGCGCAGAACATCGCGCTCGAGTCGATGAGGGTCACACCGGGCGTCGACCTCGCGGCCTGGGCGATCGGGTCGTCGAGCAGCCCGTCGGCCTCGGCGAAGTCGCACGCGGCACCGTCGCCGTGCTGCTCGACGCAGCTCGGCACGTCGGACACCCCGCCGATGCCGGGGTCGGGGTTGTCCCGCAGCGCGACGACGCTCGAGCCGGCCTGCTGCAGCCGCTTCCACGTCGTGGCGTAGGCCGCGGCGGCGTCGTCGCGGACCTCGGGCGTCAGGGCGGCGGCATCGCTGACGATGCCGTGCGGCCACGGCGTGCGGGACATCGCGGCGACGAACACGACGTCGTACCGCTCCCGCTGCAGCCGCTCGAGCGTGTCGGCCTTCCACGTGTTGCACGACGGGGTCACGAGCGCGCGGGTCATGGGGCAGCCGGAGTGCAGGTAGGTGGTCAGGCTCCAGTGCTCGGCCTGGGCGATGAGCGCCAGGGACGGCACGTAGTTGGCGGCGTGCGAGTCGCCGACGATCGCGAGCCGGACCGTGCCGTCGGGGTCGCCGACCTCGCAGCCCTTGACGGTGGTGTCCTCGCCGGCGATCTGGCACCCGACGCCCGTCGTGTCGGCGAAGGCGTCGTTCGCGGCCTGCACGGGGCTCGGGCTGATGTCGGCCGCTGCCACCTGCGGGCAGTCGGCACCGGGCTGCATCGCGGCGGCTCCGTGGCAGGCCGGGCTCGAGAGGGTGCCGTCCGACGCCGTGGTGACCCCGGTGGAGGTGCCGGCCGACTGCTCCCGTGCGACCGATCCGTACATGCCGGCAGCCGGCACCGCGACCACGAGCATCCCGGCGATCGCGAGCACCAGGACGCCGCGGTGTCGAGGGCGCGGGGCGCGCATCCGCTGAGCGGAGAACGCGATGACGGGCAGTTCGATGAGCCGGCGTGAGAGGTGGGCGAACGCCAGAGCGAGGACGAGGACGAGGACCTTCGCCCAGAGCGGTGTCGCCGTCCCTGCTCCGAGTCCGATGACGAACGGCATCACGATCAGCAGGGGCCAGTGCCAGAGGTAGAGCGAGTACGACACGTCGCCGAGCCACTGCACGGGGCGCAGTCGGTACAGGAACCCCGGTCCCCACGGCGCCTCGGGCATCCCGCCGGAGATGACGAGTGCGACCCCGGTGATCGGCAGCAGGGCGGTCCAGCCCGGGAACGGCGTCGATTCGTCGAACGTGAGCGTGGTGACGGCGATGAGCGCGATCCCCGACCAGCTCATCGTCGCCGCGAGTGCGTCGGGGATCCGGACGCGCTGCAACCCGAGCCAGAGCAGACCACCGGCCGCGAACTCCCACGCCCGCGTCGTCGTCAGGAAGTAGGCGGCGGCGGACCGGTCGGTCTCCCAGATCGAGTAGGCCAGTGACAGCACGAACACGGCACCGAGCGCGATGGCGATCGCGGGTGCCAGGGACACACCGTTCCGGCGGCGGCGTCGGTACCGCAGTGCGGCGCAGGACCACAGGACGAGCGGCCAGACCGCGTAGAACTGCTCCTCGGTGGACAGCGACCAGAAGTGCTGGACGATGCTCGAGTCGGATGCCAGCGCCGAGTAGTCGACCGAGTTGCCGGCCAGGGCCCAGTTCTCGACGTACAGCGCGCTGGCGATGATCTGCTCGGCGAAGTCCATCCAGAGCGTGCGCGGGACGAAGACCGCCGTCAGGATCACCGACACCAGGAGCGTCGCCATCGAGGCGGGCAGCAGCCGCCACGCTCGACGTGCGTAGAACGCGCGGAAGCTGAACCGGCCGGCGGCGAGCGGTTTCACGATGTGCGCCGTGATGAGGAACCCGGAGATGACGAAGAAGACGTCGACACCGATGTAGCCGCCGGGCAGGACGCCGGGGAACAGGTGGTAGAGCACCACCGCGGCGATGGCGATGGCGCGGACGGCCTGCACCTCGAGCCGCAGGTTCTTCGTCGACGCCGCGGTGCCCGGGTGACGTCTGGTCCGACCGGAGCGATGGCGGGCGACCGGCGAGTGACGCGCGGTGCGCGGCGGCGCGAGGGTCACGAGCCCATCCCCTGTTCTGCATGCTGCGCGGTCCGGGCCGCGCGCAGCGAACCTACCGTGTCGAGCCCCGCTCACACGAATCTCGGAATCGTCGGGGGCCGCCGGTGGAAAGTTCTGGCAACGGATTGCCACGTTGTAACTCCGCACGCCAGGGTCGCTGCAGGAATCCAACGGAGGAGGCCACCGAGTGACGAAGCTCGACGTCCGCGCGACGACCACCGCGCACACCGCACCACCACCCGACCCCGGGCTCCGCCGACGGAGCACGTGGCAACGGATCCGCCGCGACCGGGTGCTGCTGCTGATGGGCCTGCCGGGAGTCGCCCTGCTGCTCGGGTTCCACTACCTGCCGCTGCTCGGCAACCTCATCGCGTTCCAGGAGTACCTGCCGTTCGTCCCGCTCGGCCGCAGCCCCTGGGTCGGGTTCGAGAACTTCTCGGTGGTGTTCGACGGCAACGGCGAGTTCCTCGGCGCGCTCCGGAACACCCTCGTGATCACCCTCGTGCAGGTCGTGTTCGTGTTCCCCGCACCGATCATCCTGGCGCTCATGCTCAACTCGCTGCTGTCCGAGCGGATCAAGGGCGTCGTGCAGTCGATCCTGTACCTGCCGCACTTCCTGTCGTGGGTGATCGTCGTCGCGGTGTTCCAGCAGATCCTCGGCGGCTCCGGGCTCGTGAACAACGCGATCCGTGCCGCCGGCGGTGACGCGATCGACTTCCTCGGCAACCCCGACGGGTTCATCGCGCTGCTCACCAGCCAGGTGATCTGGAAGGACACCGGCTGGGCGACGATCCTGTTCCTCGCCGTCCTCAGCTCGATCGACGCCAGCCTGTACGAGGCGGCGAAGATGGACGGTGCCTCGCGCTGGCGCCAGCTGTGGCACGTCACCCTGCCCGGCATGCGCGGCATCATCATCCTGCTGCTCATCCTGCGGCTCGGCGACTCGCTCACCGTCGGCTTCGAGCAGATCATCCTGCAGCAGCAGGCCGTCGGTCGTGCCGCCAGCGAGGTCCTCGACACCTACGTCTACAACAACGGCGTGCTCGGTGGGCAGTGGGGTGTCGCCGCGGCCGTCGGACTCGTCAAGGGCGTCGTGGGCGTGCTGCTCGTGCTCGGCGCCAACAAGCTCGCGCACGTCTTCGGCGAAGCGGGCGTCTACCAGAAGGAGTCGCGATGACCGCCACGCACACCGTGACCGTCCCACGGGCGAAGAAGCGCAGACGCGGTGGCCCGGACGCGGCGCCGCTGCCCGGACGGCTGCTCACCGGAGCGGTCCTGCTCGTGATCTGCCTCGTGGTGATCCTGCCGTTCGTCGGCATCGTGTCGACGAGCCTCGCACCCACCAGCCAGGTGAACGACGCCGGCGGGTTCGTGATGTGGCCGAAGGGCTTCGACCTCAGCGCCTACGAGAGCATCTTCGCCGGCGGTGTCGTCACCCGAGCCCTGGTCGTGAGCATCGGCATCACCACCGTCGGGACGCTCATCAGCCTGTTCGTGAGCGCGATGCTCGCCTACGCCCTCAGCCGTCCGGGCTCCTACGGGTCGGGCGCCGTGCTCGGCCTCGTGCTCGTCAGCCTGCTGTTCGCGCCCGGCCTCATCCCGAACTACCTCGTCGTGAAGCAGTTCGGGCTGCTCGACTCGTACTGGGCGCTCATCCTGCCCACCGCCCTGAGCGCCTTCAACGTCATCGTGATGCGGTCGTTCTTCATGGCGATCCCGCAGGAGCTCCTCGAGTCGGCACGCATCGACGGCGCCGGGGACTTCGCGGTGTTCTGGCGGATCGTGCTGCCGCTGTCGAAGGCCGTCCTCGCCGTCATCGGCCTGTTCTACGCCGTCGGGTACTGGAACGCGTTCTTCAACGCGCTGCTCTACATCAACGACACCGCGAAGTGGCCCCTGCAGCTGGTGCTCCGCACCTACGTGATCAACAACGCGCAGCTCGGCGGCGCCGACCTCGGGGCATCGGCCGATGCCCTCCCACCGCAGGCCTCGATCCAGATGGCGATCCTCGTCGTCTCGATCGTGCCGATCCTCATCGTCTACCCGTTCCTGCAGCGGCACTTCGCCAAGGGTGTCCTGACCGGTGCGGTGAAGGGCTGACCAGCGTGACGAACAACGGAATCACCCGCCGCGCGCTCATCGCGGGCGGTCTCGGGGTCGCAGCCACGGGCCTCCTGGCCAGCTGCTCCACCGTGACCCGCTCGACCGACGTCACGGCGATCAACCAGGCGGTCACGCTGCCGGACTACGTGCCGTGGGCCGGCGGGCCGGAGCCGGCGTTCCCGAAGACGAGCGCCCTCATGCCGAGTGCCTTCCGGAAGATCCCGGCGACGCTCGTCCCCACCGACGGCAAGCCCGGCGACGGCTCGACCGTGCACGGCAGCGTGCCGACGAACTCGCCCGTGCCGCCCTCGAAGGGCAGCAACCCGTACTGGCAGGGGCTCGACCAGCGGATGGGGATCGACCTCGACCTCACCATCACGCCGAACGCCGACTTCGGCAACAAGTTCGCCACGCAGGTCGCGGGCGACACCCTCGGCGACGTGTTCACGGTGTTCGGGTCGTTCCCGTACCTGCCGCAGTTCCTCGAAGCGAAGGCCGCAGACCTCAGTCCGCACCTCTCCGGCAGTGGGGTCCGCGACTACCCGTACCTCGCCAACCTGCCGACCGCGTCGTGGCGCGGCACCGTCTTCTCCGGCGGCATCTACGGCGTCCCCGTCCCGCGCGGACCGTTGACGTCGCAGGCCCTGTACCGCCGGCAGGACCGGTTCGAAGCCCTCGGCGTCGACCCCGCGTTCTCGAGCGTGGACGAGTTCGTGCAGGTCTGTCGCGACGTCTCGGACCCGCACAGCAACCGGTGGGCCCTGGCCTCGGTGCCGACGAACATCCTCGGTCCGATGCTCGGGCTGCCGAACCAGTGGCAGGTCGAGGGTGGCCGGTTCACCCACATGTACGAGCTGGACGAGTACCAGGACCTGCTCGAGGTGTCGCGGAGGCTCCTCGCCGAGGACCTCGTCCACCCGGACAGCATCACCGCTTACAACGGCAAGGTCTGGTTCGTGCAGGGCTCCGCCCTCATGCTCTCCGACACGTACAGCGCCATCCCCGGACTGCTGCAGCAGGCCACTCCGGGCAGCGGTTTCGAACTGACCATCGCCCCCTTCGTCGGACCGTCCGGAGCGGAGCCGAAGCCGTGGCTCGGCGACCCGAACAACGCGATCGCGGCCGTCGCCGCCGGTGGTGAGGACCGCGTGAAGATGCT
The DNA here is from genome assembly GCF_003752545.1 of Curtobacterium sp. PhB172. NCBI lineage: Bacteria > Bacillati > Actinomycetota > Actinomycetes > Micrococcales > Microbacteriaceae > Curtobacterium > Curtobacterium sp. PhB172. The sequence goes on from NZ_RKIF01000012.1 coordinate 173,180, forward strand.
CCTCGAGGTCCTGAACTGGTGCGCGTCGCCCTTCGGCACCGAGGCGTGGATGTACCGCAAGTTCGGCATCGAGGGCCGCGACTTCGAGTACCGCGACGGATCCCCTGTCCTCACGAAGACGGGCAACAGCGAGACCGCGCTCGGCGAGTTCCCGTTGCAGTACTTCACCGAGTGCCCGTTGCCGCTGTACTACTCGGGCAACCCGACGATGACGGACACCGTGTACGAGTCGCTGTCGTCGTGGGTCGACCGCGGGCTGCCGAACCCCGCCTACGGCCTGTACTCGCCGACGAACTCGACGACCGGGCCTGCCCTCGGCACCTTCGCGACGAACGCGATCAACGACGTGCTGCTCGGGCGGGCGAAGGTGTCGTCGTGGAAGGGGACCGTGCGGGAGTGGCGTCGCCGGGGCGGTGACGCGATCCGCCGCGAGAACCAGCAGGCGTTGGCGGCGCGGTCGTCCTGACGCGCTGCGTCGTCGTCTGCCGCGCGAGACGCCGTCGTCGTGCCGAGACGCCTCCACATCGCCGAGACGCCGCGCCGTTTCGCGGCGTCTCGCGTACACGACGGCGTCGTGCGCGGCCCTGGACTCGCGGCGAGCGGACGGGAGGGCCGTGGCGGGGTCCGCCACGGGCCTCCCGTCCGTCAGCGTGGCGCGCTCACACCAGCCACGACGGATCGGCGAACAGGTCCTCGAGCTCCTGGACCAACCGCGAGGTGTGGAAACCGTCGGCCGCCGCGTGGTTGATCTGCAGCGCCATCGGCATCACGGTGCGGTCACCGTCTGCCCGGTACCGGCCGAGCGTGACGATCGGCAACAGGTGGTCGTACCCGTCGCGGACGTGCAGCGCGAACCCCGTGAAGGACGTGCGGGGGAAGGTGGAGACGTCGAACACGTTCCTGGGCCGGTCGTCCTGTGGGAACATCCGGACGTCGTCCCGGTACCGATCCATCGTGTCGACCGCGGCGGCGTGGAACCGGCCGGGGTCCTCGTCGTAGGGCACGACCAACGCCGAGAAGGTCTCCGTGTCCGGGTGGAACACCGTGAACATCGGGTGCACGACGTCCCAGACGCCGGGGGAGCCGTCGCCGAGCAGCTGCATCCGGAACTCGGCGTGACGGTTGACCACCGTCGCGATCGCCCAGATCTGGGACGCGTAGGTCCTCGCCGCGCTCGTGCGGACCGCTGCGACGAAGGCCGTCACGTCGACGTCGACGGTCACCTCGTAGGAGCACTGCACCCGCTGGCGGTAGTGCTCGAAGTGCTCGCGTCGGGGCCAGGTGTCCAGGTCGATCGGTCGGAGGTCCGTCATGCCGTCAGTCGTTCGGTCGGATGAGGCAGAACGGGTGGCCGGCGGGGTCGAGGTAGACGCGGAACGTGTCCGTCGCCGATCCCGTGGCGGTCGCACCGATCGCCAGGACCGCTGCCTCGCCGTCGTCGAGGTCCTCGACCTTCACGTCGAGGTGGCTCTGCTGCGGGACGAGCTGGCCGGGCCACTCCGGTGCGCGGTAGTCCGCGACCTGCTGGAACGCCAGGAGCGGCCGCTGGTCGGTGAAGGGGAGCGCGACCTCGGCCCAGTCCTCGTCGAAGCCGACGATCTCGCCGCCGAGCAGCTCCGCGTAGAAGCGCGCCAGGCCGCGAGGGTCTGCGCAGTCCAGGACGACCATGTCGAGTGTGCCGATCATGGCCGTCACGGTAGACCGATCAGCGCGCCGCGGTCAGGGCCTTCGTGATCCGCTGCAACGACACCGTCTCGGCGGTACCGAGTTCCTGCGCGAACAGGCTGAGGCGGAACTCCTCGAGCATCCACCGCGCGTGCACGAGCTCGGGGTGCGAACCGACTGCCGGAGGGAAGGCCCCGCCGGCGTCGACGTAGCGGTCGGTCGCGACGGTGACCTCGCGCATCCACGTGGCATCGCGCCCGGGGTTCTGCAGCAGCTTCTGCACGCGTGCCTCGATGCCCTGCAGGTAGACCCGGATGCGCCGGAGCCGGTCGGTCCCGGCGACGGAGACGAACCCCGGGGAGACGAGACGCTCCATCTGCTGGCGCACGTCCGTCAGCGCACCGAGCAGGGACATCGAGTTCGCCTGCTTGAGTGCTCGTTCGGCGGACCGTTGGGCGAGGAGCACGGCAGCGAGCTCGGACACGGCCGTGAACATCGTGTCGACGACCGTCGCCGACACAGCGTCACGGACCGCTTCGAACGCGGCCTTCGTGAACACGAGCCCGTCCGGGTGAGCGCGACGGATCACCGCGTCGACGACGGCCGCGAGCACGTCGTCGAAGAGTGCGTTCGTGGAGGCGTACGGGCTCGCCGCGAGTGCGAGTTTCTCCTGCGCCGTCAGGTGCGACTGGATGTACGACACCGGCGACGGCACCGCGAGCAGCACCAGGCGACGGACCCCGGCGGGCATGCGCACCTGCCGGTCGGACGGCGTCGCGAGCAACTGCACGCCGACGGTCGCCTTCGGACCGGAGCCCTCTTCCACCAGGGACGGGTACGCGCGGATGACGCCACCGGCCTGCTTGGTGTCGAGGGTCTGCGGCAGGTCCTGGGCCGGCCAGGTCGTCAGGCCGGACTGCTCCACCCCGGCACCGCCACCAGCGGCGGCGACGCGAGCCGCGCCTCCTGGCTGTCCGGCAGCCCGCACCGTGGCGGAGGCGACGCTCTGCTGCGTGCGGTCCTTGAGCTTCGTCTGCAGGAGCGACAGGTCCTTACCGGCCTCGACGCGCCGACCACGTTCGTCGACGACTGCCCAGGTCGGCAGCAGGTGCGACGGCACGCGGGCCAGGTCGAAGTCGGACTCCGACACCGGCACGTAGGTCATGCGCTGGATCGCCTTGGCCAGGGTCGCGCGGAACGACTCGGTCGGCTCGGTCGGGGCGTCGTCCGGCAGTTCGGCGACGATCTTCTCGGCCCAGTCGGCTGCGGGTACGACGTTCTTGCGGATCTGCTTCGGCAACGACTTGATGAGGGCGGTCACGAGTTCCTTGCGCAGGCCGCGGACCTGCCAGTCGAAGCCCTCTTCGCGCATGCGGGGGAGCAGCGCGAGCGGCACCTGCACGCTGACGCCGTCGTCCTGCGCGCCCGGCTCGAAGCGGTACTGGATCGCGAGTCGCTGGTCGCCGCTCCGCCACTGGGTCGGGTACTCGACGTCGTCCTCCGCCGCCTCGGCAGCGGATTCGTCCAGGAGGTCCGCCCGGCGCATCGTGAGCAGGTCCGGTTGGTCGCGGCGCGTCGTCCGCCACCACCCCTCGAAGTCACGGGTCGTCGCGATGTCGGCGGGGATGCGGGCGTCGTAGAACTCGTAGACGTTCTCGTCGTCGAGCAGGATGTCGCGCCGACGCGTGCGCTCCTCGAGCTGTTCGAGTTCCTTGCGGAGCTTCCGGTTGGCACGGTCGAACGCCTGCTGCGACTCCCACTCGCCCTCGACCAGGGCGTGGCGGATGAAGAGCTCGCGCGAGTGCTCCGGGTCGATCCGGGCGTACTGCACCCGGCGCCGCTGCACGATCGGGACGCCGAACAGGGTCACCCGCTCGTAGGCGACGACCGCGCCCTGCTTCTTCTCCCAGTGCGGTTCGCCGTAGGTGCGCTTCAGCAGGTCACCGGCGAGGGGCTCGACCCACGCGGGGTCGATCCGGCCGACGGTCCGTGCGAAGAGCCGACTGGTCTCGACGAGTTCGGCCGCCATCACCGCATCGGGCTGCTTCTTCGCGAGCACACTGCCCGGGAACACCACGAACCGGGTGTTCCGCGAGCCGAGGTAGTCACGCTTCTCGCGGTCGCGCAGCCCGATCTGGCTGAGCAGACCGGCGAGCAGGGACCGGTGCACCGCGTCGCCGTCGTCGGAGCGGGACTGCCCGACCCGGACGTCGACCTGCTTCGCGGCGCGGGAGAGCTGGCGGTAGAGGTCCTGCCACTCGCGGATGCGCAGGTAGTTGAGGAACTCGGCCTTGCAGAGCCGGCGGAACGCGCTCGACGACAGCTCGTCCTGCTTGTCCTCGATGTAGTTCCACAGCGCGAGCAGGGTGAGGAAGTCGCTCGTCGGGTCGGCGAAGCGGGCGTGCATCTGGTCGGCGTGGGCGCGCTTCTCGAGCGGGCGTTCGCGGGGGTCCTGGATGCTCAGGGCGCTGACGACGGCGACGACCTCGCGACCGACGCCCTGCCGCCCGGCCTCGAGCACCATCCGGCCGAGCCGCGGGTCGATCGGCAGCCGGGTGAGCTGTCGTCCGGACTTGGTGATCCGGCCGTCCTTGTCGACGGCGCGGAGTTCGCGCAGCAGGTCGAGGCCGTCCTTCACCCCACGGGAGTCCGGCGGCTGCAGGAACGGGAACGACTCGATGTCACCGAACCCGAGCGAGATCATCTGCAGGATCACCGCGGCGAGGTTCGTCCGCAGGATCTCGGGGTCGGTGAACTCGTCGCGGCGCTCGAAGTCGTCTTCGGAGTAGAGCCGGATCGCGATGCCGGCACTCGTGCGGCCCGCTCGACCCGAACGCTGGTTCGCGCTGGCCTGCGAGATCGCCTCGATCGGCAGCCGCTGCACCTTGGCGCGCGGGGAGTACCGCGAGATGCGGGCGGTCCCGGTGTCGATGACGTACTTGATGCCGGGCACCGTCAGCGAGGTCTCGGCGACGTTCGTGGCGAGCACGACGCGTCGGCGGATCCCCGGCGTGGTGCGTCGGTCGAACACGCGGTGCTGGTCAGCGGCGGAGAGCCGGCCGTACAGGGGCAGGACCTCGGTGCCCTGGTAGCGCTTGCCCTCGATCGCGTCCTGCGCGTCGCGGATCTCGTTCTCGCCGGACAGGAACACGAGCACGTCGCCGGGTTCTTCGCGCGCGAGTTCGTCGAGTGCGTCGGTGATCCCCTGCAGGGTGTCGCGGTCGTCGGCGCCGTTCGCCCCGCCACGGTCGGCCGTGCGCGAGTCGGTCTCGTCGTCCTCGTCGGTGTCGTCGGCGTCCTCGGACACGAGCGGGCGGTACCGGATCTCGACGGGGTAGGTCCGTCCGGAGACCTCGATGATCGGGGCGTCGCCGAAGTGCTTCGAGAATGACTCGGGGTCGATCGTCGCGCTCGTGATGATGAGCTTGAGGTCGGGTCGCCGCACCAGGAGCCGCTTGAGGTAGCCGAGCAGGAAGTCGATCGTGAGCGACCGCTCGTGCGCCTCGTCGATGATGATCGTGTCGTACCGCTTCAGGTCGCGGTCGAAGTGGATCTCGTTCAGCAGGATGCCGTCGGTCATCAGCTTGATTCGGGTGTTCGACGACACCTTGTCGGTGAACCGGACCTGGTAGCCGACGAGGTCGCCGAGGTCGCTGCCGAGTTCTTCGGACACGCGCTCGGCGATGGTGCGAGCGGCGATCCGACGGGGCTGGGTGTGTCCGATGTGCTCACGCCCCAGCTCGAGGCAGATCTTCGGCAGCTGGGTGGTCTTGCCCGAGCCGGTGGCCCCCGCGACGATGACGACCTGGTTGTCCCGGATGGCAGCCGCGATGTCGTCCCGCCGCTGCGAGACCGGCAGTTCGGGCGGGTACGTGATGACTGGCGGCGTGGGAGACATGAGCATTCCAGGATACCGTCACGCCGCCGGTGCTGCGAGCCCGGCGGCCAGGTCTCCTGCGGACCGAGCGGGCAGGGCGCACACGCGGTCGTGGCAGACGTACGCAGCCGGGTCGAGTGCGTCCCGTGCCTCGAACAGATCGAACCCCGCAGTCGCCCACTCCGCAGCCTGCGTCGGGGTCACGCGAGCGATGACCGTGCCGGGTCGGCGCGCGGCGCGGACGGCATCGCGGAGTGGGTCGTGCGGGTCCGACGTCACGACCACGACCTCGCGCGAGGGCCGTTGCAGGCCGAGTGCGACACCGAGGGCGTCGGCGTGCCCGAGCGGTCGCTCGGTACCCGTCGTCGCGCGGTCGGCCACCAACCGCGCGGCCGCCGTCCGGTACGCGGAGTCGCAGGTCAACGCCGCGAGGCCGGCGGCCGCTGCGGCCAAGGCCACCGTGCCGGAGCGCATCGCGGTCTGCGGCTGTTCCCCGGTCGCCGTGCCCGCTCCGGCGAGCACGGCGTCGACGTCGAACCGGTTCGCCAGGCCGTCGTCGACCAGGGAACGCGCCGTGACGGCGTAGGTGACCTCGCCGGTCACCAGGGCGAGCTCGAGCAGACCCTCGGCCAGCAGCCCGACGTCCTCGACGGTCGCCGGTGCCGCCGACGGCCCGCGGGGTGTGCTCGAGCGGACCTCGACGTGCCCGTCACGCACGTGCGATCGCAACAGTGCATCGGCCGCAGACCGGGCGAGGCCGATCATCTCGGGGTCGTCGTGGCGGTCACCGGCGATCGCGAGCCCGCGGATCGCCAGGCCGTTCCACCCGGTCAGGACCTGGTCGTCGAGTGGTGGCGGCTCGAGGAGCGCGCGCTCCGACAGCGGCCGCCGGTACCACTCGCCCTCCACCCGCTGGCCGTCGATCGTGGACTCGCTGTCCTGCGCGGCGACGAACGCTCCGTCGTCCTGCCGCAGGGTGTCGCGCAGGAAGTCCGCGATGCCGCGCGCCTGTTCGGCGCCGGCGACCGCGAGGAGTCCGGCGTTGTCGTAGAGCATCCGCTCGTAGTGCGGCACGCTCCAGTCGCGCTTGGTCGCGTACCGGAAGACACCGCCGTCGGCATCGGTCAGCTCGGAGGCCCGGATCGCGTGGAGCGACCGGTCCAGCAGGCCGTCGGCCTCGGCGTCGCCGTCGCGCGCTGCGTCGGCGAGGAACTCCAGCAGCGGCGTGCTCGGGAACTTCGGAGCGCCGCCGAAACCTCCGTAGGTGGTGTCCTCTGCCCGCGACAGCTGACCGGTGACGGCCCGGATGTTGTCGACGGACGGGAGGTGGGCCCCCTCTGGCCGGTTCCGGTGCGTCGCGGAGCCTGCGGAGCGACGTGCCGGCCGAGCCAGTGGGGACGGGTCGGCTCCGTCAGCACCCTCGGCCGCGCGGGCGGTCGCGTCCGCCTCGGCCCCCTGCCGGATCGCCGTCGCGATGGCCGCGGCGTTCGCGTCGACCTCGTGCCGCCGCTCGGTCCACGCGTCGAGCACCGCCGCCAGGATCTGCCGGAACGCGGGCACCTGACCGACGGGGGTCGGCGGGAAGTAGGTGCCGGCGAAGAACACGTGGCCCTCGGGCGTCAGGAACGTCGTCAGGGGCCACCCGAGCTGCTGCGTGAACGCGCTCGCGGCGGCCATCAGGCTGGCGTCGACGTCGGGACGTTCTTCGCGGTCGACCTTGACCGCGACGAAGTCCTGGCGGAGCAGCGAACCGATCTCCGGGTCGGCGAAGCTCTCACGCGCCATGACGTGGCACCAGTGGCACGTGGCGTAGCCGACCGACACCAGGACCGGGACGCCGCGCTCGCGTGCCTCGGCGAAAGCTTCGGGACCCCACTCGCGCCAGTCCACCGGGTTGTCGGCGTGCAGCCGGAGGTACGGGCTGACCGCGGTGCCGAGTCGGTTGTCGTTCATGGCTCCAGCGTGCCCCGTGGCGACTGAGCGGGCCAGCGACGGACGCGATCTGTGGACGGATCGCGGAGTCCACAGGCCGCAGCGGGACGGTCAGCCGAGGAGCCACCCCGTCAGCGCGGCGAGACGCTGTGCGACCTGGGTGGGGGTGAGACCGTCCGTGTCCACCCGGGTGACCGTGTCCCCGGAAGCCGAGTCGAGCCTCCCGGCCGTCCGCGTGCTGTGCGCGAGCTGCGCCTGCGGGACCTCGCCACCTGCCCGTCGCGCGAGGCGCTCGGCGGTGGGACCGTCTGCCGCTCGCAGCAGGACCGTCGTGACCACGGGGTCGTCGCCCATGGCGGCCGCCAGACGCTCGTGTTCGAGCACGGAGACGGTGTTCGTGTAGACCAACCGGTGGTGGCCGAGCTCGCGGTAGGACGTCCACAGGGCGGCGAGGTTCCGTTCCGCGAGCCGCGCCTCGGGGTGCTCGACGTGCGGTGCCGGGTGCGCCAGGTCGAGCAGGTCGCCCTCGATCACCGCGTGGCGGACGTCCGCAGCGACGAGCAGGTCGTGCAGTGCCTCGGCAGCGGTGGACTTGCCGACACCGGACCGCCCGCTGATGAACAGGACCTCGGAGCGGGGCGTGCTCGGCGCCGTCACCCGAGGCCCAGCGACAGGAGCGCGAGGGCAGCGTCCTCGGGGCCGTAGTCGAACATGCGCTCCCAGAACGGGTCCTCGGCCCACGGCACGTCGCCGTCCGCCGGTGTGGACTGCGCGGTCTCCACCAACCAGTCGAGTTCGGGCAGGACCGCGGTCGCGAAGGTCGGCGGCTGCCACCCGAGCGCGCGTGCCGCCGTCGTGTCGAGGACGAACGGTGACGGCGACGACCACGGGGTCGTGCCGACGAAGGCAGGGGCGTCGGCGTCGAGCAGGACCTCGTCGAACCGGTGGTCGAGGTGACTGGCGATGGTCCGCACGATCTCGAGCGCCGTCGGAGCGGTGTCGTCGGCGACGTTGAGGATGCGCCGGTCGGGAGCGTCCGCGACCAGTCGGACGAGCGAGCCGATGCCGCTCGCCGCCGTCGTGTGGTCCACGCCGCGGCCGCGGCCCGCGAGCAGGATGCGCTCGCGGCCGTCGAGCACCCGGCGGACCACGAACCACTCGCGCGGCCGACCGATGCCGACGCCGTAGACCTTCGACGGGCGCAGCACCGTGACCGGGGCGCCGTGGTCGAGCAGCACCTGCTCGGACGCCACCTTCGCCGCGCCGTAGCCGTCACGGCTGGTCGGGTCGCCGTCGCCCGCGGTGACGGTCGGTTGGATCTCGGTGACCGCGGCGCCGAAGACCGGCTTGTCCGTCGAGTTCGCATGCCGGCCCTGCTCGTCGACGTAGACCGCCCGCGAGGAGACGAAGGCCGTGGACCCGACGTCGTCGAGGAACGGCAGGAGCTGCGTCGCGTCGTCGCCGGTCAGCCCCACGGTGTCGACGAGCAGGTCCGCGCCGGGGCGGAGGAGGTCGCGCAGGGTGCTCGTGTCGCGGCGGTCACCCGCGGTGAAGGTCGCGCCGCGGGCGGTGACGGAATCGGCTGCCGGGCCACCGCGGCGGGCCAGGACGTCGACCTGCCAGTCGTCGCCGCCCCGCCCGGAGGCGTCGAGGAGCTCACGCGCGACGGCCGAACCGATCCCGCCGGTACCGCCGAGGATGACCGCGCGTCTGGAACTCATGCGCCAACGCTAGCCGGGACGCGCGTCGTCGTCAGGACGCCAGGGCCTCGGGCTCGTGCCGCCACCAGTCCAGCAGCGAGCCGTCGTACACGGTCACCTTGTCGTGGCCGAGAACGGTCAGCGCCAGCGCGTCGACGCACGCGGCGCTGCCGACCCCGCAGTACGTGACGATCTCGTCCTCGCCGACGACCGCGGCGAACGCCTCGGCGAGCTTCGGCCCGCGCAGGTACGCGTTCGTGTCCGGGTCGACCAGGGTGTCCACGGTGATCGGGGTGCTTCCCGGGATGATCGGCGGGTGGTCGTCGCCGAGGGCCGCTGCGGGCGCCGCGAACACCAGTGCCGCGGGCTGTTCACCCGTCACCGCTCGGCGGACACGGGCGTGGTCGGCCCAGAGCGGGCGTTCTTCACCGGCGAGGAAGGCGCTGTCGTCATCGGGCGTCTTCGCCGGCGATGGTGCCTGGCGCAGGGCACCGACGCGGACCGGTCGGCCCTCGTCCCGCCACTTCGTGAACCCGCCGTCCAGGACCGCGACCGAGTCGAAGCCGAACGACCGGAAGATCCACCACAGCCGTGCCGACCACTCGCCGACGCTGTCGTCGTAGACCACGACCGTCGAGGTGTTCGTGACGCCGAGGTCGCCGGCAGCTGCCTCGAACCGCTCGGCACTCGGGCGGGTGAAGGGCACCTCGGCACCCGGCGTGGAGAACGCGTCGACGAGGTCGGCGAAACGGGCGCCGGGGACGTGTCCGCGCTGCTCGTAGGAGTCGACCGCGGAGTGCCACATCGTCTCGAGGCCCGTCCCCACCGTGTGCACGGAGGCGTCGAGGACGACGAGCTCGTCACCACCGAGGTGGTCGGCGAGCCACTGCGTCGACACGAGCGGCGAGGTCAGGACGGGGGCCATGCCGCACACGATAATGCGGACCACTGACGGGTGACAGGGAAACCGACACACTGCGCAACCGGGGCGCGTGTGGTGGCTCGTGCGTCGACTCGGAACGACACGGTGGTTGTCGCACGACATCGCGATCGTCGTATCGAGTCCGCCCCGCCCCGCCCCGCCCCGCCACACACGCACGAACGGCCCGCCCCGGCAGAACCAGGACGGGCCGTTCGGACGAGCCGACGTGTCAGTGTGCGGCGGCGGGGATGCTCCCGGTCGTCGTGGACGCGGCGTGGGCGAGCCGGTCGAGCCGCACCGACTGCCGGTTGATGAGCAGGCCACCCGCGAGGGCGACGAGCACGAGAACACCGGCCGAGATGCCGAACGCCACGTGGTAGCCGTCGAGCGTGGCCTGCGCCTGCTGCAGCTTCGTGGGCGCCGCCGACAGCCCGGTCAGGCTGTTCTTCACGACGTCGGCGAAGATCGTCGACAGCAGCGCCGTGCCGATCGAGCCACCGATCTGCTGCATGGTGTTGACCGTCGCCGAGGCCACACCGGCGTCGGCGCGGGCCACTCCGGTGGTCGCGGTGTTCATCGCGGACGAGAAGATCGTGCCCATGCCGAGCCCGATGACGATCAGCGCCGGCAGGACGGTGCCCGCGTAGGAGCTGTCCAGGTCGGTGCGCAGCAGCAGGAGCAGGCCGATCGCGGCGACGAGGCCACCGGCGAAGATCAGGATCTTCGGGCCGATGCGGGGCAGCAGTCGCCCACCGATCTGCGTCGCCGAGATCATGATCGACAGCGGCATCGGCAGGAAGGCCAGACCGGTCTGCAGCGAGCTGAACCCGAGGGTCTGCTCGAGGTAGTAGGTCAGGAACAGGAAGATGCCGAACATGCCGATCGCCACCAGGCCGATCGCGATGAACGACCCGCCGCGGTCACGGTCGAGCACGACGCGCAGGGGCAGCAGCGGGTGCGCCACACGGGTCTCGATGAACACGAACGCGGCGATGAGGACGACGCCACCGGCGAGCATCGCGATGGTGACGGGGGAGTCCCAGCCGTTGGTCTCGGCGTTCGAGAACCCGTAGACGACGCCGACCAGACCGGCGGTGATGGTGATGACGCCGGCGACGTCGATGCGCGGACGGTCGACCTTCGGCGGCTTCTCCATGAAGACGAGCGCGCCGATCACGCCGAGCACGGCGAAGACGACGTTGACGTAGAGGCACCAGCGCCACGACGCGTACTCGGTGAGCACGCCGCCCAGGAGCAGACCGATGGCCGCACCGGAACCGGCGATCGAGCCGAAGATGCCGAACGCACGACCGCGCTCCTTCGGGTCGCGGAACGTGGTGGTCAGCATGCCGAGCGCGGACGGTGCGAGCAGGGCGCCGAAGACACCCTGCAGGGCGCGCGCTGCGACGAGCAGGCCGAACGAGTCGGCGAGGCCGCCGAGCACCGACGCGACCGCGAAGCCGACCAGGCCGATGATGAAGGTGTTCTTGCGGCCGAACAGGTCGCCGAGGCGCCCGCCGAGCAGCAGGAGCGAGCCGAACGCCAGCGAGTACGCGGTGACGATCCACTGACGCTGGTCGGTGCCGAACCCCAGGTCGGCCTGGGCCGAGGGGAGCGCGATGTTCACGATCGTGGCGTCGAGCACGACCATCAGCTGGGCGAGGGCGATGACCGCCAAGGCGATCCAGCGGTGGTTGCTCTTGGCGGGGGTGGTGCCAGAAGTCGTGGGTGCTGCCCCGGTGGGGGTCGGCACGGTGTGTTCTGCCGTCACGGCAGCCTCCTTCGAGAAGGTTGGAGGGGGAGCACGAAGCGCGCACCGTCGGGCGTTTCGAAGAGGGGAGGTGTCAAACGGATGCACGGCATCCGTTTGTCGACAGTGTAGACCGAAACGGAGGGTCCGCATCCACTTATTCCCAGAAAGTTCAACTAGGTTCGGCATCGTGAGCACCACCGAGTCCGCGCCCGACCTCGAGCGCCCGCTGCGCGCCGATGCGGCACGCAACCGCGAGCTGATCCTGCAGACCGCTCGCAAGTGCTTCGCAGAGCGCGGGCTGTCGGTCACCCTGAACGACATCGCGCACGAAGCGGGGGTCGGTGTCGGCACCGTGTACCGACGCTTCGCCGACAAGGACTCCCTGATCGAGGCGCTGCTCGCCACCAAGTTCGAGGCGATGAACGACGCAGCGGCCCGCGCCGCCGACGTCGTCGACCCGCGCGAGGCCCTGCGGGTCTACCTGACCGGGGTGTTCGAGTTCCGCGCCCGCGACCGTGCGCTCGCCGACGCCATCGTGCGTGCCGGCAAGGCGCGTCCGTCGATCGTGCAGGAGCGCGACCGGCTCGAGCGCCAGGTCTCCGCGATCATCGGTCGGGCCGAGACCGCCGGGGTGGTCCGCGCCGGCTTCGACTACCGCGACCTGCCGATGCTCACCGCCATGGTGGGCGCCGTCGCGGACGCCACCCGCGAGCACGACCCGAACGCCTGGCGCCGGTACGCCGAACTCCTCATCGAGGGCGTCCTGCCGCAGACCCGGACCGCGCCGAGCATGGTCGGCGACCCGCTCGACCGCGAATCGATCGAGCGCGCGCTGCACGCGCAGTCCTGACGCGTCCCCGCGGACCGCGCGCGGCTCCGTTGCCAACCGACCCCGGACGGGAGGCCCGTGGCGGAGTCGACCCGTGCCTCCCGTCCGGCGGTCTGGGCACGACCAGTGCGCCGGGCCGACACCCAGACGCGCGCTACAACCAGCTCGGCAGCCAGTAGTGCGACCGGATGAAGTCCCACGGCACCTGGATCGCGGTCCACATCGGGTACCAGTACGCCGACGCGAGCAGCACCACGGCCAGGTACACGCCCACCCACACGACCGCCCGGGTCCGTCGGGCCCGTGGATCGGTCCGTGACCCGAGCACCAACCCGATCGCCGCCGCCAGCGCCATCACCATGAAGGGCTCGAAGGCGATCGTGTAGAACTGGAAGACCGTCCGGTTGACGTACATCAGCCACGGCAGGTACCCCGCGGCGACGCCGAGCAGGACGAAGCCGTACTGCCACTGTCGGCGCAGGATCCAGAGCACGAGCAGCGCCACGGTCGCGATGACCGCCGCATACCAGATGAACGGGTTCGCGACGCCGGTGATCGCCTCGCCGCAACGGCTCCCCGAGCAGCCGTCCTGGCCGGCATCGGTGCCGACGTAGAACATCGACGTGGGGCGCTGCATCACGAGCCAGAGCAGCGGGTTCGCCTGGTACGAGTGCGGCGTGTGCAGCCCGATGTTGAAGTTGTAGATCTCCGACTGGTAGTGCCACCAGTTCTGCAGGCTGTCCGGCACCCAGCGGAGCAGACCGGTCCAGCGCTCTCCTCCGGAGGCCAGCCAGTTGCGGTCCCAGCCGTCCTTCGACACGAACCAGCCGGTCCACGACGCGACGTAGGTGACGGCGGCGATCGGCACGGTGAGCAGGAACGAGACCGGTGCCTGCTGCAGCAGCGCGCTCGACGACCAGAACTCGACCCCGGCACGGCGGCGCATCATCATGTCGCTCAGCACGGAGTACACGGCGAAGAACGCCAGGAAGTACATCCCCGACCACTTCGTCGCGGTGGCCAACCCCATCGTCAGCCCCATCGCGAACAGCCACGGACGCCACCAGAGCACGGGCCCCCACAGGGTGTCCCGGCCGGCGGCGACCCGCTCGGCGACCCAGTCGTCGAGCCGCCGCTGACTCCGGCGCCGGTCGAGCAGGAGCGCCCCGAACCCGAGCACGACGAAGAACGTCAGGATCCCGTCGAGCAGCGTGACGCGGGACATCACGATGGCCTGGCCGTCGATCGCGAGCAGGCCGCCGGCGAGCGTGCCGACCAGGGTGGAGCGGAACAGCGACCGGGCGATCACCGCGGTGAGGAACACCGTCGCGATGCCGAGCACGGCGACGGCGAACCGCCAGCCGAACGAGTTGTCCGCCCCGAACAGGAGCATGCCGAGCCCGATCAGGTACTTGCCGAGCGGCGGGTGCGCGATGAACTCCGCCGCGCTGGTGAAGACGTCCGTCTCACCACTCGAGAACCGGTCGTCGGTCGTCGGGGCGGAGTCGCTGCTCGGGTTCGCCGGCCAGGTGCCCTCGTACCCGAGGTGGACGATCGACCAGCCGTCCTTGACGTAGTAGGTCTCGTCGAAGACCAGCGAGTGCGGGTTCCCCAGGTTCGCCAGGCGCAGCACGGCGGCGAGCAGCGTCACCGCGATCGGTCCGGCCCAGCGCCACACCGCGACGCGCTGGGCGGTGGAGAGCACCCGCCCCCACCAGTCGTCGAGGCGCGAGCCGACCGGCCCGTCGGGCACGGCCGTGCGGTCGTCGGTCAGCTCGCTGGTCATCGCTGAGCATCCTACGGATCGACCGCATGTCCGCGCTGCGTCGGTGCTGCGACGACAATGGGAGGCGTGATCGTCCTCGCAGCAACCCCCATCGGCAACCTCGGGGACGCCTCGCGCCGTCTCGTCGAGACCCTCTCCAACGCCACGGTGGTCGCGGCGGAGGACACCAGGACCGCCATCCACCTCATGCGCGCCCTCGGCATCGAGAACCGTCCGCGGCTCATCGCCCTGCACGAGCACAACGAACGGGCGAAGGCGTCCGAGGTCGTCGAGCTCGCCCGTGACGAGGACGTCGTGGTCCTCACCGACGCCGGCATGCCCGCGATCAGCGACCCCGGCTTCCCGCTCGTCGAGGCCGCGGCAGCCGCGGGCGTCACGGTCACGGCACTGCCCGGCCCGTCTGCGGTGCTCATGGCGCTCGCCGTCTCCGGACTGCCGACGGACCGCTTCACGTTCGAGGGGTTCCCGACGCGCAAGGGCGGGGAGCGGCGTCGTGCGTTCCAGGCGCTCGCGGGGGAGCAGCGCACGATGGTCTTCTTCGAGTCGCCGCACCGGTTGGCCGAGACGCTCGCCGACATGGCTGTCGGGTTCGGGGGCGATCGTCGCGCAGCGGTCTGCCGCGAGCTCACGAAGCTGTACGAAGAGGTCCGTCGTGGTCCGCTCGACGAGCTCGTCACGTGGGCATCAGCGGGGGTCCGGGGCGAGATCTGCATCGTCGTCGCCGGTGCCGCCGAGGCCACCGAGGAGGCAACGCTCGACGACGGGGTCCGCCTCGTGCTCGAGCGGGTGGCCGCCGGCATGCGCATGAAGGAGGCCGCAGCGGCGGTCGCGGACGCGACCGGCCTGTCGAAACGCGACCTCTACGAAGGCGCGCTCGCGGCGCGCTGAGCGGGGCTCGTCACGTTCGCGTCGGCCGGTCTGGAGGCACGGGGCGGGCCCGCCACGGGCCTCCCGGATCCGGTTTTCCACAGTCCACCGCCGCGCGCGTCATCCGGGTTCCGCGCGCCCGTAGGATGGTCCGCATGTCCGCCGGGTCCTCGTTCAGCATCACCACGCCGATCTTCTACGTGAACGACGTGCCCCACATCGGGCACGCCTACACCGAGGTCGCCGCGGACGTCCTCGCACGCTGGCACCGGCAGCGGGGTGACGACACCTGGCTGCTCACCGGCACCGACGAGCACGGCCAGAAGATCCTGCGCACCGCCTCGGCGAACGAGGTCACGCCCCAGGAATGGGCCGACCGCCTGGTGACCGAGGCGTGGAAGCCACTGCTCGACACCGTCGACGTGGCCAACGACGACTTCATCCGCACCACCGACGAGCGCCACGAGCGCGGTGTGACGGCGTTCCTGCAGAAGCTCTACGACGACGGCTTCATCTACGCCGGCGAGTTCGAGGGCTTCTACTGCGTGGGCTGCGAGGAGTACAAGCAGCCGAGCGACCTGGTCCCCGGTACCGGTGCGTACGAGGGGCAGCAGGTCTGTGCCATCCACTCGATCCCGGTCGAGGTGCTGTCCGAGCGCAACTACTTCTTCCGCATGTCGGACTTCGAGCAGCGCCTGCTCGACCTGTACGAGTCGAACCCGCTGTTCATCCAGCCGGAGAGCGTCCGCAACGAGATCATCTCGTTCGTGAAGCAGGGCCTCCGCGACCTGTCGATCTCGCGGTCCAGCTTCGACTGGGGCATCAAGATCCCGTGGGACAGCGACCACGTCCTGTACGTGTGGTTCGACGCCCTGCTCAACTACGTCACGGCGCTGGGCTACGGCACCGAGGACGACGAGGCCTTCAAGCGCCTGTGGCCGAGCGTGCACATCGTCGGCAAGGACATCGCCCGCTTCCACGCCGTCATCTGGCCGGCGATGCTCATGGCTGCCGGCCTGCCCGTGCCCGAGCGGGTCTTCGGTCACGGCTGGCTGCTCGTCGGCGGCGAGAAGATGTCCAAGTCGAAGCTGACCGGCATCGCGCCGTCGGAGATCACCGACACCTTCGGGTCCGACGCCTTCCGCTACTACTTCCTCCGTGCCATCACCTTCGGGCAGGACGGCAACTTCAGCTGGGAGGACATCTCGGCGCGGTACCAGGCCGAGCTCGCGAACGGCTTCGGCAACCTGGCCTCGCGCCTGGTCGCGATGCTGCAGAAGTACTTCGACGGCGCGGTGCCGGCGCGTGGGCCGCTGACCGAATCCGACGAAGCCGTCGACGCCCTGGCGGTGTCGGTCACCGAGCGTGCCGACGCAGCCATCGCCGCGTTCGCTCCGCACGAGGCGATCGCCGCCGTCTGGGAGCTCGTCGACGCCCTGAACGGGTACATCACCGAGCAGCAGCCCTGGGCCCTGGCGAAGGACGACGCGAACCGCGAGCGGCTCGGCACCGTCCTGACCACGGCCCTCCGTGGGCTCGGCACCGTTGCGGTCCTGCTCTCCCCGGTGATGCCGAAGGCCACCGAGAAGCTGTGGGCGTCGATCGGTGCCGGCGGCTCGATCGCCGAGCAGCGAGTCGATCGCGCCTTCGAGTGGCAGGGTGCTTCGCACGTCGTGGCGCTCGAGAGCGGGCTGTTCCCGCGCATCGAGCAGTCGGAGCAGGTCTCCGCGTGACCGACGCCCACCTCCGCTCCCGCGGCGACGGGGACGGCTCCAAGCGTGACCTGACCTACCCGCCCCTGCCCGAGGCGCTCGTGGTCCCGGTCTACGACAACCACACGCACATGGAGATCGCCGACGGTGGCGACGGGGCGCTCGACTACCGCGAGCACCTCGGCCGTGCCTCGAGCGTCGGCGTCCGCGGTGTCGTGCAGGTCGGCACCGACCTGGCGACCTCGCAGTGGTCCGCGTCGATCGCCGCCCGTGAACCCCGCGTGCTCGCGGCGGTCGCACTGCACCCGAACGAGGCGCCGTCGCTGCAGGAGCAGGGACTGCTCGACGAGCACCTCGCCGGGATCGAGGCCCTGGCGGCACTGCCCCGCGTCCGGGCGATCGGTGAGACCGGTCTCGACTTCTTCCGCACCGGTGAGGACGGGCGCGACGCCCAGATCCGCTCGTTCGAGGAGCACATCCGCATCGCGAAGGAGCACGGCCTCGCGCTGACCATCCACGACCGTGACGCGCACGACGCCGTGGTCGAGGTGCTCGACCGCGTCGGGGCTCCGGAGCGCACGGTGTTCCACTGCTTCTCCGGCGGACCCGACCTGGCTCGGCTCTGTGCCGAGCGCGGTTGGTACATGTCGTTCGCCGGCACCGTGACGTTCAAGAACGCAGCACTGCTCCGCGAAGCCCTCGTCGTCGCGCCGCGGCACCTGATCATGGTCGAGACGGACGCGCCGTTCCTGACCCCGACGCCCTACCGCGGCCGGCCGAACGCCCCGTACCTGATCCCGATCACCCTGCGGTCGATGGCGGAGACCCTCGGCACCGATGCCTCGATGCTCGCGGCGCAGATCGCGTCGAACACCGAGCTCGTCTACGGTGCGTGGGACGCCGAGCCCGTGACGGTGGACGAGTAGTGGGCGCGCTGCTCGGCCCGGCCGAGATCCGGGAGCTCGCCGCCGAACTCGACGTGAACCCGACGAAGAAGCTCGGGCAGAACTTCGTGCACGACGCCAACACCGTCCGGCGCATCGTGTCGGTCGCCGGCGTGACGCCGTCGTCCCGCGTGCTCGAGATCGGGCCGGGCCTCGGCTCCCTGACGCTCGGGCTCACCGAGACCGGGGCGCCCGTCACCGCGGTGGAGATCGACAAGCGGCTCGCGGCGAAGCTGCCGTCGACGGTCAGCGCGCTGCAGCCGGCAGCGACGTTGACGGTCGTGCAGCAGGACGCGATGACCGTCGCCGCCTCGGACCTCGACACCGAACCGACGCACCTCGTCGCGAACCTGCCGTACAACATCTCGGTGCCCGTCCTGCTGCACCTGCTCGCGACCTTCCCCTCGATCGAGCGGTCGCTCGTGATGGTGCAGGCCGAGGTCGGGTACCGTCTCGCGGCGGGCCCGGGCAGCAAGGTCTACGGGTCGCCGAGCGTCAAGGCCGCCTGGTACGGCTCGTGGAGCACGGCCGGGCTCGTCAGTCGGCAGGTGTTCTGGCCCGTCCCGAACGTCGACAGTGTGCTGGTGGCGTTCGACCGGCACGAGCCCCCGGGGGACGAGCGGCTGCGGTCGCGGGTCTTCACCCTGGTCGATGCCGCGTTCCAGCAGCGTCGGAAGATGCTGCGGCAGAGCCTGTCCGGTGTGCTCGGCGGCAGTGCCCACGCCTCCGAGGTCCTGACGGCTGCGGGCATCGACCCGACGGCGCGGGGCGAGGCGATCGGGGTCGACGGCTTCGTGCGGCTCGGTCGGACGGTCCTCGCGGCTGCGGAGTAGCTCGTCTCCCGCCTCGGATCGGCGAAATACGGAATGTTCGGTGCCGTCCGTTCGGTGCTCTTAGGGTTGATCACATCGACCGAGGAGGCACCGTGCAGCCGACCGAACCACGCCGACCGAACCGCCGCGGCCTGACTGAGGAACAGCTCACAGCGGGACGTCGTCGCGCACTGCTCAGCGCGGACCCCGGTCGGCAGCGGGGGCCGAGGATCTTCTCCGAAGCCGAACGGCAAGCGCTGTTCGCTCGGACGCCGCGACCTGAAGGCACGTTCGAATAACGTCGCGAGCGCCGACGGCGCGCGATCGAGTCGATCGATCCGGACTTCTGGGTCGAGCCGACCGTCTCATTCCACACGCATCCCTGACCGTGTTCGAGCGACTCACGCCCGAGCATTTTGACGAGCACCGGGTCCTCGAGTTCAACGACTGCGCCGCCCGCCCGGACGCCGTCCTCGTCGATTCGAGCTTCCTCCGGATGGCGCGTCGCCTGCGGGCAGGTTCCCAGCGCTGATCCGCGATGGCGGTGTCCTGCGGCCTACGATGGCGGCATGACCGACGGAACGGTTCGCTCGCACGCGCAGGGGATGGCGCCGGACCGTGTCCTCGCGGCGACGGGCAAGTCACCGGACGAGTGGCACGTGCTGATCGACACGGTGGGCGGAGCCACCATCGGGCACGCTGCGATCGCGTCGTGGATCGTGGGCCAGGGCGTCGAGCCGTGGTGGGCGCAGGGCATCACCATCGGGTACGAACAGGCGCGTGGGCTCCGCATCCCCGGGCAGCGCACGGACGGCACCTTCGCGGTGTCGGCCTCACGGCAGGTCCCCGGTGAGCGCGAGGCGGTGCTCGATCGGATCGTCCCGGTGTTCACGGCCGCACTCGGGTCCACGCCGACGTCCGAACGCCGCGGCGGCAAGCGCCCGTCGGCCCGGTGGACCTTCCCCGACCGCGAATCCGTGCTGCTGAACACCGAGGACGGTCCCAAGCCCGACACCGTCCGCATCTCGGTGCAGCGGGAACGGCTCACCGGCCCCGAGCGGATGCCCGACGCCAAGGCCGAACTGCAGCAATTGCTCGCCGGACTCTGAGCCCGCGAACGGGGGAGCGCGCGCAGGACCCGCGTACCCCTACGATCGGCGGGTGCGTCGCATCACCCTTTCCCAGTGGCTCGCGATCGTCGCCGTGCTCGGCGGGCTGGTCATCGAGTTCTTCGCGGTACCCGCTGTCGTGCGGGACCCGGCGAACGACGCGGCGTGGGCGGGTGCGGTCCTCGGGGTCGCATTGCCGGTGTTCGGTGTCGCGGTCTCGGCGTTCCGAGACGATCCGAGCGACGTCGATGACGATTTCCGGCCGCCGATGCGCCTCGACCGGCTGGGCCGGGTGGCCGAGGGGGCACTGGCCGTGACGGCGTTCACCGCCGCCTGGGCGGTGACACGGCTGCACCACAAGCCCCTCGACTCGGCGTTGTACAGCGCGGTGGTCGCATCGGCGCTGCCGCTCGCGAGCCGCGCGCTCGACCGACTCGCGCGTCGCCGTGGGGAGCAGGCCGAGGGCAGCGACGACTGACCTGCCCCGTGCACCGAGCACGCCGTGCGCCGGTGCGAACCGACGCGCCGCGGGTCAGTGCGCGCGCGACGCCATCGCCTCGAAGATCTGCTGGTGCGTGCCGTCGCGCTCGGCGAACCGGAGCGGCAGCACGTTCTGCACCAGGATCTCGGGCGATGCCCCCGACTCCAGCAGCGAGAGGACCTCGTCGGCGAAGGCGTCGAGCGGCATGCCACCGAAGTCCGCTCCACCCATCAGGTCGGTCGACACCGCCGGGGGAGCGAGCTCGAGCACCGACACCGGGGTACCGAGCAGCTGCTGACGGAGCGCCTGCGTGTACGAGTGGATGCCGGCCTTCGTAGCGTTGTACGTCGGCGTCGCGGTGAGCGGGACGAACGCTAGGCCGGACGACACCGTGACGATGGTCGAGGCGGGCTGCGCCAGCAGGTGCGGCAGGAACGCGTCGATGAGGCGGATCGTGCCGACCAGGTTGGTCTGGATGATCTCGAGCGCGTCGTGGAGGTGGTCGGGGGAGCGCAGGTCCTCGTTGCGCATGATCCCCGACATGGTGACGAGGGCGTCGAGCGACGGGTACGCCTCGAGGACGGCGGCGGCGGCCTTCTCGATGGATGCGGCGTCGCTCACGTCGATCTGCACGGTGCCGAAGCCGTGCTCGGCGGCGAGCGAGTCGAGGAGCGACTGGCGACGCCCGCCGATGACGACCCTGCTGCCCGCGGCCTGCAGGCGCTGGGCCAGGGCGAGGCCGATGCCGGAGGTCGCGCCGGGGATGAAGACGGTGGAGTTCGTGATGTCCATGTCCACCACCATGCGCTGTCGTCGGCAACCCATCCAGACCTCGGTCATCGGGGGATCGACGATCCCTGGCACGGCGGCGGGAACCGGACGACAATCGGCACCATGGACCGTGCTGCACTCGCCGACTTCCTCCGCCGTCGCCGCGAACTGCTGCGCCCCGAGGACGTCGGCCTCGGTCAGGGACCACGACGCCGGACGCCTGGTCTCCGGCGCGAAGAAGTCGCTGCGCTCGCGGGCATGTCGGTCGACTACTACACGCGTCTGGAACAGCAGCGTGGGCCGCAGCCGTCGGAGCAGATGATCGCCGCGATCGCCCGGGCGCTCCGCTGCAGCCTCGACGAACGCGACCACCTGTTCCACCTCGCCGGACAGAACGCGCCGACCCGGTTGCACCGCGCCGACCACGTCGACCCCGCGATCCTGCGGGTGCTCGACCGGCTCGAGGACACGCCCGCGATCGTGGTCAGCCACCTGGGCGAGACCCTGGTCGAGAACCGGCTCGCGGCGGCGCTGCTCGGGTCGTCCGTCAGCCTGCCCGGCAACGAGCGCTACCAGGCGTGGCGGTGGTTCGTGACCGGCGACGAGCTCGCGAAGTACGCGCCGGAGCAACACGAGCGACTGGCCCGGGTCGTGGTGGCGTCGCTGCGGGCGGCGGTGGGGCTGGCCGGACCGGGGGACCGCCGGGTCACCGAGCTGATCGCCGAGCTCGAGACCCGCAGCCCCGAGTTCCGCCAGCTCTGGGCACTGCACGAAGTGACGAGCCGCTGGTCCGACAACAAGACGATCGTGCAGCCGCAGCTCGGCCGGATCAGCGTCGACTGCCAGGTCCTGCACACCGACGACCAGGCACAGGCACTGCTGCTCTTCACCGCACCCCCAGGATCCGAGGACGCGCAGAAGCTCGAGCTCCTCGGCGTCGTCGGCCAGCAGGCCTTCGCGGGCTGACGACCTCGCACGGTGCGGGTCCGTTCGGCTCGAGCGAGGTTGGTCGAGCCCGCACGGTGCGAGGCCGATGATCCCGTGCGCCGTTGACCGCTCGGTGCCGCGCTTCATCCCGGCACCGAGCGACCAACCTCGCACCGGCCGGACAAGCGCGCACCGTGCGACCCGGACCCCCGAACCCCCGAACCCCCGAACCCCCCCCGGACGCACCACACGAAGCAACCGCGCGTCACACACTTGGCCGCGTGCGGTATACCGTGCCTAGGGTGGGCGGGTGAGCACTCCCCGCGTGTACGTCATCCACGAGAACCCCGAGTGGTTCCCGCCGCTCGCCGCAGCCTTCGAGGCCGAGGGTGTCCCGGTGCAGGAGATCCTGCTGACCGAGGGACAGATCGACCTCGGTGCCGAGCCGGAGCCCGGTGTGTACTGGTCCCGCATGTCGGCGTCGAGCCACACCCGCGGCCACGAGCACAGCAAGGAGTACACCCGCGCGGTCCTCGGCTGGCTCGAACGATCGGGTCGCCAGGTCGTCGGCGGCAGCCACGTGCTCGAGCTCGAGGTCTCCAAGGTGGCCCAGCACGGGCTGCTGCAGCACGCCGGGTTCGACGTGCCCCGCACCACCGCCGTGTTCGGCACGACGACGCTCAAGCAGGCCGCGCGCACCTTCACGAACGGCCAGGACGTCCCGTTCATCACGAAGCACAACCAGGGCGGCAAGGGACTGGGCGTCCGCCGGTTCGACTCGCTCGCCGAGTTCGACGCCTACGTCGACTCCCCGGAGTTCGAAGCGCCGGTCGACGGCATCACCCTGCTGCAGGAGTTCCTGACGGCCCGCGAGCCCTTCATCACCCGCGTCGAGTTCGTCGGCGGCGAGTTCGTCTACGCCGTCCGCGTCGACACGAGCGCCGGCAGCTTCGAGCTGTGCCCGGCCGACGCGTGCGAGGTCCCCCAGGTCATCGCTGGTGCGGTCTGCGACGTGCCGGGAGCCGAACAGCCGAGCGCGTTCAGCGTCCGGACCGAGGTCACGGCCGAGCACCCGCTCGTCCAGCAGCTCCGCACGTTCCTCGCCGACCAGCGCATCACGATCGCGGGCGTCGAGTTCATGGAGACCACGGACGGCCGCACGGTCGTCTACGACATCAACACGAACACGAACTACAACCCCGCCGTCGATGAGTCCGCGCCGGCCTCCGGCCCGCGCTCCATCGCGCGCTACCTCGGTGGCCTGCTGGAGACGCAGTACGCGGCGCAACTCACGGCCTGAGCACGCAAGAACCACCGGACAGGAGGCCCGTGGCAGGCCCGCCATGGGCCTCCCGTCCGATCCGCGCCCCTTCCCGGGCACTCCCCACCTCCCCAAGGAACTCACCCCGTGCGATTCGGATACTGGACCCCGCTCTTCGGCGGCTGGCTGCGCAACGTCGACAACGAGAACATGCCGGTCACCTTCGACTACGTGAAGCGGCTGGCGCAGCGCGCCGAGCGGATCGGCTTCGACCTGACGCTCGTGCCGGAGCTCAACCTCAACGACATCAAGGGCACGGCCGCGCCGTCGCTCGAGGCCTGGTCACTCGCCGCGGCCATCGCGGCGACGACCGAGCGCCTCGAGATCATGGCGGCCATGCGCCCCGGCTACCACCTGCCCGCGGTGACGGCGAAGCAGGCGGCGACGATCGACGACATCTCCTGCGGTCGCTTCACCTTCAACGTGGTGAGCGCGTGGTGGGCGGAGGAGGCCAAGCAGTACGGCGGCATCTTCTCGGAGCACGACGACCGCTACAAGCGGACGGCGGAGTTCGTCGAGGTCATGAAGGGGATGTGGCGGGAGACCCCGTACTCGTTCTCGGGCGAGTACTACGACGTCCAGAACGCGCACCTCGAGCCGAAGCCCCGCGTGACCCCGCGCATCTACGCCGGCGGCGAGAGCGAGGCGGGCAAGACCGCGATCACCGGGTACGCCGACGCCTACGTGACCCACGGCGGCACGGTCGAGGAGCTCCGCACGAAGATCGCCGAGATGAAGCAGCGCCGCGTCGACGCCGGACTGCCGCCGTTCGAGGCGTTCGGCATGGCGGCCTACGTCATCGTCCGCGAGACCGAGGAAGAGGCGCAGGCCGAGCTCGCGCGGATCACCGACGTGCAGCACGGCAACGCGTACGAGTCGTACCAGGACTTCATCTCGAAGTCGCAGCTCGAGCACGTCCCCTCGCTCGAGGACTACTCGGTGTCGAACCGCGGCCTGCGCCCCGGGTTCGTCGGCACGCCGGCGCAGGTCGCTGCCCGGATCAAGGAGTTCGAGGACGCCGGGGTGGACACGCTGCTGCTGCAGTTCTCGCCGCAGCTCGAGGAGATGGACCGCTTCGGCGAACAGGTCATCCCGCTCGTCCGCCCGATCGTCGGAGCGCAGTCCTGATGGGTGCCGCGGAGACCAACGCCGAGGACGGCTGGGCGTTCGAGACCCGGCAGATCCGCGCGGGCTTCAAGGCCGACCCGGGGTTCGGCGGCAACGTCCCGCCGATCGCCCAGACCGCGGCCTTCGTCTACCCGTCCGGTGAGGACGCGGCGGACCGCTTCATGCTCAACGCCCCGGGGCACACGTACTCGCGCGTGAACAACCCGTCGGCGGCGGCGCTCGAGCGGCGCATCGCGGACCTCGAGGGCGGTGTCGGCGCGCTCGCGCTGGCGTCCGGCCAGGCGGCCACCTCGTTGGCCGTCCTCGGTGTTGCCCGGGCCGGTGACCACGTCGTGTCGAGTGCCTCGCTGTACGGCGCGACGTACACGTTGTTCGCGTCGACGCTGCACGACCTCGGCATCGCGTTCACCTTCGTGCAGGACCCCACGGACCTGGACGAGTGGGCTGCCGCGGTGCGGCCGGAGACGAAGGCGTTCTTCGGCGAGTCGATCCCGAACCCGCGCGGTGACGTCCTGGACTTCGCGGGGGTGGCCGGGGTCGCGCACGACGCCGGCGTCCCGCTCATCGTCGACAACACGATCGCGACGCCGTACCTGGTCCGACCGATCGAGCACGGCGCGGACATCGTCGTGCACTCGGCGACGAAGTACCTGGCCGGCCACGGCAGCGCCATCGCCGGGCTCATCGTGGACAGCGGCAACTTCGACTGGGCGGCCCACGCCGACAAGTTCCCGCAGCTCGCGACCGCCGAACAGTCCGGGTTCGCGAACACGGACTTCGCGTCGAAGTTCGGGCGGCGCGCATTCATCCAGCGCACCCGGTCGAAGCTCTCCGCCGACCTCGGTCCGGCGATCGCCCCCTTCAACGCCTTCCTGGTGCTGCAGGGTATCCAGACGCTCTCCCTGCGCATGGAGCGGCACGTGTCGAACGCGGCCGCCGTCGCGTCGTGGCTGGACGCGCACGACCAGGTGCTCGGCGTGCACTACGCGGGACTGCCGTCGTCGCCGTGGCACCACCTGCAGCAGCGGTACGTGCCGAAGGGGCCGTCGGCGGTCCTGGCGTTCGACCTGGACGGCGGGGTCGAGGCCGGACGGCGGTTCGTGGCCGCTCTCGAGCTGTTCGACCACGTGTCGAACATCGGTGACGTCCGGTCGCTCGTCGTGCACCCGGCGTCGACGACCCACGTGCAGATGACGTCGTCGGAGCGGGCGGCGGCGGGTGTGGGTGACGGGCTCATCCGACTGTCGATCGGCCTCGAGCACATCGACGACGTCCTCGCCGACCTGGCGCGGGGCTTCGCGGCAGCCGCAGCGGGATAGGTTGGGGGCATGACCACGTTGGCCGCCCCGACCCGCGTGCGGACGCGCGCCCCCGGCAAGATCAACGTGTTCCTGTCCGTCGGTGCGCTGCAGGACGACGGCTACCACGACGTGGCGACCGCGTACCAGGCCGTGTCGCTGTACGAGGACGTCACGGCCGAGCACGCCGACGACTTCTCGGTGACCTTCACCGGCCCGATCGACACGTCGAACGTGCCGGTCGACGAGTCGAACCTGGCGATCCGTGCGGCCCGGCTCGTGGCCGACGCCGCTGGGCACCGGGGCGGGGTCCGGCTGACGATCGACAAGCAGGTGCCGGTGGCCGGCGGCATGGGTGGTGGCTCGGCGGACGCCGCGGCCACGCTGCTCGCCGTGGACACGCTCTGGGGCACCGCCCTCGGGCGTGAGGAACTGCTCCGTCTGGCCGCGCAGCTCGGCGCGGACGTGCCGTTCGCGTTCGCCGGGGGCACGGCCGTGGGCACCGGGCGCGGCGACGAGCTGAGCCCCGCGCTGGCGAAGGGCGAGTTCCACTGGGTCCTCGCGCTGAGCGACGACGGCCTGTCGACCCCGGCGGTCTACCGTGCGCTCGACGAGCACCGGGAGCGCTACCGCGCCGACATCGCACCGGCGCCGTCCCACCCCGTGGTGGAGTCGAACGTGCTGCAGGCGCTGCGTGCCGGTGACCCCGACCTGCTCGCCGACTGCGTCCACAACGACCTGCAGGCCCCGGCCATGCGGCTGCAGCCCGGACTCGCGTCGACCCTCGAACTCGGCGAGAAGGCCGGGGCGCTCGCGGGTCTGGTGTCGGGCAGCGGTCCGACGGTGGCGTTCCTGGTCGGTGACCGTGACGCCGCGCTCGAACTGCAGGTCGAGCTCAGTGCCGCCGGCCTGGTCGCGCTCCGTGCCACCGGTCCGGTGCACGGCGCCCGCCTCGTGCACTGACCGTACGACGAAGCGCTGATCGTACGACGAGCACTGACCGGCCGTCAGCTCAGCGGCTGTACTTCCAGAGGATGACCGTGTCCTCGTGCCACCAGCGCACGACGTGGAACCCCTGTGCCTTCAGCGTCTCGGACACCTGCGGGCGGATGTTCCGCGACGTCGCGCCGACGAACCACACGGTGTCGATGTCGTCCAGGCGAGCGGGCACCGTCGTGGCGATGTCGCCGTTCGTGTTCCAGAGCTCGCCGCGTTCCGCTCCTGTGCTCGTGACGGCGAGGTCCCGCATGCCGGTGAAGGCCTCGGGGTAGGCGTCGGCGATGACCTGTGCGGTCGTGGTCGGGTGCCCGTACACGCTGCCGTAGATGACGCCTTCGTCGGAGTCGGTCGCCCAGTTGCGCTCGCGCTCGATCACGGCCGCGGCGTTCGCCCAGTGCGAGGACTGCTTGGCGTGCGGCAGCCGCACGATCGTCGACGTCGGCACGGACACCAGGACCATGCCCACGACCGCCATCGCGATCCAGCGTCGCGGGCGGATGGCCGTGATCGCCAGTCCGATCAGGAGCGCCACGAACGGCAGGCTGATGCTCGCGTACTTCGGGGAGTACAGGTGCTCACCTGCGGCCGTCGCGGCGATCAGGAGCGCGGTCGGCAGGATCGTCAGGGGCACCGCGACCCGGACGGCCTGCATCCGCAGGACGTCACGCGCGCCGGGCTCCGGACGCCGGACCGCGCGCACCGCCAGTACGACAGCGACGATCATGAGCAACCACCCGAGGGCGGCGTACGGGTAGACGACCCCGAACCAGGCCGTCGCGAAGACCTGCCGCAGGGTGGCCCACCCGATGCCGGTGATCCAGCCGACCTGCTTGGCCTGACCGGCCGCGAGTCCGATGAACGGCAGGACGACCACGGCTGCGGCCGTGGCGGCGACGGCCCAGCGGACGACGACGGCGCGGTCCACCATCGCCGGGGGCACCGCGCTGCGGCGGTCGGTCACCGAGGCCTGCCGTCGGGCCGCCCGATCGGCGACGCCGGTCCACGCGAGCACGACGCCGTGCGCCACGACGGCGAGGGACAGGTAGACGTTGAACAGGACGGCCACGGCCGCCAGAGCGCCGTAGACGATCCACCACCGCGTCGCGTGGTGCCGCACCCGGGTGTGACGGACCGCGGTCAGGCCGACGAGCGTGAGCAGCGCGGCGAGGGTGGTGACGGTCGCGTACGGGCGGCCCTCGGTACCAGCCCAGGCGACGCGGGGCAGCAGCAGGAAGACCAGACCGGAGACGACCCCGAGCCGGACGCCGCCGAGCCGCCGACCGAGCGCCACCACCAGTGCGGCGGCGATCCCGATCGCCAGGGCACTCGGGAAGCGGAGCGTGAACGGGGAGTAGCCGACCAGCGCGAGCCAGACGTGCATGAGCGCGTAGTACAGGCCGTGCACGGCGTCGACGTTCTGCAGCTCCGCCCAGAGCGCCGGCCAACTGCGCTGCGCGCTCGTCAGGGTGGCGGCTTCGTCGTACCAGACCGACGGCACCCACGTGAAGGCCGCGGCGACGACGACTCCGACCACACCGATGGTGATCTCCGGTGCCCGCACCAGTGCCCGGACGGTCGAGAGGGCGAGCGCCTTGAGCCGTGCGCGCGTCGACACATCCGACGTCGTGCGTCGGACCGTGACGGTGCCGGTGCGGGGAGAACTCACGCCCGCGACCGTACCGAGCGGCACTGAGCATCCGCCGCGTCCACCCGCTGAACATTCACATGCAGGGATTCGGCACGACCGGCCAGAATGACGGGATGGACCCCCTCGTCGCCCCCGTCGCAGCACTCTCCCCGTGGCGGACCCGGCTCGGCTCGCGGACCGCTGCCCTGTCCGACGTCGGCGCCGTCGGGCTCCGGCGCCTGGCCGCTTCACGCGTCCTGGTGGTCGGGGCCGGCGGACTCGGGGCTCCCGTCGTCGCGTACCTCGCCGGGCTCGGCCGGCTCACGGTGGTCGACCCCGACGTCGTCGACGCCTCGAACCTCGCGCGCCAGACGCTCTTCACCGCTGCCGACGTCGGATCGTCGAAGGCCGAGGTCGCCGTCGCCCGCGCCCGCGCCGTCGACCCGGAACTCGACGCCGTCGCCGTGGTCGGTTCCTTCACCCCGGAGCTCGTCGCCGGGCACGACGTGGTCGTCGACGCGGCGGACTCCGTCCTGGTCACCCGAGCGGTCTCGGACGCCTGCTCCGACGCGGGCGTGCCGTTCGTCTGGGGCACGGTGCTCGGCCACGACGGACAGGTCAGCGTGTTCCGTGACGCCGGGCCGGACGGCGTCGACTTCCACGACCTGCACCCCGAGGCCCTGCCCGACGAGGGCTCGTGCGCCCTGGACGGCGTCGTCCCGGCACTGTGCGGAGCGGTCGGAGCGGTGATGGCCGGGCAGGTGCTGGCCCTGGTCACCGGCACCGGCGAACCGTTGCTCGGACGGGTCCTGACCGTCGACGCGCGCCGCTGGCGGTGGAGCGAGAGCCCCGTCCGGCGCGGGCCGGCATCACGCCGTCCCGTCGCGGTCGCTGCGTCCCGGACCGAGCGCATCGCCCCGTCCGCACTCGCCGCGCGCCTGGCCGATCCCGCTGACCCGGTGGTCGTCGTCGACGTGCGCACCGACGCCGAACGCGCGGACGGCGTGGTCGCCGGAGCCGTCACGGGTGACGCGGTCACCGGCGACACCGACGCGGCGGACGTGGTCGTCTACTGCGCCCGTGGTCCGCGTGCGAACGCGTGGGCTGCCGCACAACCTGCCTGGAGGCACGTGGCGGTCCTCGACGGCGGGTTCGAGGCCTGGCGCCGCGAAGGGTTGCCCGTGGTGATCGGGCACCTGTCCTGATTCGACACTGATCGGGTCCAGGGCGCCGCTTCCGCGGCTAGGATCGTCGCATCATGACGCAACTGCGGATCCGCGACGCTGCAAGCTTCCTCGGGGTGAGTGACGACACCGTGCGTCGACTCGTCGACGGGGGCACCTTCGACCGGGCCACCGACGATTCCGGACGCGCCGTCGTCGACGGTCGGCAGGTGGCCGAGTACGCCCGGGCGCGGAGCACCGAGCTGGCCGCCCCGGACACCGGCGTGAAGAGCTCGGCACGGAACCGCTTCGTCGGCATCGTCACCGACCTGGTCGTCGACACGGTGATGGCGCAGGTCGAACTGCAGTGCGGCCCGCACCGCGTCGTCTCGCTCATGAGCGCCGAGGCGGTGCGCGACCTCGGGCTCGAGGTCGGGTCCGTCGCCGTGGCGTCCGTCAAGGCCACGATGGTCACCGTCGAGGCGCCCACGCACCAGGAGGACCCCCGATGACCCGTCGTTCCCGCTCGCTGCTCGTGCCCCTCGCCGTCGTCGCGGCGCTCGGGCTGGCGGCGTGTTCCACCGCCGACGCTCCGGTGGGGTCGTCGTCGCCGTCATCGACGTCGAGCGCAGACGCAGACGTGTCGGGTTCGATCACCGTCTTCGCCGCGGCGTCGCTCCAGAAGACCTTCACCACGCTCGGCAAGCAGTTCGAGGCCGCGCACCCGGGCACCTCGATCGAGTTCTCGTTCGCGGGCTCGAGCGATCTCGTCACCCAGATCCAGAACGGTGCCCCCGCCGACGTGTTCGCGTCCGCCGACGAAGCGAACATGGCGAAGCTGTCATCGACCGACCTGGCGAGCGGGTCACCGCGGGACTTCGCGACGAACGTCCTCGAGATCGCCGTCGCGCCGGGCAACCCGAAGGGCATCACGAGCCTCGACGACCTGACCGGCTCCGGCGTGCAGCTCGTCACGTGTGCCGCCCCGGTGCCGTGCGGTGCCGCGACGGCGAAGGTCGAGTCCGCCTCGGGCGTCGATCTGCAGCCCGTCAGCGAGGAGCAGTCCGTCACCGACGTGCTCGGCAAGGTCGAGTCCGGTCAGGCCGACGCCGGGCTGGTCTACGTGACCGACGTGCAGGGTGCCGACGGCAAGGTCGACGGTGTCCCGTTCGACGAGTCGAGCAAGGCCGTCAACACGTACCCGATCGGCGTGCTGAAGGGCTCCGAGAACCCGGAGCTCGCGCAGGCGTTCTCCGACTCCGTCCGGTCCGCCACGGGCCAGACGGTGCTCACCGCCGCCGGGTTCGGGAAGCCGTGACCCGTGGCCTCGCGGGCTGACGGACGGCCGCCGGTCGCCTGGTGGCTCCCGCTGCCCGCGGTGCTGGGTGGCCTGTTCGTCGTCGTCCCCGTGCTCGCGATGCTCGGTCGGGTCGACTGGTCGTCGTTCGTCGCCCTCGTCACCTCGACGGCGTCGCGCACCGCCCTCGGGCTCAGCCTCGGCACCGCGCTGACCGCCACGGCCGTCGCGTTCGTGCTCGGGTACCCGCTCGCCGTGCTGTTCGCCCGGTCCCGGTCACGGTGGGTGGGGATCGCCCGCGCCGTCGTCCTGCTCCCGCTCGTGCTGCCGCCCGTCGTCGGCGGGCTCGCGCTGCTGGCGGCGTTCGGTCGCCTCGGGGTGGTCGGGGCGTTCCTCGACGACCACGGACTGCACATCGCGTTCACCACGACAGCGGTCGTCATCGCGCAGACGTTCGTCGCCATGCCGTTCCTGGTGTCCTCGATCGAGGGCGCGCTCCGCGTCGAGGGGGACCGGTACGAGCGGGTCGCCGCCACCCTCGGCGCCGGTCCCACCCGCACGTTCCTCACCGTCACGACCCCGAGGGTCCTGCCCGGCATCGTCTCCGGACTGGTGCTCTGCTTCGCGCGCGCACTCGGCGAGTTCGGTGCGACCCTGACGTTCGCGGGCAGCCTGCAGGGGGTCACCCGGACCCTGCCGCTGGAAATCTACCTGCAGCGCGAGGTCGACCCGGACACCGCCGTGGCACTTGCGGTCGTGCTCGTCGTGGTCGCCGTCGTGGTCATCGGCGCCTCGTCGCTCCGGACCCGGGGCATGGCAGCGTGACCGGGGTCACCGCACGCATCGTCGTCGAGCGGCGCGGAGTCGACGTCGCCCTCGAGGTCGCGGCGGGGGAGTGCGTGGCCGTCATCGGGCCGAACGGCGCGGGCAAGTCCACCGTGGTCGAGGCCCTCGCCGGCCTGCTGCCGATCGACGCCGGACAGGTGGTCCTCGGCGGCACCGTCGTGTCGGACCAGCGGCGGACCGTCCCCGCCCACCGCCGTCGCATCGGACTCGTCGCCCAGCGGCCCGACCTGTTCCCGTTCCTCGACGTGGTCGGCAACGTGGCGTTCGGCCCGCGCGCCGCCGGTGTCCGACGGGCCGCGGCCCGTGCCCGCGCGCTCCGGGCCCTGGCGGCCGTCGGCATCGACGACCTGGCGGGACGGAGCCCCGACGCGCTGTCCGGCGGGCAGGCCCAACGCGTCGCGATCGCCCGGGCGCTCGCGACCGACCCGGCGGTCCTGCTGCTCGACGAACCGACGTCGGCGCTCGACGTCGCCGCGCGCGACGAGGTCCGTGCAGCCCTCCGCACCGCGATCGGCGGGCGCCCGAGCGTCCTGGTGACCCACGACCCGGTCGAGGTCGTCGCGCTGGCCGACCGGGTGGTCGTCGTCGAGCACGGCCGGATCGTCGAGGACGGCACCCCAGCGGCCGTGCTCGGACGGCCGACGAGTGCCTTCGCGGCGGCGTTCTCCGGACTCGCGCTGGTGCGCGGGACCGCCACCGCGGGTGGGATCGCCACCGACGGCGGGGGCGAGCTGGCGTCCGGGACGCACGCCGTGCCTCCCGGTCGGCCCGCCCTGGGCGCCTTCCACCCGACGGCCGCCGTGCTCACGCGGGACGGCGCCGGACCGGAGCGCACCGTCACGTCGCTCGAACCGCGGGACGGTCTCGTGCGGGTGCGCGCCGGCGACCTGGTCGCGGACCTGACCCTGGCGCGCGTCACGGCGCTCGGGATCGGCCCGGGCGATGCCGTCCGCGTCGACGTCCCGGCATCCGAACTGGCGGTGTACGCGCCGCGCGGTTGAGACAATGGACGGATGACCTCCTGGTTCCCCAAGGCGTGGCCTGTGGCCATCCCGATCCTGGCGGCCGTCGTGCTCGCGTTCTCGTACGGCCGCTACGGACTCGGCACCGTGGTCGTGGCGATCGTCGCGGTCGTGCTCGCCGCCACCGTGCTCGCTGCGGTGCACCACGCCGAGGTCGTCGCGCACCGGGTCGGGGAACCCTTCGGCTCACTCGTGCTCGCCGTCGCGGTCACGATCATCGAGGTCGCGCTGATCATCTCGCTGTCGAGCTCCGGCGGCGCCCAGGCCGAGACGCTGGCGCGCGACACGGTGTTCTCGGCCGTGATGATCACGATGAACGGGCTCGTCGGCCTCGCGATCCTGATCGGGACGCTCCGGCACAACACCGTGCGCTTCAACCAGGAGGGCGCGAGCGCCGCGACGATGACGGTGGCCGCACTCGCCGTGCTGACCCTGGTGCTGCCGACGTTCACCACCGGCACCGACGACGCGTCCTTCACCGGCACGCAGTTGGTCTTCGTGGCCGTGGCGTCGCTCGTGCTCTACGGCCTGTTCGTGGTGACGCAGACCGTGGCCCACCGGGACTTCTTCCTGCCCGTGAACCGGTCAGGGGGTGTGCTCGCCGAGTCCGAGGACGCCCACGCTGCCCGGCCGACCGGTCGCGCGACGATGATCTCGCTCGCACTGCTCGTCGTCGCCCTGGTCGCCGTGGTCGGGCTCGCCAAGGTCGAGTCACCCGCGATCGAGGCCGGCGTGGCCGCGGTCGGGTTCCCGCCGTCGTTCGTCGGTGTCGTGATCGCTCTGCTCATCCTGCTGCCCGAGGGCATCGCGGCGTCGAAGGCCGCCGCCCGCAACCGGATCCAGACGAGCCTGAACCTGGCGATGGGGTCGGCGATGGCGTCGATCGGTCTGACGATCCCCTCCATCGCGGTGGCGTCGCTGTTCATGCCGGGCACGCTGCTGCTCGGGCTCGGGTCGTCGCAGATCGTGCTGCTCGCGCTGACGATCGTCGCCGCGGTGCTCACCGTGCTGCCCGGTCGGGCGACGCGACTGCAGGGCGGGGTGCACCTGGTGATCTTCGCCGCGTTCATCGTGCTGTCCGTCTCGCCGTAGCGCGGCGGCGGGGGGGGGGGGGGGGGGGGGGGGGGGGGGGGGGGGGGGGGGGGGGGGGGGGGGGGGGGGGGGGGGGGGGGGGGGGGGGGCCCCCCCCGCGGCCCCCCCGGAGCGCAGGGGG
>NZ_RKIF01000013.1:0-135896 GCF_003752545.1 Curtobacterium sp. PhB172
GGGCCCCGCCCGCGCCGCGGGGGGGGGGGCGGCGCGTGGCGTGGGGGGGGGGGGGGGCCTTGTTTCTTTTTTCGTTTTCTTTCTTGCTGGCGGGGGGGGGGGGGGGGCCCCCCCCCCCCCCCCGACCCCGGGGAGTTGGTGCCGGTGCTACTTGGTCGAGACCGTGAAGCCCTGGTCCTTGCCGTACTTGGCGAGGGCCTTCTGCCAGGCCTCGAGGCCGGCGTCGAGCGAGGTGCCGTTCTCGTACGCCTGACCGACGGTGTCGGCGTAGACGCTGTTCGCGTACACCTGGTACGGCAGGTAGGTGAAGTCGTTGTCCGAGGACTTCGACGCGTCGACGAGCACCTTGTTGATCTGCTGCCCACCGAAGTAGGACGGCTTCTCGTCGAGGAAGGCCGACGAGTCGAGGTCAGCGGTCGTCGAGGGGAACCCACCGGACTTCATGAAGACGCCGGTCGACTCCTTGGACGAGTTCAGCCACTTCAGGAAGCCCGCGGCGAGGGCCGGGTTCTTCGACTGCTTCATGACGACCTCGGCGCTGCCGCCGTTGTTCGCGGTCTGGGCGGTGCCGCCGTCGTAGGTCGGCATCGGAGCGACGCGCCAGTCACCCGAGGCCTGGGCGACGCCGGACTCCAGGTTGCCGGGCATCCAGGCGCCGGTGATCATCGTGGCGATCTCACCGTTGCCGAGCTGCTTGTACCAGTCGTCGGTCCAGCCGACGGTCTTCGACAGCAGGCCCTGCTCGACGAGCTCGTTCCAGGTGCTCGTCCACTTCTTCGAGCCCTCGTCCTGCAGGTTGATGGTCACCTTGTCACCGTCGGTGGTGAACGGGGTGCCGCCGGCCTGGGCGATCATGCTCGTGGTGAACCCGGCGTCGCCGGAGTCGGCCGCGATGTAGGCGTTCGGGTCGGCCTCGTGCAGCTTCTTCGCGGCAGCGACGTACTCGTCCCACGTCTTCGGCACGGCGATGTCGTGCTTGTCGAAGACCGTCTTGTTGTAGAACAGCGCCATGGGGCCGGAGTCCTGCGGCAGGCCGTAGACCTTGTCGTCGATCGAGACCGAGCTCCAGGTGCTCTTCGCGAACTTGTCCTCGAGCGAGTCGAAGCCGTAGCCGGACAGGTCGAGCAGCGAGTCGGACAGGGCGAACTGCGGCAGCGCGAAGTACTCGACCTGGGCGACGTCGGGGGCGCCCGAGCCGGCCTTCACGGTGTTCTGCAGCTTGGTGTACTGGTCGGCGCCGGTGCCGGCGTTGACGAGCTTGACCTTCACCTTGGGGTACTGCTTCTCGAACGCGGCGACCTGGGCCTTGGCGGAGGGGGTCCACGACCAGTAGGTCAGGGTGCCACCGTCCTTCAACGCCTTGGTGATGTCGTCGGACGAGCCACCGGACGACGAGCCGCCGGTCGCGCAGGCGGCGAGGGCGATCGTGGCGGTGACGCCGATGGCGAGGGCGCTGAGCCCGCGCCGGAGACGCTTGTTCATGGGGGTGCCTTTCACTTCTTCGTGGAGAGGGGGTAGTGCTGCTGTGTTCCGGACCGGAGGGCGCGGGGCGGGGTCGCCACGGGCCTCCCGTCCGACGGATCAGGCCTTGACGGACCCGGCCGCGAGGCCGGACTGCCAGAAGCGCTGGAGGAAGAGGAACGCGACCACGATCGGGATGATCGTGAGGAGCGATCCCGTGACGACGAGGTTGTAGATCGGCTGCGCACCGGACCCGGTGGCCTGGGCGTTCCACTGGTTCAGGCCGACCGTCAGGGGGTACCACTTCGGGTCGCTCAGCATGATGAGCGGCAGGAAGTAGTTGTTCCAGGTGGCGACGACCGCGAAGAGCAGGACGGTGACGACACCGGGAGCGAGGAGGCGGAGCGCGATGGTGAAGAAGATCCGGAACTCGCCGGCGCCGTCCATGCGGGCGGCCTCGAGGAGCTCGGCGGGGATCGCGTCGACCGCGTAGGTCCAGATCAGGTACATGCCGAACGGGCTGATGAGCGACGGCAGGATGATCGACCACGGGGTGTTGGTCAGGCCGACCTGCGAGAAGAGCAGGAAGGTCGGGACCGCCAGGGCCGTTCCGGGGACCGCGATGGCACCGAGCACGATGGCGAACACCGCGCGGCGTCCGGGGAACTGGAACTTCGCCATGCCGTAGCCGGCGACCGTCGCGAGCAGGGTGGCGCCACCGGCACCGACGACCACGTAGAGCAGCGTGTTGCCGAACCACTGCAGGAAGATGCCGTCGTTGTACGTGACGGTGTCGACGATGTTCTGCCAGAGGTTGAAGTCTCCGCCGAACCAGAGCCCGAACGTGGAGAGCAGCGACGCCTGCGTCTTCGTGCTGTTCACGAGCAGGTAGAACAGCGGCGCGAACGAGTAGACGACGAAGACGACCATGACCGCGGTCAGCAGGCCGGAACGCTTCGGCTTGCGTCCGTCGACGTGCTGCTCGGCCTTCCGCTCGGCCTTCCTGGAGGCCCGGGTCGAGCGGGTGCGCGGGTCGCGCTGCGTCGTGGTCGCCTCGGTGACCGTGGCCGGCCCGGCGGCGCCGGTCGCGGGGTGCTGGATGGTGCTCATCGGTTCTCCTGGCGGGTTCCGCGGACCTGGACGACGTAGGCGATCACCGCGGTGATCACGCCCATCACGATCGCGACGGTGGCGGAGTAGTTGAACTGCTGGCCGCTGAAGGACAGCGAGTAGGCGTACATGTTCGGGGTGAAGGCACTGCCGATGACGTTCGGGGCCAGGGTCTTCAGCAGGTTCGGCTCGTTGAAGAGCTGGAAGCTGCCGATGATCGAGAAGATCGTGGCGATGACCATCGGGCCGCGCAGGGCCGGGAGTTTGATCGAGAAGACCGTGCGCAGGGGGCCGGCGCCGTCGAGCTCGGCGGCCTCGTACAGCTCACCGGGGACCGTGCGGAGTGCGGCGTAGAAGATCAGCATGTTGTAGCCGAGGAACTCCCACGTGACCACGTTGCCGATGGAGGTCAGCACCCAGCTGGGGCTGAACGGCTGCAGCAGGTCGATGCCGAGCGCGTCGTTCGCCGCACCCGTCAGGCCGAACTGGTTGCCGTAGATGAAGCCCCAGATCAGGGCCGCGACGACACCGGGGACGGCGTAGGGCAGGAACACCGCGATGCGGAAGAACGACGTGCCCCAGAGCCGTGCGCTGTCGAGCGCGAGGGCGGCCACGAGTGCGAGCCCGAGCATGATCGGCACCTGGACGACCAGGAAGATCGCGACCCGACCGAAGCCGGACCAGAACTTGGCATCCTGGAAGAGCTGGACGTAGTTGGCGAACCAGACGAACTGGTTGCCGCCGATGAGCTGGTCGCGGAACAGGCTGAGCCAGAGGGCGTAGCCGATCGGGACGATGAGCATGGCGATCAGGACGACCACGAAGGGGCCGACGAACAGCCAACCGGTGTAGCGCCCCCGCGCCTTGGTCCGGCGACCTGCCGGGCGGGGGGCTGCCGGCTGCGCTGCGGCTGCCTCGCCGGGCCGCGCTGCGAGCGTGCTCATGTGACTCCTTCGTCTGCTGCGTTCGGGTGTCCGGTGTCGTCTGCCGCGACCCGGGCCCGGTGACGGGCGCTCTGGCGGTCGCAGATGTTGACGTCAACATCGAACGTCAGGACGATAGCATGGCAACGTCAACATGCGCTAGCGTCCGGGAACGCAGACTGCGTGATCCCGCAACGGAAGGAGCTCGAGCCGATGACGACCGAGTCCCCCGCCGGCACCCGCCGCTCCCCCTCGATGGCCGCCGTCGCCGACGCCGCCGGGGTCTCGATGCAGACCGTCTCGCGCGTCGCACGCGGGTTCGACAACGTCAGCCCGGACACCCGCGACCGCGTGCAGCGCGCCATGGACACCCTGGGCTACCGGCCGAACCGTGCCGCGCGGGCCCTGCGATCGGGGCGCTTCCGCACCATCGGCGTGATCATGTTCACGCTCGCGTCCTTCGGCAACATGCGCACGCTCGAGGCGATCGCCGACGCCGCCGGTGCGGCGGACTTCACGATCACGCTGCTGCCGATGGCCTCGCGCACCGAAGAGGGCGTGCGCTCCGCGTTCTCCCGCCTGCACGAACAGGCCGTCGACGGCGTCGTGATCATCATCGAGTCGCACATCATCGACACGGCCGAGGTCGTGCTGCCCGACGGCGTGCCCATGGTCATCATCGACTCCACCGGCAGCACCGACCACCCCGCGATCGACACCGACCAGACCGACGGCGCGCGCCAGGCCACCCAGCACCTGCTCGACCTCGGCCACGAGACCGTCTGGCACGTCGCCGGACCGACCTCGTCGTACTCCGCCGCACGCCGGTTGGCCGCGTGGCAGGACACCCTCGAGCGCGCCGGGCGGCACGTCCCGCCGGTGTTCCACGGCGGGTGGAGCACCGACTCCGGCTACCGCGCCGGCCTGACCATCGCCGCACGCCCGGACATCACCGCCGTGTTCGCCGCCAACGACCAGACCGCGCTCGGGGTGCTCCGCGCCGCGCACGAGTTCGGGCGGTCCGTGCCGTCGTCGCTCAGCGTGGTGGGGTTCGACGACTCCCCCGAGTCCGACTCCTTCTGGCCGCCGCTCACCACCGTGCACCAGTCCTTCGACGAGGTCGGGCGCCGAGCCGTCGCGAACCTGCTCGCCCAGATCGACGGCGAGTCCGTGTCCTCCGCCCCCGACCTGGTGCCCGTGCGCCTGGTGGAGCGGGCGAGCACGGCGCCGCCGCCTGCCGCGCGCTGACGCGCTGCGCGCTGCCGCGGTTCGCCCCGGTTCGCGAAAGCGACACTGTGCCGCCAACCTTCCGCGGAGAACTGTCGCGTTCGCGGACCCGACGGCGCAGCCGGCCGCACATCTGTCGCTTTCGCGACCAACAGGCGGACGGGAGGCACGGTGCCAGCCCGCCACGGGCCTCCCGTCCGCCGCCCGGGGCACACCCGCGAAAGCGACAGTGTGCCGCCAACCATTTGCGGAGAACTGTCGCTTTCGCGGTCCGGACGCCGCAGCATGCCGGGCGACTGTCGCTTTCGCGAACCGGACCCGACCGACACACGACACGCGACACGCGCGCGGAACGAGCAGAGGACGTCGGGCGCGAGCGCCCGACGTCCTCTGTGCTCACTCGACGCCCGCCGCAGCGAACGCCGAGGCGTCTCAGCCGATCGACACGGCAGTCCAGGACACGGGCGGCAGCTCGATCGTGATGGTGTCGCCGTCGCGGCTCACCGTCTCGTTCGTGCGGAGCCCGACGCGCTCGGTGGACGAAAGGTCGTTCACGGCGTGGATGTCGTCGTCCCAGACGCCCTCGGCACGGACGTCGCCCGAGGCCGCCAGGCCCGCGAGGTCGATCGTGACGGTGGTCGACTCGGACGGGTGACGGTTGATCAGGAAGACCGCTGCCGTGCCGTCCTCGGTCACGGTGGCGGCCGAGTCCACGACCGGCACCTCGCCGTACTTGCCGCCGTCGACGGTGTCACCCGAGGACTTGACCTGCAGCGACGTGCCGTTCGCCAGGCGCGACGTCACCGAGAACGGGAAGAACGTCGTCTGGCGCCAGGCCGGGCCGCCGGGCTCGGTCATGATCGGGCCGATGACGTTGACGAGCTGCGCGAGCGAGGCCGAGGCGACGCGGTCCGCGTGGCGGAGCAGCGAGATGAGCAGCCCACCCACGACGACGGCGTCGGCGACGGTGTAGACGTCCTCGAGCAGGCGCGGGGCGACCGGCCAGTCCTGCGGCCCGAAGGTCTTCTGCTGCTCGTTCCACTTCGAGATCGACCAGACGTTCCACTCGTCGAACGAGATGTCGATGCGCTTGTCGGACTTCTTCTGCGCCTGCACGTGGTCGGCGGCGGTGGTGACCGTCTTGATGAAGTGGTCCATGTTGACGCCGGCGGCGAGGAACGACGGCAGGTCGTCGCCCTCTTCGTAGTAGGCGTGCGCCGAGATGTAGTCCACGTCGTCGTAGGTGTGCTCGAGGACGGTGCGCTCCCACTCGCCGAACGTCGGCATCGACGCTCCGGACGAACCGCAGGCGACCAGCTCGAGGTCGGGCTGGATCTGGCGCATGGCCTTCGCGGTCATGGCGGCGAGCTTGCCGTAGTCGTCGGCGTTCTTGTGGCCGAGCTGCCACGGGCCGTCCATCTCGTTGCCGAGGCACCACATCTTGATGGCGAAGGGCTCCTGGCGACCGTTGGACTTGCGGTACTCGGACAGTGCGGTGCCGGCGTCGATGTTCGCGTACTCGAGCAGCTCGATCGCCTCGGCGGTGCCACGTGTGCCGAGGTTCACGGCGAGCATGAGCTCCGAACCGACCTGGTCGAGCCAGTGCTGGAACTCGTGCAGGCCGACCTCGTTGGTCTCGGTCGAGTGCCAGGCCAGGTCGAGGCGCTTCGGGCGCTGCTCGACGGGGCCGACGCCGTCCTCCCACTTGTAGCCGGAGACGAAGTTGCCGCCGGGGTAGCGGATGGCGGAGACGCCGAGTTCCTTGACGAGCTCGACGACGTCCTTGCGGAAGCCGTGCTCGTCGGCGGTCTCGTGCGCGGGCTCGTGGATGCCGTCGTAGACGTGGCGGCCGAGGTGCTCGACGAACCCGCCGAACAGGCGACGTCGCACCGGCCCCACGGTGAACGCGGCGTCGAGGACGAGGTGTGTGCGGGGCATGGATCTCCTTCGATCGTGCGAGAGCGGGTACTGCGGGTCGTGCGGTGCGCGTGCTCGGTCCGGCGCCAGGGGTAGCGAAGCGGACCGTCACGAAAGTGAGCGCTCACCTGACAGAAACGCTACCGGGTTCCACGGCGACGCGAAAGGGGTGGCGGATGATCTTCGCGAGCGCTAATGTGAGCGCTCACGGAGCACCGACCCACGGCTCTCGTGCACGGAGCAGCAGTGTTCCGCGAACGGAGCAGCGATGCCCCGGCGGGAGCACCGACCCTGCTCCCGAGCCCGGCCCATCCCGATGGAGTGATGCCATGCCGAACCGCCCAGCAACACCCGCGTCGCGCCTCTCGCGCCGCGGCTTCCTCGCCGCAGGAGCGGCGGCCGCGACGGTCCTGCCGCTCGCCGCGTGCTCGAGCCCGATCGCAGCCGGCCTGGCCGGCAGTGCCCTCAACCCCGAGACTCTCGTCTTCTGGAACCTCTTCGGCGGCGGTGACGGCCTCCGCATGCAGGCGATGGAGGACGGCTACGCGAAGCAGCACGGCGGATCGAGCTCGCTGCAGGCCACCACGTTCGCGTGGGGCAACCCGTACTACTCGAAGCTGACACTGGCCACCGTCGGGAACAAGCCGCCGGACGTCGCGGTCGCCCACCTGACCCGGGCGAAGCCGCTGTGGGACGGCGACCTGCTCGACCCGATCACGTCCGAGGACCTGGCGAGCGTCGGCCTCAGCGCCGCCGACTTCAACCAGAAGGCCTGGACGGCGCAGAAGACCGACGGCAACAACATCGCGATCCCGCTCGACACCCACCCCTTCGTGCTCTTCTACAACGTTGACGTGTGCAAGAAGGCGGGCCTGCTCGACAGCGACGGCAACCTCAAGGACCTGTCCGGCATGGACACGTTCGAGAGTGCCCTCGCCGCGGTCGCGAAGGTCACCGGCGGCACCGCGCTCAACGTCGCCAACGTCGTGCCGGAGACCGCCACCCCGTGGCGCTTCTTCTGGACGATGTACAACCAGATCAACGACGCGACCCCCTTCATCAGCGACGGCGGCGCGAAGCTCACGGTCAACGAGGACGCCTACAACGAGGTCACCAGCCGCACCCAGAAGTGGGTCAAGCAGGGCTGGATGAACAAGGCGCTCGACTACGCCACGGCGCAGTCCCTGATGTTCGACGGCAAGGCCGGCTTCTTCATGCAGGGCGAGTGGGAGATCAGCACGGCGCAGTCCATCAAGGGACTGAAGTTCGGCATGGCCCCGATCCCGCAGCTGTACGACAAGCCCGCGACGCAGGCGGACTCGCACACCTTCGTGCTGCCGAAGAAGGACCGCACGCCGGAGCAGCGCAAGCAGCACATGCTCTTCATCAAGCAGATGCTCGAGCAGAGCCTGACCTGGGCCGAGGGCGGGCACGTCCCCGCCTACATCCCGACCTTCGACAGCAGCGCCTACAAGGAGCTCAAGCCCCAGTCGAACTACGCGGCCGCAGCCGAGACCGCCGTGTTCGACGACCCCGCCTGGTACGGCGGCTCCGGCTCGACCTTCGAGGGCACCGTCGGCGCCCAGCTGGCCCTCGTGCAGCAGGGCAGCTCGTCGCCCGCACAGGCGCTCAGTGCCATCAAGTCGCAGCTCGCGACCTACCTGAACACCCCGAGCCCCCTGTGACCGGGCACGCGACCACCGGGCATGCACCTGCCCGGCACGTGAACGCCGTGAACACCGCGCGAAAGGCACGATGACGTGACCACAGCACCTGTCCTCGACCGGCCCACGGATGCGGCCACCGCGTCGCGTCCGCGCCGGAACCGCACCTACGGCACCAGCCTCACCCGTGGCCAGGGCCGCAGCGGCTGGCTCTTCCTCGCCCCGTTCGGCCTGTTCTACGCGGCGTTCCTGCTCGGCCCGACGGTCTGGATGATCGTCTCGAGCTTCTTCAACACCTCGACCGTCCGCACAGGCCTCGGCAGCTTCGCCGGGTTCGCGAACTACGCGGAGATGCTCGGACGCTCCGACTTCTGGTCGTCGCTCTGGCACACGCTGCAGTTCACGCTCTACACGACGCCGCCGCTCGTCATCCTGGCGTTCGTGTTCGCCGTACTGACGAACCGGATGAACCGCGGCCAGTGGTTCTTCCGACTGGCGTTCTTCCTGCCGTTCATCCTGCCGTCGGCGACGATCTCGCTCATCTGGGTGTTCATCTTCACGCCGGCGACCGGCCTGTGGGCGAGCATGCAGTCGGCCATCGGCCTCACCCCGGGCTCCG
The DNA here is from genome assembly GCF_003752545.1 of Curtobacterium sp. PhB172. Classification (NCBI taxonomy): domain Bacteria; kingdom Bacillati; phylum Actinomycetota; class Actinomycetes; order Micrococcales; family Microbacteriaceae; genus Curtobacterium; species Curtobacterium sp. PhB172. The sequence goes on from NZ_RKIF01000013.1 coordinate 8,922, forward strand.
GCATGCTGTCCAGCCCGAACACCGCGATGATCGGTGTCGCGATCGCCACCGTCTGGTGGACCCTCGGCTTCAACTTCGTGCTCTACCTGGCCGGCCTGCAGGAGATCCCGCGCGAACTGTACGAAGCGGCCGCCGTCGACGGTGCGTCGAACTGGCAGCAGATCAAGTCGATCACGCTGCCGCTGCTCGGCCGCACCACGACGCTGGTCATCCTGTTGCAGATCATCGCGAGCCTGAAGATCTTCGACCAGGTGTACCTGATGACGAACGGCGGACCGGGCATCTCCACCCAGGTCTCGCTGCAGCTCATCACGGGCGTCGGCTTCACCGACAACCGACTCGGTGCCGCCTCGGCAGCGTCGGTGCTCCTGTTCATCGTGATCGTCGCGATCGCGGTCATCCGGCAGCTCGTCGAGCGCGCTGCCGCCAAGCGAGAGATCGGGGCCTGACATGACCGCCACCGAGAGCATCACCACCGGCCGCGCCAAGCTCCGCACCGGCGTCTCGGCCGCCGCCCCCGCGAACGCCGCCAAGATCGGCGTCTCCGGCAAGGGCTTCAACCTGGTCGCCGGGATCATCCTGATCGTCTTCGCGATCATCTGGCTCATCCCCAGCCTGTTCGCCCTGAAGACGTCGCTGTCCGACAACGGCGTCGCCGCCCTCGGCGCGAACTCGATCCTGTCGAACTGGAACCCGACGCTGCACTCGTACGCGTCGCTGTTCCAGGCCGGCGACATCTGGAACTGGTACCTCGCCAGCGCCATCACGAGCGTCATCACGGCCGTCCTGACGGTCATGTTCGCCTCGATGGCGGCGTTCGCGCTGTCCCGCCTGGTGTTCCGCGGTCGGAACATCGCGTTCCTGCTCATCATCCTCGGCATCATGATCCCGACGCAGGTCCTGATCATCCCGATCTTCCAGGAGCTCAACGCCGTCGGCCTGCTGAACACCTACTGGTCGGTCATCTTCCCGCAGGTGCCCGCCGTGATCGCGGTGTTCATCTTCAAGCAGTTCTTCGACGGGATCCCGAAGGAGCTGGAGGAAGCGGCACGCATCGACGGTGCCAACATCTGGAAGATCTACTGGTCGGTCATCCTGCCGCTGTCGCGTCCGGTGATCGCCGCGGTGACGATCCTGACCTTCGTCGGTGTCTGGAACAACCTGCTGCTGCCGCTGTTCGTGCTGTCGAACCCGGACCTCATGACGATCCCGGTCGGGCTCGCCACGGTCCAGGGCAGCTTCGGTCAGCGCTACGCGGACATCCAGGCCGGAGCGATCCTGGCGGCGTTGCCGCTGATCATCCTCTACCTGATCTTCCAGCGGCAGATCGTGGAGGGCGTGACGGGTTCCGGCCTCAAGGGCTGACGCCACCCCACGACGGACGGGAGGCCCGGTGCCAGCTGGCAGCGGGCCTCCCGTCCGTCCTGTTGGTCGCGTTCCAGGCGTGGGTCGCCTGCCGAATCGGGCGTACCTGGCGAACTCGGGCGTACCTGGCGAGAAGTTCCGTGCCGGTACGCCCGAAAGCACCAGGCATCGCACATGCCATGGGAAGGAACGTGCACCGCTCAGGCGGAGACGGACTCCTTGGCCTCGTGCTTCCAGAAGCCGGAGAACGTGATGCGCGCCTTCGGCAGACCCGCACGGTGCAGGTGCCGGCGGCCCTCGGTGGCGAGGGTCGACTCGCCGACCACGAAGGCGTAGCCCCGGTCGTCGACGGGCACGTGCCGCTGCAGTTCGGCGAGCGCCGCGCGGCCCGGGACGGCGTGGTGGTCGACCTCGTCGCGGACGATCCACGTGACCGTGACCCCGGCCGGTGCGTCGATCTCGCGGACGTCGCCGGCGGTGGGGACCTCTTGGATGATGCGGCCGACGGCGTTCCGGGGCAGTGACGCGGCGATGCCGAGCACGCCGGGCAGCCCGGTCTCCTCGGCCGCGATCACGATCTCGCTGGTGTCGTCCGGGCAGTCGAAGATGCAGCCCTGGTCGAGCATCGCCAGCTGGTCGCCGGGGCGGGCACCGCAGGCCCAGATCGCGGCACGGCCCTCGGGCTCGCCGGCGGCGTCGGTGTGCACGACGAAGTCGATGTCCATCTCGGCGGTGCCGTCGGGCATCGGGCGGAACGCGGCGACGGTGTAGTTCGCGCAGTGCGGCCGGACGTCCTCGGGGATGGCCAGGAACGTCGGCCACCACTTCTTGCCGTCGAGGTCCGGCATCCGGAACGCGTCCTGGTCCGGGCGCCCGGTGAACAGGCGGAACCAGTGGTCGAAGCCGAGGAACGGGAACTCGTGCAGGTCGTCGCCGGTGACGGTGACGCGCTGCATCGACGGCGTCGTGCGCTCGGTCCGCAGGACTCGGGCGCGGAAGAGCCGGGGATTCTCGGGCAGGAGCCGCGGAGTCTTCGCCATGAGGCAAGGCTAACCTAAGATGTTCTCCGTGCCAGCCCCCTCCCCTGCCCTGGCTTCCGTCTCGGAGGCCCGCACCGCCGATGCGTCAGCAGCCCTCGGTGTCCACCGCACCGCCGTCCGTCGCCGCGTCCTGGTGATCGCCGGACTGGTCGTCGTGCTGGTCCTGGTGGCGGTCGCGAGCATGCTCCTCGGCAGCAACCGGATCGGCGTCGACCGGGTGCTCGACGGCCTGTTCCGGACCGGCTCGACCACCGACGAGGCGATCGTCTGGGGCTCCCGGGTCCCGCGCACGCTCATCGGTGCCGCGGTCGGTGCGGCCCTGGGGATCGCGGGGCTCCTGATGCAGGGACACACCCGCAACCCGCTCGCCGACCCCGGACTGTTCGGGGTCTCGTCGGGTGCCGGGCTCGCCGTCGTCCTCGGCGTCTACGTGTTCGGGGTCACGAGCACCGGCGCGACGGTGTGGTTCGCCCTCGGCGGGGCACTGGTCGCGAGCGTCGTGGTGTTCTCGGTGACCATCGCGGGCAGCGGGACGGCGAGCCCGGTCCCTCTCGCCCTCGCCGGCGCTGCCGTCTCGGCCCTGTTGGGCGCGCTGACCTCGTTCGTCGTCCTGACCGACCAGGACTCGCTCGACGCGTACCGGCTGTGGGTCGTCGGTTCCCTCGCCGCACGGCAGCTCGACATCCTCGGCGCGGTGTGGCCGTTCCTGGTCGCCGGGCTGGTGCTCGCGGTCCTGAACGTCCGGGCACTCGATGCACTCGGGCTCGGCTCGGACCTGGCCAAGGGCCTGGGCGAGAACGTGCTCGTCGCGCGGCTCGTCGGACTCGGGGCCATCACGTTGCTCGCAGCCGGAGCGACCGCCGCCGCCGGACCGATCGGGTTCGTCGGCCTGACGGTGCCGCACGTCGCCCGGGCCCTCGTCGGCACCGGGCACCGGTGGACCCTGCCGGTCTCCGGGCTCGTCGGAGCGGCGCTCGTGCTGCTCGCCGACGTCGTCGGACGCCTGATCGGCGGGTTCTCGGAGGTCGAGGTCGGCATCGTCCTGGCCGTCATCGGCGGCCCCGTCTTCGTCGCCGTCGCCCGTCGCCGATCGCTGGTGTCCCTGTGACCGGCACGACCGAACGAGCATCCGTGTCCATGTCCGGCGCAGCCGTCCGAGCGCCCGGCCGGACCGGGGTCCGCATCGGTCCGATCGGCCTCGCCTGGCGCCCGCGGGTGTTCTGGTACACGGTGGCCTCGCTCGGTCTGGTCCTGGTGCTCGTCGTCCTCGGTGTCGCGATCGGCTCGACCTGGATCGCCCCGGGCATCGTGCTCCGCTCCCTGGTCGGGCTCGAGACCGGCCCGGACGGCTTCATCATCACCACACTCCGGCTCCCCCGTGTCCTCACCGGCGCGCTCGTCGGGCTGACCCTCGGCATCGCCGGCGCACTGACCCAGACGTTCACGCGGAACCCCCTGGGCACCCCGGACATCATCGGCGTGACGTCGGGCGCGAGCGTCGGCGCCGTGGCGGCCATCGTGCTCGGTGGGGGCACGTACTCGGTGTCCTCGATCGTGCTCAGCGGCGGGATCCCGGTGGCCGCGACGATCGGCGCGCTCGTGGCCGCCGCCGTCGTGTACGGCCTCGGCTGGCGCGGCGGGGTGCAGAGCTACCGGCTCATCCTGGTCGGCATCGGCGTGAGCGCGACCCTGGACGCCGTGACGAGCTACCTGCTCGTCCGCGCCAAGATCACCATCGCGACCGCGGCGTCGCAGTGGCTCGTCGGCAGCCTGTCGAGCACCTCGTGGTCGAGCGTCTGGCCGCTCCTCATCGTCGCCGCGGTCGCGGTGCCGATCGCCCTGGCGACGAGTGCGGCGCTCGGCATCGGACAGCTCGGTGACGAGGTCGCGACCGGGGTGGGGCTCGCGGTCCAGCGGCACCGCCTGCTCGTGATCGCCCTGGCCGTCGTGCTCACCGCCGCCGCCGTCGCCGCTGCGGGACCGGTCGGCTTCGTCGCGTTCGTGGTGCCGCAGGTCGGACTCCGGCTGGCCGGGACGAACCGGCCGCCACTGCTGCTCGCCGGTCTGCTCGGCGCCGCGCTGGTCCTCGCGGCGGACCTGCTGTCCCGATCGGCGTTCCCGTGGCAGGTGCCCGTCGGCATCATCACGACCGTGATCGGCGCCCCGTACCTGATCTGGCTCCTCATCCGTCACCGCAAGGAGATGTCCCGATGACTCCCCCGTCGACACCCCCGTCCACCCCGGTCCTCGAAGCCCGCGGCCTGTCCGTCGGCTACGACCGGCACCCCGTGCTGACCGACCTCGACCTGCGCATCGAGCGCGGGACAGTGACGACGTTCCTCGGCGCGAACGGCTGCGGCAAGTCGACCCTGCTCAAGGCCTTCGGGCGCGTGCTGAAGCCGCAGTCCGGCGAGGTCCTGCTCGACGGTGCCCCGATCCGCAAGGAACCGAACCGCCAGGTCGCACGGAAGCTCGCGATCCTGCCGCAGTCCCCCGTCGCTCCTGCGGGCACGAGCGTGCTCGACCTGGTGATGCGCGGCCGCAACCCGCACCAGTCGTGGGCGAAGCCCTGGACCGCGGACGACGCCGACGTGGCGGAGCATGCCATCGCGGCGACCGGGCTGACCGACGTCGCCCACCGCGACGTCGCGAGCCTGTCGGGTGGCCAGCGACAGCGTGCGTGGATCGCCCTGGTGGTGGCGCAGCAGGCCGACACGTTGCTGCTCGACGAACCGACGACCTACCTGGACCTCGCACACCAGCTCGAGGTCCTGCGCCTGGTCCGCCGACTCAACCGCGAGCAGGGCTCCACCATCGTGATGGTCCTGCACGACCTGTCGCTCGCGGCTCGGTTCTCCGACCGGCTCGTCGTCCTGCACGACGGCGGCGTCGCTGCCGACGGGGCACCGCACGAGGTACTGACCCCCGCGTTGCTCGAGCGCGCCTTCGGGCTGCACGCGCGCGTGTTCCCGGACCCCGTGACCGGCGCCCCGATGATCGTGCCCGAGGCCGACGAGCACGACCCGGCGCCGCATGCCGAACCGGACGTCGAACTGGCGGGTGCCGCGCACTTAGGTTAGCCTCTCCTAACGTGAAGCTCTCCCGACGCGGCTCCCTCCGAGCCACCCTCCTGACCTCCGTGGCCGTCTCGGCCCTCCTCCTCGCCGGCTGCTCGAGCACCGACTCGAACGACTCCGACGGTGACACCGCGGCGTCGAAGGCCTGGTCCTACGAGGACGCCACCGGCACGACCGTCAAGGTCGACCACACGCCGAAGCGCGTCGTCGTGCTGAACGACATCGCGATCTCGTTCATCGAGTACGGCCTGAAGCCGGTCGGCACCTTCGGCCAGCTGACCATGGCGAAGGACGCCCGGTTCGACGACCTGGACACCGACGGCATCACGCAGCTCGGCACCGCCTACGGCGACATCGACCTCGAGAAGCTCGCCGCGCTGAAGCCCGACCTCATCGTGACCTCGGTCTACCCGACCGACGAGAAGGGCACGCTCGACGACACGCAGCCCGGCTACGGCTTCAAGGACAACGAGCAGGAGAAGCAGATCGAGGCCATCGCGCCGGTCGTCCAGGTCAAGTGGGGCGGCAAGGGCGAGGACGTCATCGAGAAGATCGCCGACCTGAGCGAGTCCCTCGGCGCGAAGGAGTCGACGATCGAGGCCGCCGAGAAGCGCTTCGACACCGCCGGCGACGAGCTCGAGAAGGTCGCGAAGGAGAAGGACCTGTCGGTCGTCTCCATGTACGCCGACGGCGACGGCGCCTACGTCACCCGTCCGACCGACGAGCCGCTGCTGCAGATGTACTCGTCCTTCGGGGTCGACTTCGTGACCCCGAAGCCGAAGGGCTTCTACTGGGGCATCTACTCGTGGGAGAACGCGGGCCAGATCACCGGTGACGTGCTGCTGCTGTCGCAGCAGGGCTACCAGGTCGCGGACCTCGAGAAGCAGCCGACCTTCGCCGACAACGCAGCGCTCGAGGCCGGCCAGGTGCACAGCTTCACCTTCCCGGCGCTCGACTACGCCTCGCAGGCCGACTACATGAAGCAGCTCGCGGGCTGGCTCGAGGACAGCAAGAAGCTGTCCTAGAACGCAACCGACGAACAGACGGGAGGCCCGTTGCCAGCTGGCAACGGGCCTCCCGTCTGTTCGGTGTCGCGTCTCGTGCACGTGACCCGCTGCTGTCGTCAGCCCACCGGCAAGGCGGCGTTCACAGCGGTCTGCGCATCGCGCCAGACCGCTGCGCGGGACCCCGCGTAGGTGCCGCCCTGACCGTTCGAGTAGTACCGCAGGTTGTGCTTCCCGCCGTCGGTGTTGCCCTGCCAGTACGCGGTCACCGCGCGCGAGCTCCCGCCGACCAACCACACCTGGTCGGCGGCGTCGGCCGTCCCGGTCTTGCCGAACAGCGTGGTGCCGTCCGGGGTCTGGCCGCCGCTCGCCGTGCCGCCTCGGAACGCGCCCTGCATGACCTCGAACGCCGTCGCCGCGGTCTGCGGCGAGACGGCCTGCGAGCAGGTGCGCGGCTGCCCGCCGAGCTCCGTGCCGTCCGGTGCGGTCACCTGGTCGATGACGACCGGCGCGCAGTACCGACCACCGTTCGCGACGCCCGCGTACGCCGCCGCCATCGTCAGCGGCGCGATGCTCTCGGTACCGAGCAGCGACGCTGGGTTCCACGGCAGCTCACCGCCGGCGGCCAGGTGCACACCGAGGCGCTTCGCGACGTCGCGGATGTCGCACAGGTCGAGCTGCGCGGCCATCGACTGGTAGGCGGCGTTCACGGACTGGGCCGTGGCGGAGCGCACCGAGTACGGCCCCTTCTGGCCGGGCGAGTCGTTCTTCGGCTGCCAGAACGCCGTCGTCTGCTCGCCGCACGCCGTCCACGTGCTCTGCGGGTGCGGGGTGCCGTTCACGACCGTGTCCGGGCTGCGGCCGGCCTCGAGCCACGCCAGCAGCGTGAACATCTTGTACGTCGAGCCGGTCTGGAAGCCCGTCGAATCTCCGTCGGCCTGGTCGACGGCGTAGTTCAGCGACGTCGCCGTCGGTGGCGCCTGCTCCGACCGGTCGTAGTCGGTGTTCTGCGCCATCGTGAGCACCCGGCCGGTGCCCGCCTCGACGGTGTTCAGCGTCGCGCCCAGCGCGAGACGAGTCTCGGTCTTCGGGTCGTACCGGTCGAGCAGGTCCTTCTGCTTCGCGTTCAGGTCGAGGTCGAGCGTCGTCTGGATGCGGTACCCACCCGTCCGCCAAGCATCGGCGCGCTGCTGCTTCGTCGCGCCGAGCTGCGGCAGCCGTGCGGCGACGCGCTTGGCGTAGTCGCAGAAGAACTCCGCCCCGGTCTCGACGGCCTCGCACCCCTGCTGCGGCGCGGTGATGCGCACGTAATCAGCCACCTGAGACAGCCGTGCCGTGCGGTACTCGTCGGTCGTCAGGTGCCCCTGCTCGTGCATCGAACGGAGGATCACGTTCCGCCGTGCGGCGTTGTCGCGGTAGTGCTCCGGCGTGGACAGGTCGCGGCGCTCCGGCCACTGCACGATCGCGATGAGCGATGCCGCCTCGGCCGGGGTCAGGTCGGTGGCGGACTTGCCGTAGAAGTGCTGCGCGGCCGACTGCACGCCGTAGGTCTGGTCGCCGAAGTAGGCGATGTTCAGGTACGCCGTCAGGATCTGCTCCTTGGTGTACTTCTTCGCAAGGCCGATCGCGAGCTTCATCTCGGCGAGCTTCCGCTGGGGCGACCGCTTCGTCGCCTCCTTGTAGCCGGCCTTCTGCTCCACGAGCGTCGGCAGCTCGCTCGCCCGCTGGATCTTGATGTTGCGCACGAGCTGCATCGTGAGCGTCGAGCCACCCGAGCCGCCCTCGCCCTGCGACGCGGCGACGCTCACCAGGGAGCGGACCATCGACGTCGCGTCCACACCACCGGTCTCGTAGAACCGCTTGTCCTCACCGTCGACCGCAGCGTGCTTGAGCTGGTCGCTGATCTGGTCGAAGGACAGCTCCTGCCGATCCTGCGCCCACACGTTCGCCAGGTGCACCGGTTCACCGCCACGGTAGGCCCAGACCTCGTTCCGCTGCGGCAGGTCCCCGATCTCGATGTGCTCCGGCAGCGACTCGAACACCCCGATCGCCGACGTCGTGCTCACGCCGGCGACCGCGATCATCGGCGTCACGCCGACCCCGACCATCAACCCGGCGAGCACACTGCCGCCCACGAAGCCGAGCGCGGCTCCCCCTGCACGTCTCATCGTCATCGCTGTGGATCCCCCGTGGTGCATCACGCACCGATCTGGTGCAGTAGTTCGGGAGCGTCCCAGCCGATCTCGGGCGGTCGCCGGGACTTCGCCGCGGAACGCCGCCGTGTCCGCTGGGAAAGCGCCCGTCGTGACGGGATCGTGACGTCAGCGGGGGCGATCTCGGCCCGCCGGACGATGACGGGCGGCTCCGAGAGTGCCCGCCTCTGCCCGTTCGTCGCCGGCGGTCATCTCAGTACGAGCGTGCAGCACGTGAGACACGAGATCCCGATGCACCTCCATCGACAACACGTCGGTCGTCGCGGCGCACGCCCGCGGCAACGAGGGGTCCTCGCGCCGAGCCGTGTCCCCCTGCCGGACCCACAGGCGAGCCGGACCCGATCTGCGTCGCCACCCTTGTCTCGCAAGCCACTGTCAATGACACCTTCACCGAAGACGCTTGCGAGACATGGTTGTGAGAACCGCCGCACCCCGGATTCCGCGGGACGGAGCGCCTCGGCGGTGCTACCGACGAGACGTTTCGCAACCGTAGGGGTGCAAGACGGTACTCGCGGCCCTACTCGGGCGAGTCCGCGAGCCAACGAGTCCGAGCGAGTACCTCGTCGAAGGCAAACACTTCGCAGTCCGGCAGCGGGCACTGGTTCGCACCACGGTCGAGACGGGTGAGAGCTCGAATGACTAGCGAATGATGTCGACTCAGGTCCGATAATGGTGCCTCTCGGAACGTTTCAGCGGAGATGGAAGCGCTCCTCACCGTTTAGGGAGCCGTGACAGCACAAGACCCCGACACCCCGGTGAGGGGCAGTCGGGGCCGGAGCGGGTGTCCCGGCCGTCACGCTGACAACGACTCAGCGACCGAAACGAGAGAATATGCCAAGGAAGGGGCGGGAGCGGGAACGCCCTCGCCCCTTCTCGGCGTGTTAATAGATATTAACTTGCACGCCGCTTCGCCCGGATGACTCCGACAATGAGAGCAACCACAAATGTGACGATTCCCGCAACGCCAATGACCATCCCCCCAACGAAAGCACCGGCTGCACCGAACGGGAAGCCTCCTTCGGAGGGATCAAGCAGGACGCTTCCACCCCAAGCCGTCAGCACAAAGCCTGCAATCAGCAATGAAGTGCTCACTAGATGAGCCGCGCGTGAGATATTCATGCCTTACTACCCTTCCCAACATAATGGGACTTACCGTACTTTCGAACGAAGGCGTAGTACACGCCTGCCCAAGCAGGGCAACCCGCGAGAACTGCCCCCACCTTACCGCCATATGCAGCGTAGCAAGCCTTGAGCATGTTGGCCTTCAAAGCTTTATCGCAGTTCAAGCGCGACGTCTTTGAGTTTTTTCCGTAACAAATGTCATGTGCGTCACAGGCCGGTTTGAAGTTCGCCAAGAAGATGCGGTCTGGGGATTTCGTGCATCCATTGGGAGCAGCCCTCACGGACATGCCCCCGCCCTCGGCGGCAAATCCGGGCTGGGTGGTTGCTTCGCCTTCAGCCGCAACTCGGAAGTGCCAGGACGGCGACTCGAGCGACCCGGTCGTACCCCAACTGTTCGCAGCGTGCACGATCGTCGACCACGCGTAGGAATGCCCTCGAATGAGGGGTTCGTCGTCAATTAAGAGGGGCTCGTCTTGAAGCTGCTCCACCCGCACTGCACCCGTGGTCTCGTCGACAAGGGTGTACGAGACGCGAGCGTCCGAAGGGAGGACTGCCGACGTTGAGAGGAACGGGAATAGCGCGATCGTTGGCTCCGTGATAGCCCCGTCTTCAGTTGACGGGATGAGGCTTTCCGAGTCCCAGGATCCCACACCGAACTGAGTGCTAGTCGTCGCACTCGATGTAGTGCCGTCGGTCACGACAGCTTCGATCGTGACTATCCCGGTCAGATACTGCAGGTTGTACGTGAAGGTTGAGCGGCCGGATTCATTGAGCACCTCAGTTGAGTCCAGCGCACCGTTCACAATGAATTGAAGCTCTTGGCTGCTCGTGCTTGCTGCCGGGGCGGTGACTGTACAAGTAACACCGTTTGCCTGCGCTTGTTCGTCCCGAACCCAGGAACCCGCAGCAAAGGGTGCAGCGCAGCCAATTGTCGGCGCAGTGGGGTCTACATACCACCCCTGCACGTCGATGACGTAGTTGGTGGGGTCGGCGACGTTGTTGAGGTTGATCTTCCCGTTGGCGCCGAGGGCGACGGTGACGGTGTTGGTGCGGATCTCGTCGGTCTGGAAGTTGATCGACGTCGTCTCCGGCTGCGTGGTCCCGTTGGCCCAGACGGATGCGCGACCGTCGCTGCCGCCGTGTGCGGCGGTCAGTGTCAGCACGACTGCGGTGATGCCGGAGCCCATGACGGGGACACCGGCCTGCCCGGCGACCTGGATGGCGCGGGTTTCGTTTTTGGCGAGGATCGTGTTTCCCGTCGCGCGGGAGTCGAAGACCCGACCGATGCCGGGCGTGAAGGTTGCGCCAGTGACGCCGGCCTTCGTGAAGTACCCCTGGAGGTCGATGACGAGGTTGATGGTGGACGAGCCGTTGTAGATCGTCATCTTCCCGCTCGAGGACAGGCGCACCTGCGCCTGGATCGAGGTGTTCACCGACGGTGCGTAGTGCAACGCGTTGTCGGGACGGGTGGTCCCGGTCGCGTACGGGGTGAGGTAGCCGTCGGAAGCGGTGGAGTTGATCGGGAGGAGGTTCACGACCGCGCTGGACGCGCCGGCCGGGACGCCGTTGGCACCGGTGACCTGAATGTCGACGCTCTTCCCGGGTGCGAGGAGCGCCTTCGGGGCGCCGAGCCCGGAGCGGGTGTCGACGATGCGCTTGCCTGCGACGGGGACGAAGCCGCCGGCGGCGGTGCCGTCGGTGTTGGCGGTGTAGTAGCCCTGCACGTCGAGGATCAGTCGTGCGGCCGTCTCGGTCGACACCTGGATGGTGCCGGCGGCGCTGACGGCGACGATCGCGGTGTTGGAGACGTACTCGCCAGTGTTGGCGTTGTAGATAAGCATCGTCGTGCGCGACGTGTCCGCATCCGGACGACCGAAGAGCGTGCCTGCGGACGGTGTACCGCTGACGGTTGCGTTCAGCGAGACAGCACCGACGGTGCCGTCATTGGGGATCCCGGCGACGCCGGCGATCTTGATGGTCCGGTACTTGCCCGCCTCCATCGGCGTAGTGAACCCGCCTGTACCAGCCTTGGTGTCCAGGACACGGCCGGATGCGGGCACGAACACGCCCCCGGTTCCGGTGTCATTGATGGCCTGCGCCGGTGTGGCGACGAGTAGTGATCCGACAAGTGCGAGCGCGCCGAGGGTTGCAGCAGCGATACTGCGCTTCCTCGTGCGCGGAGCGTGCAGCAGTGTGCGCACGAAACCCCCTACGTGATCGACAGCACGGGTTGCTGTCAGTTTGCGCAGCATATGAGGAGGCTGGGTGTCGGCACCCGGCCCCCGTCCTGGGGGCAGAACGCAAAACCCCAGGTCAGAACAGGTAGTTTCACATCGGGCTTAATGAATGCTCAGACAAGGGTTATGCCCACGTGATCTTTATCGCTCGAGGCAGCTTCCGGGTGAATCCTGGTGCAGGGCGGCGCCAGGCGCCGTGCTGGCCGGCACAACAGTCAGAGACGATCGTTCGTGAACGCGATCCCGGCCACACCTGCACGCACCAAGCTGGCCGCCGAGTGCTGGGGCGATGAGGGGTGCGCCGCCGGCAACCGAGGGGCCGACGGGCTCGTGACATCAGCTGGCCGAGGACTCCATCGGGACGGTACCCGCGAGCAGATCGAGCACGCCGTCCGGGAACACCGGCGCGTCCGTCTCGGCGGGCACCCAGCGCACCGGGCTGCCCTCGTCCAGCACCACGAGTTCGGCGTCGAGCGGCTCTTCGTCCAGATCGGCCGACCGGACGGCGAACACGTGGACGTACTCGTGCCCGGGCTGCCCCTCGTACTCGAACAGGTTCTCGAGGACACCGAGCTGCCGGACCTCGTCGAGTGCGACGTCGAGCTCCTCGCGGAACTCGCGACGGAGCGCCTGGACGGCGGTCTCCCCGAACTCGATGCCGCCGCCGACCGCGCGGTGGAAGCGCAGGCCGCGCCTCTGGTCGAACGACTCGGACAGCAGCACGTGGCCGTCCTTGACCGGCAGCCCGACCGCGATGTTCCGGATGCTCCCCATCACGCCACTCTGCCACCGGTGCGGGTTCGGTAGGTTCGGACCATGCACCACATCCGCTCGATCGTCACTCTCGCGATCGTCTTCCTCGGTCTGGGCTTCCTGCTCACTGCCGGTGGTTCCGTCTGGACGATCCTCACCCCGGACGGCACCGGCGTGAACTTCGCAGCGGGGTTCATGTACATGGGCGGCATGGTCATCGGCATCGCCGGGATCGCACTCGGGGTCGCCGCGCTCGTGACCGTCGCCCGGGCGGCGAAGCGCTTCGGCCGCTAACCGGCGAGCGCCCCGGCGGCAGCGCCCCACCCGGTGGGGTCATCCCCCGGCGGGACGAACAGCATCGTGTTCCAGAGCACCAGGACGTCCCACCACGCGAGCTCGTCGGCGGTGAGCGCGCTCACCGAGCGGTAGCCGTCGAGCAGCTGCCGATGGACGGTTTCGGGGACCGGCCCCCAGTCGTGGAAGAGCGTCCCGAGCAGGACGGCCGACCGCGCCAGTTCGACGATGCGGTGGTCGCGGCGCAGGTCCTCGAAGTCGATGACGGCGACGACGTCCGCGTCAGCGCACAGGACGTTCGCCGCCCGGTAGTCCCCGTGCACGATCTGGACCGGCAGCCCGTCGGACGGCGCGGCCGCCAGCAGCCGTCGCAGTGCCACCCGGGCACGGTCCGGCACCTGCCCCGGCGCGCCGTTCAGCCAACCCTCGATCTGCTGCGTGAGTGGGGTCGGCGGCGGGCGCACACCGGTTGCACGCGCCCGATCGGGGCTGTCGCGCAGGGCGTCGTGGAAGCGGGCCAGCGTCGCACCGGCCGCGCGGACCTGTGCCGGTTCACGGACGTCCAGCAGTGTTCCGTCGATGACGTGCTGGAGCCCCATCGAGACTCCGTCGTCCTCGACCTGCACCCGTCCGTCGGGCGTCGGCACCGGGGTGGAAACGGGCAAGCCGCGCTCCGTGAGCCACGTCGTGACGTCCGCCGCGAACGCCAAGCGCTCGAACCCCTCCGGTGCGATCGACCACTTCAGGAGCATCCGTCCCTCGGCGGTCGACACCCAGGCGAGTGCGTTGTGGTCACTCATCACGATGCGCTCGCACGCGACGACGTGCACGTTCCACCACCGGTCGAGCGTCCGGATGACCCAGTCCTCGGCAGCGTCGACGTCCGTGAACCCGAAGCGGCTCCGCAGCACCTGGGCTGGATCGGCTCGTTCCCAGAGCATCTCGAGGGTCATCGCTCCACCCTCGCAGGTCGCGCTACCATCCGGTACCGGTCCACGCACGGAAGCGAGTCGCCATGACCTCCCAGAGCACGAGGGTCCTGCACCTGATGTGCACGGTGTTCCTGTTGGGCGCCTTCCTGTCGGTCGGGATCGGTGCGTGGTCGCTCGCGAACGACACCGGGGGCGGTGCGAACATCGGCGGCGGAATCCTGATGCTGTTCGGCTACCTGCTCGGTCTGATCGGGATCGCGCTCGGCGTCGCCACGCTCGTCGTCGCCACCGTGTCGCGGCGACGGTCACGCACGCGCAGCTGACGCCTCAGCGGCGAGTGCGGAGTCGCTGCACGCCCACCCATCCGGCGACCGCGAAGCAGCCGAGCGCGAGGACGTACGCGACGAGCAGGTCGGCCCATGCGCGCGGGTTGATCGATCCGTCGGGCAACCGCTCCTGGAGTTGGAACGACGTCGGGAACAGCCAGTAGGACGTCGCGTAGACGGTCAGCGCCAGTCCGACGACGACTGAGCCGACGATGATCCACCGAGCGGCGCGCGCTCCGACGGTCACGCGGACGCCCCCTTCACGGATCGTCGCGACGCCGACCGCGGTGGGTTCGATCGCAGGTGCTCGCTGATGCGCCCGAGGACCCGGGCGAGGTCATTGGCATCGTCGTCCGAGATGGGAGCGAACAGGAGTCCGTGCACGGTGCCGATGTGGCCGGGGAACACGTCGGCAAGGACGTCGCGCCCCGCGTCGGTGATCGCGACGACGGTGCTGCGTTCATCGTCCGGCGACGGGGACCTCGTGACGAGCCCGCGCTGTTCGAGCAGTTGCGCCTGGTAGGTCAGCCCGCTGCGGCTGTAGACGACACCGTCGGCAAGGTCCGTCATGCGCAGGTGCCCCTCCGGAGCATCCCCCAACCGCGCCAGGAGCTGGAACTGCACGGTGCTCAACCCGCCGACGTCGCGGAGCTGCTTCTCGACCGCGGGGCGCAGGAGTGCACTCACCTCGGTCAGCGCGAAGTAGGCGCCGAGCTGTGTCGGGGTCAGCGCGGTTGGGGTGTTGCTCATGCAGCCATCTTACCTGTTGCTTCGAGTTCGAAGCAGTGTTAGCGTCTCCAGCAAGCGCTTCGAATTCGAAGCAACTACGAAAGGCATGACCATGCAGGCAGTGCAGTTCCACGAAGTCGGCGGACCCGAGGTCCTCCAGTACGGCGAGGTCGAGCAGCCGACTCCGGCAGCAGGACAGGTGCGACTGCGCGTCGCGGCGTCCGCGTACAACGCCGCGGACAACGGCATGCGGGCCGGCTTCCTGCCGATCCCGATCCAGCTACCGCACGTCCCCGGCTACGACGTCTCCGGCACGGTCGAGGCGATCGGCGAGGGCGTGACCGGTCTGACCGTGGGCGACGCGGTCATCGCGTTCCTCCCCATGGACCGCGACGGCGGGGCAGCCGAGTACGTCATCGCACCGGCGGACGCCGTGGTCGCAGCACCGACGAGCATCCCACTGACCGACGCAGCCGCGCTGCCGTCCGTCGCGCTGACGGCATGGCAGGCCCTGTTCGACGACGGCCGACTCACCGCCGGGCAGCGTCTGCTCGTCGTGGGTGCCGGCGGGGTCGTCGGCAAGTACGCCGTCCAGCTCGCCAAGCGCGCCGGAGCACACGTCATCGCGACCGCCAGCCCACGCAGTGCCGACGCCGTGCGCACGGCCGGTGCCGACCAGGTCATCGACCACACCGACACCGACCTGCTCGACGCCCTCGACGGTCAGGTCGACGTCTTGCTCAACCTGGCGCCGATCGAGCCCGAGCAGTTCGCGGCGGACGTCGCAGCGGTCCGTGACGGCGGAGTCGTCGTGAGCACGACGGCGTTCATGGCCACGCCGGGTGACGAGTCCCGAGGCGTTCGTGCAGCGACCGTGTTCGTCCTGCCCAACCGCGAACGCCTGACAGAGCTCGTCGCACTGGTCGACGACGGTGCTCTGACGGTCGAGGTCACGCGACGCATCCCGCTCGCCGAGCTGCGCGCACTGCACGCCGAGGGCGCAGCCGGGCGGATCGCCGGCAAGGTCATCGTCCTGCCCTGAACCCGATCACGGGAGCGGCCAGTGCCCTGGACGGTCGAGGTCGTCGGGCAGCACCGAGGACGCATCGCCCTGCGCAGCGTTCACCTGGGGTTGAGTCAAGAACAGCGCGTTCGACAGGTCCGCTCCCCCGAGCCGGGTGTCGCGCAGGTCCGCCCCGAGCAGGTCGACACCCGACAGGTCGCATCCCCGCAGGTCCGCGGCGATCAGGACGGCACCTCGGAGATCGGCGCCGACCAGGAAGTGAGATCGCAGGTCGCGGCCAGCCAGGTCGGCCGACGGGTGCAGGTCGCCGGCCGCCTCGCCGGCGGCGGGGTACCCGCCTCGGGCCTCGGCACTGACGTCGATCAGGACGGAACGGACCTCGGACCGGAGCGACTCGACGTCCACCGCGAGGAGGCCCGACAGCTCGCCGTCGAGGATCTGCTGGACCCGGTGCCGGAGCCCGGTCGGCACTTCCGCCGACCCCAGAGTCGTCGAGCGGGACACCGCCTCGGCCAGGTACCAGAGCATCTCGTGGAGCTGCCGGGCGACGGCGAAGGCCCGGAACATCTCGGGCTTCGAGTCCGGCCGGTCCACCCAACTCGTGCCGTCGAACAGGACCTGCGAGACGTACTGGCCAGCCCCGAAGCAGTCGAACGTGGTGCACCCGGTGAAGCCCCGCGGACGGAGCGTCTGGTGGATCGTGCAGGAGAAGTCGTCGGCCAGGTTCCGGCACGGGGTGCCGGCGGGCTTGTCGATCGGGAAGTCGCTGGACCGCTGGAACCCGAAGGCGGTGCAGCAGAGGGCGAAGCAGTCACCGCACGAAGCGCGGAGCCCCGAGCGGTCGGCGGGAGCAGAAGGAGAGGATGAAGAAGAAGACGATGACATGGACGAACGGTCTCTCTGGAGTGGTCTCGACAGGGCGCCGGGTTGCTGGGGAACTCCGTCGGGAGTCCCCGTTCCGGGCGCACGAGATCACCGCCCCTCGTCCGAGGAGCGAACCGGTGTCGCTGGATGGGCTCTGCGTCACAGAGCGGGAGAACGTGTCACTGCGGCCAGGCTAGCGGCGCGCGACTGCGCCCGTCCGCAGTCCCGTCGCGTACGGTGCACCTGTGACCAGAACCCACCCGGCAAGACCGCACCGCCTCGTGCTGATCGCCGCCGCCGTCGTGCTGGTGATCGGCATCGTGCTCCTGTTCACCCCGTGGGACGGGCTGATCCCCGTGCTCGCCTGGGTGCTGATCGTCGCGTCCATCGCCCTCGGCGCGATCACCCTGTTCTTCGCGAGGGCCCCGCGCAGCTAGGACCGCGGCACGAGACCGTGCTCGTAGGCGAAGATCACCGCGTGCACTCGATCGCGCAGGCCGAGCTTGCCGAGCACCCGCCCGACGTGGGTCTTGACCGTGGACTCGCTCGTCACCAGGTGTGCGGCGATCTCGGGGTTCGACAACCCGCGGGCCATCGCGAGCAGCACGTCGCGCTCCCGCGGGGTCAGGGGCTCCAGCGGGTCCGGGCCCGCCGGCCGTTCGTCCGGCAGCACGGAGCCGAAGAGCTCGAGCATCCGCTGCGTCACCCGCGGTGAGACGGCGGCCTCCCCCGCTGCCACGGACCGGACGGCGTCGAGGAGCTGCGCGGCACTGACGTCCTTGAGCAGGAACCCGCTCGCCCCGGCACGCAGGCCACCGAACGCGTACTCGTCCAGGTCGAACGTCGTCAGCACGAGCACCCGGGTCTCGGGGACCTGCTCGACGATCGCGGCCGTCGCCGTCACGCCGTCGACGTGGGGCATCCGGACGTCCATGAGCACGACGTCCGGACGCAGGGCACGCACGAGCCGAACACCCGCGCCGCCGTCACCGGCCTCACCGACGACCTCGATGTCGGGCTGCGCCTCGAGCAGCAGCCGGAACCCGGTCCGGATGAGCTGCTGGTCGTCGACGATCGCCACGCGGATCACCGGTCCTCCGTCCTGACCGGGATCGTCGCCCGGATCTGCCAACCGTCGGTGCCGTCGCGGGAGCCCGCGCGCACCTGCCCACCCAGCGCGCGGATGCGCTCGTCGATCCCGATGAGCCCTCGACCCGACCCCGCTGGGGCGTGGGCCGATCCGCCCGGCCGAGCCGGGCCTCCTGGCCGTCCGTCGTCGGTGACGACCACGGTGACCTCGGTGGCGGACGCTGCCACGCGGACGTCGACCGATCGGACGCGCTGCGCGTGCCGGGCGGTGTTGGTGAGGCCCTCCTGCACGACCCGGTACACGGCGAGCTGCAGGGCATCGTCGTCGGGGACGACGCCGATGCGTTCGAGGGCGACGGGGGTGCCCAGCGCGCGGAACCGGTCGACGAGCTGCGGGACGTCGTGGATGCCCGGTTGCGGCGCGAGCGCGGGTTCGCCGTCGCCTCCGAGCACCCCGAGCATGCGGCGCATGTCGCCCATCGCGCCACGGCCGACGTCGGCGACTCCGCGCATGGCAGCGGCAGCGGACCCCGCCGAACCGGTGGGAGTACCGGCGGACGCCCCCGCCGCCGCGCCCTCGGCCAGCCGCACCATCACCGTGAGCGAGTGCGACACGATGTCGTGCATCTCCCGCGCGATCCGGGCCCGCTCCGCGGCGGTGGCGAGCTGCGCCTGCTGGTCGCGCTCCCGGGCCAGCTGGTGTGCCCGGTCGATCAGCGCCTGCGTGTAGCGACGGCGGTTCGACACGTTGACCCCGATCAGGACCGCTGCCAGCAGGAACGTCGTGGGCTGCGGGTACAGGACGTCCGCGAGTCCTCCGGACCCCGGCGCGACCACGAAGACGCGCAGCGCAGTCGCCCCCGCGGCCAGCACGACGGCGACCGCGGCCGTCCACCACCCGGCGGCACGCGACCACCACACGGTCGCGGCGTACACGGTGAAGAGCACCGGCGAGTACCCCGCTTCCGTCCACGTCATCGCGACGACGGAAGCGAGCCCGAGCACCGCCGTCACCGCGGGGTGCGTGCGCCGGAGCGGGATGCCGGAGACGGCGATGACCACGAGGACGACGACCGTGACCCGCGCAGCGGGGCTCCCGTCGACCTGCCACGCACTCCGGAACGCCACGACGACCTCGATCGCACCCCAGAAGACCATGAGCAGCACGTCGGTCATGACCGGGTGGCGCGCCCAGAACCGCCGGAGACGACCGGGTGCATCGGGCAGGGCGATGCCCCCGATGCCGTCCACGACGGCACCGGGGGCGAGGTCGGCAGGGGTCACGCGTCCCGCTTCTCGACCAGGGCGAGTGCCGTCACCGAGGCGACGACCACCCAGGCCAGCAGTACCGCGAATCCGCTCCATCCCCCCAAGGCTAGGACGCCGTCGTGCCACCCCGACGTCACCTCGGTGCCGAACTGCATGAGCGGTTGGCCCGCGTTCTGCGGCAGCAGGTTCGTCAGCGTGCCGAGCCAGTCCGCTCCCGTGAACGACTGCACCAGCTGCACGACGACCGGGGCGACGAGCATCAGCCCGAGCACACCCGCGATCGCCCCGGCGGTGGAACGCAGGACCACACCGACCGCGAAGGCGAGCAGGGCGATGAGCGTCAGGTAGACGGAGGCACCCAGCAGCGGCATCGCGACGCTCGCGTCCAGCGACGCCTCGACGTTCCGTCCCGCGGCGATGGGCAGGGTGATGAAGGCGGTGGCCCAGACGCTCACGGCACTCGTGACGAAGACGGCCACGGCGAGGACGATCCCCTTCGCCGCCAGTGCGACCGACCGCCGTGGGACCGCCGCGAACGAGGAGCGGATCATGCCGGTGCCGTACTCGCCGGTGACGACGAGGGCACCGATCACCGCGACGATCAGCGACGAGAGCATCGTGCCGCTCGTGCTGTAGAGGACGAGCGCGTTCCGAGCCGCGTCACCCGTGAGCCCCTGACCGCCGTTGTCCGCGAAGGCCGCCAGGAGCACGCCGATGCCGATCGGCAGGACGAGCACCAGCAGGAAGCTCCACGCCGTCGACCGCAGCGAGCGGAGCTTGATCCACTCCGAGCGCAGGACGCCGGAGAAGTGGACGCCGGACGAGTGGCTGCCGGCTCCGTCGTGCCGCGGCAGGGCGTTGCTCGTGACCGCGCTCATCGGGCCACCTCCGATCGGTACTCGACCTGGTCGTGCGTGAGTTCGAGGTAGGCCTGCTCCAGGCTCGCCTCGGTGGTGGCCAGCTGGTGCAGGACGATCCCCGCGGCACCGGCTGCCTCGCCGATCTGCTCGGCACCGAGGCCACGGACCTGCAGCGCCCCGTCGCCCTCGTAGCCGATCGTGACGTCCGGGCCGGCGATCGCGTCGAGGAGCCGCTCGGGCTCCGGCGTCCGCACGGTGACCGACCGCTCCGTGGCGGCGGCGACCAGGTCCGCGATGTCCGTGTCCGCGAGCACCCGGCCGCGACCCATCACGACGATGCGGTCGGCGGTCAGCGCCATCTCGCTCATGAGGTGGCTCGAGATGAAGACCGCACGCCCCTCGGCGGCCAGGCTGCGGGCGAGTCGACGCACCCACACGACGCCCTCGGGGTCGAGGCCGTTGACCGGCTCGTCGAGGATCAGCGTCTGCGGATCGCCGAGCAGAGCCGCCGCGATCCCGAGCCGCTGCCCCATGCCGAGCGAGAACCCGCCGACGCGCTTCTTCGCGACGTTCTCGAGGCCGGTCATCCCGATGACCTCGTGCACCCGGGCCGTCGGGATCCGGTGCGTCGCGGCGAGCGCCGACAGGTGGTCGAAGGCACTGCGTCCCTTGTGGACCGCCTTCGCCTCGAGCAGTGCGCCGACGCGACGCAGCGGGTCGCGCAGCTCGCGGTAGGGGCGTCCGTCGACGTGGGCGGTGCCCGAGGTCGGCCGGTCCAGTCCGACGACGGCGCGCATCGTGGTGGACTTGCCCGCGCCGTTCGGACCGAGGAAGCCGGTGACGACGCCGGGGCGCACCGTGAAGGACACGTCGTCGACGGCGACCTTCTCGCCGTAGCGCTTGGAGAGGTTCTGGATCTCGATCATGCGGCAACGGTACGGAGACGACCGGGTCCGCCACATCGCCGTCGCAGACGATCTCCGCGGAGCGACCGTGGTACCCCGGTACCACCCGCAGCGGCGCCGGATACGGTGGGGTCATGGTCGTCCAGCGGTGGCACGAGGACGTCCTCGGGGCGCCCTACGAGCAACTCGAACTGCCGCTCGGCACCGACTCCGAGGGGCTGGTCGTCGCCACCCTCGTCCGTCGTCGGCACACCCCGACGGACCTGCTGCTGCACGGGCGCGGACCGCTGCACGGCGCCGACGTGCTGTACGTGCACGGGTGGTCGGACTACTTCTTCCAGACCGAGCTGGCGGAGCGGGTCGAACGGCTCGGGGCCCGCTTCCACGCGTTGGACCTGCGGAAGTACGGCCGGAGCCTCCGCCCCCACCAGACCCCGGGCAACGTCGACGACCTGGCGGTGTACGACGAGGACATCGCCGCGGCGCTCGACGCGGTGTCCGCCGAGCACCCCGGTCCCGGCGAGCGGCGGCTCGTGCTGATGGGGCACTCCACCGGCGGTCTGACCCTGTCGCTGTGGGCTGCGCGCCACCCCGAACTCGTCGACGGCATCGTCCTGAACAGTCCGTGGCTCGAGTTCCAGGCGACCGCCGTGGGCCGGGCGATCGTCGCGCCCGTCATCAAGCTCGGCGCCAAGCGGAACCCCCTCGCCCCGATGCCCGCCGTCGACCCCGGCTTCTACACGCGCACCGTGTCGGCCGCCGGCGAGGGCTCGTGGACGTACGACCAGCAGTGGCGACCGGACCGCGGGTTCCCCCTGCACCCCGGTTGGCTCGCGGCGGTCTTCGCGGGGCAGGAGACGGTCGAGCACGGGCTCGACATCCAGGTCCCCGTCCTGGTCATGCTCAGCGACAAGAGCATGTTGCAGCCCCGGTGGGACCCCGGGATGGCACACGCGGACGTCGCGTTGAACGTCGACACGGTGGCCCATCGCGCCCTGTCGCTCGGCAACGAGGTGACGGTCCGGCGGTTGCCCGGAGCCGTACACGACGTGGTGCTGTCCGCGCCCGACGTGCGGGAGCAGGCGTACGACGCGATCGGACGCTGGGCCACCACGCTGCGTCCCCGCTAGCGTGGCGGGATGACCGAGCGCTCCGTCCGGCTGACCCGGCTCGACCCGATCGGGATCGACCACGATGCCCTCGTCGACTTCCTGTCGACCGAGGACTTCCCGTTCCACGTGCGGCGGTCGTGGACCCGTGCGGAGGCCGTCGAGGCCGTGGCGTCCGGCTCGTACCGCGACGACGAGCACGACTCGTACTGGGTCGACCACACGGAGCACGGCCGCATCGGGTTCGTCCGGCTGGAGGACCTGGAGGACCCGGTCCCGCTGTTCGACCTGCGCATCGCCGGCGCGTTCCGAGGTCGCGGACTCGGCGTCCCGACACTGCGTGCGGTCACCGACCACGTCTTCGGCACCCTGCCGTCAGTGACCCGCTTCGAGGGCCAGACCCGCGAGGACAACACGGCGATGCGCCGGGTCTTCGTGCGTGCCGGGTGGGTCAAGGAGGCGCACTACCGCGAGGGGTGGCCGATCGAAGGCGGCCGCGCGGTCGCGTCGGTCGGGTACGGGGTCCTCCGCCACGACTGGGAGACGGGCGAGACGACGCCGGTGCCGTGGGCCGACGACGTGCTTCCTGACAGCTGAGCGGACGGGAGGCCCGGGTGGCGCCCGCCACGCATCCTCGCGCCAGCCAGGTGGACGCGTCCAGGGCATGACGTGCGATCAGCCGCCGGTGGCCGCCCGCAGCGCGGCGCACGTCCGACGGAACGCCGCGCCGAGCAACTCCCCCGCGGGGCGCTCCGCCCACGCGTCGAACGCGGCGCGCAGCGCGAGCAGGGCCAACGGCACCGCGAACCGGTCGGCGCCCTGCCACGCCGACTGCAGCTCCAGCGTCTGCGCGGCGTCCCGCTCGAGCACGGCGGACAGCAGTGCCGGATCGGCCACGAGCAGCGCGCGCACCCGGACCAGGCGCTCGAGGTCGTCGTGGCGGTCGCGCTCGAACGTCCCGAGCACCTCGGCGATCACCTCGGTCAACGCACCGAACGGCACCGGGGCGGTCACCGCGGCGGTGACGGCGTCGTGGACGTCGCGCGAGACGAACAGGAACGCGTCGACCTTCGAAGCGCAGTACCGGAAGAACGTGCGCTCGGTGATGCCGGCCGCGGTCGCGATCTCGGCCCCGGTGACGACGTCGAACCCGCGCGCGCCGACCAGCGCGACCGCTGCGTCCTCGACGGCACGCTCCGTCGACCGCCGGTTCTGCGCCCGCCGGTTCTGCGCCCGGACCTCCGTCACGACACCGACCGCCCGGAGACCGTCTCGCGCTGCCAGAGCTCCGGCAGCCGGAGGTCGACACCGTCGGCGTCCGCCAGGCGTGCGAACGCGCGCATCGTGACGTCGAGGCGGTCGAGCTTCTTCGGCAGCGGCCTGAGCGGACGGGTCAACGGACGCCAGAACGCGTCCCAGTGCACCGGTCGGACGACGCTCGAGTGCAGGGCGCCGACGGTCTCCTGCCAGTACTGCTCGATCCAGGCCGTCGGCTTCGCGCCGGCGGCGCCCGCACCCAGGTAGACGGCGTCGGCGTGGAGCCCCGCGAACGCTCCGGGGATGCAGTTCGCCGTCGGGTGGACCAGCACCGATCCGTCCGGGTGCTCGAACAGGAACGAGAAGCAGCCGCCGGTCCGGAAGTCGCGCATCCGGGCCGGCAGGATGACCGGCTCGGTGATCTCGCCCGGCACCGCGTCGCCGTCACTGTGCAGGGCGTGCAGCGGCGTGACCGTGAAGGCCCCCACCGCGAACGACTCGCGGTCGTGGAGCTCCCGGAAGGGCACGCGGTCGAGCCCGTACCCGGTGGCGATCATCCGGGTGGACGCCGAGCCGCCGAGTTCCGCCCCGGTCCGGTCCGCGACCACGGGAGCGTCGAGGGCGTGGTCGGCGTGCGAGTGCGAGACGAGCACGGCATCGAGGTGGTCGACGTCGAACCGGGCGAGGGCGTCCTCGATCCGGGTGACGTCCGGTCGGAGCCGGCCGAGCATCAGCCGCGGGAACGAGGGACGACTGAAGAAGCCGTCCACGAGCAGTGACGTCGTGCCGTCCGTGACGAGCACGTTGGACACCCCGCCGAACACCGTGGTGACGCTCATGCGCGGGCCCCGCCGAGCACGTCGTCGAGGAGCCGCATCGTGCGCGCGGCGTCCTCCATCGCGAGGTCGTGGTGCACGCCGCGCACCCGTTCGACGTCCCACCCGAGGCGCTCGTAGACCGGTACCTCGGCGTCGGGCACGACGTGTCGACCGTCGTCGGTGAGCACGAGCGTCGACGGCACGAACGGGGCCGCCGGAGCGACCGGTGCCGTCGCGACCGCTCGCAGGACGTCGCGCAGCATCG
Organism: Curtobacterium sp. PhB172; assembly: GCF_003752545.1. Lineage (NCBI taxonomy): Bacteria > Bacillati > Actinomycetota > Actinomycetes > Micrococcales > Microbacteriaceae > Curtobacterium > Curtobacterium sp. PhB172. Next base: position 33,474 of record NZ_RKIF01000013.1, read on the forward strand.
TGCGGTCCCAGTGCCGGTGACTCTCCTCGGCCCGGGCGACGTTTGCCGGACCCCACCGCGGATCGGTGCGGTCGTAGGCCTGCACGAGCAACGGCTGCAGCCCGGGCAGCGCCCAGAATGCCTGCCCGAGCACGCTCCGCCCCGGTGCCCGCAGGTGGAAGCCGGGGTCGAGGTACACCGCGCGGGCCGGGCGCAACCGGTCGACGGCGTCGAACAGCACCCGTCCGCCGAGCGAGTGTCCGACGACGGCGTCGAGCCCCTGCGGCAGCGTCTCGGCGAGGTCGTCGGCGAACGCGGCGAGTGTGTACGACGCCGCGCGGTCGCTCTCGCCGTGACCCCGCAGGTCCGGCACGAGGAACGTGTACCGGTCCGGATCGGCGTGGGACACGAGGTCGCGCCACACCAGCGCCGAACCGAGGATGCCGTGCACGAGTCCGACCCGGACAGGGCCGTGTCCGTGGGTCTCGACGTGGAGCTGCATGTGCACTCAATTCTGTCAGTGACTGACAGAATACACGGTCAAGCGGGACGGCTGAAGAGGTTCACGAGGTTGCCGTCAGGGTCACGGAACAGCGCCGATCGGTTTCCCCAGGGCATCGTCGTCGGCGGCAGCACCACGTCGTCGAGGTCGCCACGCAAGACAGCGAACGCGGCGTCGACGTCGTCCACCACGAACTCGAGGAACACGCTGCCGTTCGTGCGGGGCTCGGGCGCGGCCGGTCCGAGCATCGCCACGGTCGCCGGGGTCGCGAGGGCGAGCACGGCGCCGCCGGTCACGATCTCGGCGAAGACGGGTGCGGGTCGCCGCGCCTCGGTCCCGGTGACGCGTTCGTAGAACCGCACCATCCCGTCGAGGTCGTCGGTGATGATCCGGACGGATGCGAACTGCACGGGAAGCCCTCCTGGCCGGCCACCGTGACCGGACTCGTCGAGCATGCGCGACCACCGCGACACCGTCCTGTCGGTGTTTCGGCGAATGAGCAGGCGGATCTGGCGGTTCAGTCCCCGAGCACGGGGCGCAGGACGCCGTGCGGGATGTCGAGTTCGTCGAGTCGGACCACTCGGGGCGGTGCCGGTTCGTCGGTCTCCTCGACCGCCAGCACCCGGTCGCCGCGGAAGGCACGGACGCCGTCGCGCAACCGGCACCACGCGACCAGGTACCAGTCCTCGCCCTTCCCGATGTAGCCGAGCGGTTCGACGATGCGATCGGTCTCCGTGCCCGCCGCGTCGCGGTACCGCATCCGGACGACGCGCCCGCCCGTCAGCGCACCGGCGAGCGCCGTGGGAGCCGGCGTGCGCTCCCCCGACTCCAGCAGGTGCACGCGACTCGCGAGTCGCGCTGCCCGTCGGGCGTCGTCCTCGGCGAGCACCGCGGTGACCTTGCGGGCAGCGCTGCGCGCCGCGTCTCGGAACGGGCTGGAGGCGAGCGCGCCGAGGCCGATCGCCACCGCGAGCGCTTCGTCGACGGTCAGCCCGAGCGGCGGGAGCGTCGCACGGGCGTCGATCGTGTACCCGCCGGTCCGCCCCGGCTCGGCCCAGATCGGCACTCCGGCTTGCTGCAGGGACAACAGGTCCCGCTCGACCGTGCGCACACTGACCCCGAACCGCTCGGCGAGTCGGCGCGCGCTCCGCAGCGCGGGCGCAGCGGCGCGGAGCTCCTCGACGAGCGCGTACAGGCGGTCGGTCCGGTTCACGACGCGACCCTAGCCCGTGACGTGACCAGGCACCGGACGGGAGGCGCGGTGCCAGCTGGAACCGGGCCTCCCGTCCGCCGTCCGGTCACGCGCAGGGCGCGACTCGCGTCACGAACGCGACAAGCGTTCGACCGTGGCGTGGGCGCCGTCGGCGATGAGCCCGTCGAGGGCGTCCCGGTAGGCGGCGACGAACCGTTCATCGTCGATCAGGTCACCGAAGACCTGCCGGTTCGCGATGAAGGCGAGCCGGTCGTCGCGCTGGGTGAGGGCGATGCGGTGCAGCGGTTCGGCCAGCCGGTCGACGATCTGGATCGGCTCGCCGGACTCGTCCGTGCCCTCGTCGTAACGCGCCCACGACGCGACGATGCCGGCGGACAACGTGACGGGCCGGCCGGCGGCGAGGTTGTCGCGGACCACCGGCAGCAGCCACTTCGGGATCCGGTCGCTCGACTCGGCACACAGGCGCGCGAGGGTGTCGCGGACCTCGGGGTTCTGGAAGCGCTCGATGAGGGTGGACTTGTAGTCCTCGAGGTCGATGCCGGGCACGGGGTGCAGGGTCGGCGAGCCCTCTTCGTCCATGTAGCGGCGCAGGAACGTGGCGATCGCGGGGTCCTGCGTGGCCTCGTGGGCGTAGCGGTACCCCGAGAGGTACCCGAAGTAGCACAGGCCCTGGTGCGAGGCGTTGAGCAACCGGAGCTTCATCAGCTCGTACGGCTCGACGTCCTCGACGATCTGCACGTCGGCGTCCTGGTACGGCGGACGCCCGGCGGGGTGGTCGTCCTCGAGCACCCACTGGAAGAACGGTTCGGCGACGACGGGCCAGGCGTCCTCGATGCCGAGCTCGTCGCGGACCCAGGCGCGGTCCTCGTCGGCGGTGACCGGTGTGATGCGGTCGACCATCGAGTTCGGGAACGACACGTGCTCGTCCATCCAGTCGGCGAACGTCGGGTCCTGCAGGCGTGCGTAGGCGGTGAACATGTCGCGGGCGACGTGGCCGTTGCCCTGGATGTTGTCGCAGGACATCACGGTGAACGGCTGCTCGCCGCGGTCACGCCGTCGACGCAGGGCTTCGACGACCAGGCCGAACACGGTGCGGGGCGGTCCGTCGCCCCGCAGGTCGGCCGCGACGCCGGGCTCGTCCGCGACGAACTCGCCGGTGACGTGGTCGAAGTTGTAGCCCCCCTCGGTGATGGTCAGGCTGACGATCTTGGTGTCGGGGTGCGCCATCTTCTCGACGACGGCGTCCGGGTCGTCGACGGCGAGCAGGTAGTCGACGATGCTGCCGACGACACGGGACTCGCGGGTGCCGTCGGGGTGCTTGAGGACGAGCGTGTAGAGCCCGCCCTGCTCCGCCATGGCCGTGGCCATCCGGCGGTCCTGCTCCAGGACACCGACGCCGCAGATGCCGTACTCGCGCGCCTCGCCCTGCTGGAGCAGCCGGTCGATCACCATCGCCTGGTGCGCGCGGTGGAAGCCGCCGACGCCGAAGTGCACGATGCCGGCGGTGATCCCGCTGCGGTCGTAGGTCGGGACGGCGACACCGCTCGCGGCGATCTCGTCGAGGGTCTCCGGGGACAGGCGGACGGGCATCGAGTACTCCTTCGTACGGCGGTCGTTCTGGCGGTCGCGCCGCCGGTCGCACCGGCGGTCGTGCTGGGTGCAGTCAACCACGCGCACATCTGTTCAGAACCGAGTTTCCACCGCGGGGTACGAACCTGAGGATGCACTCGTAGTCGTTGCACCGAGTGCATCGATGCACCTAGTGTTGTCATTCGTGACCCTCACGACCGACCGCCGCGCCGCCCTCAAGGCGAAGCACCGTGCGGCGATCCTGCAGGCCGCACGCGACCTGGTCGACGAACGCGGCGGCCGTGAGTTCAGCGTCGACGACCTGGCAGCACGGGCCGACATCGCGCGGCGGACGGTGTTCAACCACTTCGCCTCGCTCGACGAGGTCCTGCTGGCCGTGTGCGAGCAGGAGCTGTCCGTGATCATCGACCGGTTCCTCGCCGACATGGCACGCACCCCGGTCGGCGACGGCAGCCGGGCCTCGATGTTCGACGAGCTCGAGTCCGCCGCACGCGGAGCCGACCTGGCGGCCGCGATCTCGAGCATGTACCGGATCCTCGGCGACCCGGGCAAGGACGACCCGAAGGCCGCGGTCCTCACCCAGACGGCGTTCTCGCGGGTCACCGAACGACTCCGCGACGAGGTCGCACGCCGCTACCCGGCAGCGGATCCCCTCGACGCCGCCCTGCTCGTCGAGTCGCTCATGAGCGGCATCGTCGTGATCGCGGAACACTGGCTGGCCACCTCCGGCCCCGCGATCGACGAGCAGTCCGTCGCCGACTGGGACGCCCTGCTGGCACGACTCGTGCACAGCGTCCGCAGCGGCTACATGCCCACCGACTGACACTTCCCTCCCCAGGGGTCCACCGGCGCACCCCGCTCCACACAGCACCTGCAACGAAAGGAACGGGGCAACCGCATGGCCGGTCTCCTCTACCGTCTCGGACGGTTCTCCGCACGACGCCACTGGCTCGTGATCATCACCTGGGTGGTGATCATGGCCGTCGCCGGCGTCACCTACAGCCTGTTCTCGGGCACGATCTCGTCCGCGATCTCGATCCCGAACACCAAGACCAGTCAGGTGCAGGACGAGCTCGCCGACAAGTTCCCGTCGGCGAACGGCGGCAACGGCACGATCGTCTTCGAGACGACGAACGGCAAGGCGTTCACCGACGCGCAGAAGTCGGAGGTCGCGGACTTCCTGACCAAGGTCGAGAAGCTCGACGGCGTCAAGGGCGCGACGAGCGGCTTCGACACCCAGGACCAGCTCGACGAGCAGCGCCAGAAGATCGTCGACGGCCGCAAGGAGATCACCGACGGCCGCGCGAAGCTCGAGACCGGCCAGGACCAGCTCGACGCCCAGAAGGCGCAGCTGACCTCCGGCAAGCAGCAGATCGAGGACGCCCAGGCGCAGCTCGACGCCCAGAAGGCCCAGTCCGAGGCCGCCAGCGCAGCGCTCCCTGCAGCGCAGGCGCAGGCCGCGGCAGCGCAGCTCCAGCAGGCGCAGGCGCAGATCGACGCTCAGCAGGCGCAGCTCGACGCCGGCGAGCAGCAGATCGCCGACGCGCAGAAGACGATCGACGCCAACACGAAGAAGCTCGACGACAGCGCCGACGAGCTGGAGCAGGGCTCGAAGCTCCTCGACCTGTCGAAGGACGTCCGCTTCGTGTCGTCGAACGGCAGCGCCGCCATCGGCACGGTCCAGTTCACGAAGTCGACCTACGAGGTCCCCGCCGACACGAAGACCGCCATCGCGGACGACGCCGACTCGGCCGACATCAGCGGCGTGAACGTCTACGTGTCGAACGACATCGCGCAGGGCGTGCCGTCGATCCTCGGACCGGGCGAGATCGTCGGCGTCATCATCGCCGCGCTCGTGCTCTTCCTGATGCTCCGCACCGTCATCGGTGCGGCGATCCCGCTCGTCAGCGCCGTGCTCGGTGTCGGCGTGGCGTCACTTGCATCCCTGTCGTTCTCCGGCCTGGTCGAGTTCATCTCGGTCACGCCGGTGCTGGGGGTGATGTTGGGCCTGGCGGTCGGCATCGACTACTCGCTCTTCATCCTGAACCGACACCGCACCCAGCTGAAGCAGGGCATGCAGGTGCACGAGTCCATCGGCCTCGCGAACGGCACCTCCGGCAACGCCGTGGTGTTCGCCGGCGCGACCGTCATCGTCGCCCTGCTCGCGCTGAACATCACCGGCATCCCCTTCCTCGGGCTGATGGGCACGGTCGGTGCGGTCGCGGTGTTCTTCGCGATCCTCATCGCCACGTCGTTCACGCCGGCGCTGCTGTCCCTGATCGGGATGCGGATCCTGCGGAAGAAGGAGCGAGCGAAGATCGGCAACACCGGCTCGACCCGGGTGCCGAACAAGCCGATGAAGACCTGGCGCGCGATCGTCACGCTCGTCGCCGGTGTCGCCGTGCTCGGTGTCATCGCGCTCCCCGCGACGCAGATGCGCCTCGGCCTGCCGACCGGCGCGTCCGAGTCCGTCGACTCGAGCCAGTACAAGGCGTACAAGGCCCTCGACGAGGAGTTCGGTGCCGGCCAGAACGGCCCGCTGCTCGTCGTCGCGACGCTGCCGGAGTCGATCAGCAAGTCCGACGTCACCGCGACCGAGGTCACCATCGGCGAGGCCCTGGCGAAGAACGACGACGTCACGGCCGTCCTGCCGATCGGCACCTCGTCGGACCGCGACATCATCGCGTTCCAGGTGAAGCCCGGCGGCGGTCCCGACAGCATCTCCACCGAGAACCTGGTCAAGGACCTGCGCGAGCAGACCGTCACGACCGACGACGGCACGGTCACGCTCGGTGTCGCGGGCAACGCGTCCGCCAACATCGACGTGTCCGAGAAGCTGTCGAACGTCCTGCCGCTCTACCTCGTGGTGGTCGTCGGCCTGTCGCTCATCATCCTGATCATCGTGTTCCGGTCCTTCCTGGTCCCGATCACGGCGACGGCGGGCTTCATCCTGTCCGTGATGGCGTCGTTCGGTGGCCTGACCGCGATCTACCAGTGGGGCTGGCTCGGCTCCGTGTTCGGCGTGCACGACCCGGCGCCGATCCTGAGCTTCCTGCCCATCATCGAGATCGGCATCCTGTTCGGCCTGGCGATGGACTACCAGCTGTTCCTGGTGTCCGGCATGCGCGAGGCCTACGCCCACGGCGCCTCGGCGAAGGTCGCGGTCCAGCGCGGGCTGCACGCCGGTCGCGCGGTGGTCACGGCAGCGGCGATCATCATGATCTCCGTGTTCGCGGGCTTCATCTTCTCGGACTCCTCCACCATCAAGCCGATCGGCTTCGGGCTGGCGTTCGGCGTGCTCATCGACGCGTTCGTCGTCCGCATGCTGCTCATCCCGGCAGCGATGCACCTGCTCGGCCAGAGCGCCTGGTGGTTCCCGAAGTGGCTCGACCGGATCGTGCCGGACGTCGACGTCGAGGGCGCGAAGCTCGAGCGGTCGCACCCGGTCGCCGGCCAGCCCGGTCAGCCCGGTCAGCCCGGTCAGCCCGGTCACGAGGACACCCACACGGGGTCGCACGCCCTCCCCGTTGCGCCGGACGCCAACGCGCACGAGTCGGGGCACCCGCCCGCGCACCGCGCGTAGTCGACGCACCCAGCCTGGAGGCCCGGGGCCGGTCCACGAGACCGGCACCGGGCCTCCCGTGCGTGCGCCCACCGCGCGCGCGGCCGACGCCGACCCGCGACCCGGAACGACATCCTCGATGTCGTACGACATCGAGGATGTCGCCAGCCCGCGCCTGCAACTGTTGCGGCCGCGCCAGTGCGACAAGATCGATGTCGTACGACGTCGAACTTGTCGCACCGACCCGCACCGACCCGCACCACCCACCGCGCCCCGGGAACACTTCGTGGGCGAACGGTATCGTGGGCACATGACCTCCGCACCCGACCCACTCGCGCTCGACCGGCAGCTCTGCTTCGCCCTCGCGGCCACGAGCCGGAGCGTCATCGGGCTGTACCGCGACCTGCTCGAGCCGATGGGCCTGACGCATCCGCAGTACCTCGTGATGCTCGCACTCTGGGAGCAGGACCCGCGATCGGTGCGCGAGATCGCCGGCGAACTGCGGCTCGACTCGGCCACCCTCAGCCCGCTGTTGAAGCGGCTCGAGGCCTCCGGCTACGTCCGCCGGGCCCGCAGCGCCGCCGACGAACGGCAACTCGAGGTCTCGCTCACCACCGCCGGTCGGGCACTGCGCGACCGCGCACGAGCGGTCCCCCTGGCGGTCGCGGACCGACTCGGGTGGCCACTGGAACGCCTCGAAGCACTCAAGGACGACCTGACGGAACTGTTGGAGCGCGTCGACCAGGTGTGATCCGGGGCCGATGGTGCCATAATGGTTCGTGCACGAACGAAAGGATGCACCGTGGGGCGCTTCGGCAAGTGGTACGAACGGTGGAACACGACGCTCATCAACAAGATGGGACCGTCGCAGATCGGCGCCGGACACCCCGAGGGGGTCGACGACCGGTCAGTGGACCGCGGCTGCCCGATCTGCGGCAAGCCCCTCTCCCTGCACCAGGTGATCCGCCCCGAGGGCCAGGTCCGTTCGTCGACCCTGGTCTGCCCGCGCGACTGACGGCGGGAATTGCACCGAGCAACACGACGTTCCACTCCCTCGTGAAGCTCTTCGAACCCACCTCCTTCGGCGCCCTGCGCCTGTCGAACCGCGTCGTCATGGCCCCGCTCACGCGCACCCGCGCCGGTGAGCACGGCATCCCGAACGACCTGCTCGTCGAGCACTACCGTCAGCGTGCGGGCCTCGGCATGATCATCACCGAGGGCACCTGGCCCGTGCAGGAAGGCCGCTCCTACCCCGGGCAGCCCGGCATCGAGACCGACGAGCAGATCGCCGGCTGGCGCCGCGTCGCCGACGCCGTGCACGCCGAGGGCGGCACCATCGTGATGCAGCTCATGCACGGTGGCCGTGTCTCGCACCCCGACATCTCGCAGACGCCGCGCATCGTCGCCCCGAGCGCCATCGCCGCTCCCGGACAGACCCACACCGCGACCGGCAAGGCCGACATGCCCGTCCCCCACGAGCTGACCACCGCCGAGGTGCAGGACGCCGTGCAGGGCTTCGCGCAGGCTGCCCGCAACGCCATCGCCGCCGGACTCGACGGCGTCGAGGTCCACGGCGCCAACGGTTACCTGGTGCACGAGTTCATGTCCCCGGTGTCGAACACCCGCACCGACCAGTACGGCGGCTCCCCCGAGAACCGCGCCCGCTTCGCGATCGAGGTCACGACCGCCGTCGCCGAGGCCGTCGGCGCAGACCGCACCGGCATCCGCCTGTCGCCCGAGCACGGCATCCAGGGCGTCATCGAGGACGACGCGGCCGACGTCCGCGCGACCTACACCGCGATCGCCGAGGGCCTCGCGCCGCTCGGACTCGCCTTCATCGACGTCCTGCACGCCGAGCCGACCGGTGACCTGGTGCAGCACGTCCGTCGCACCGCGGGCGCACCGTTCGTGGTCAACTCCGGCTTCTCGGCGCTGACCACCCGCGACGAGGCCATCGCACTCGTCGACGCCGACCACGCCGACGCTGTCGCCGCCGGCCGCCCCGCCATCGCGAACCCGGACCTCGCGCATCGCTGGGAGCAGGACGCGGAGCTCAACGAGGCCCGTCCCGAGCTCTTCTACGGCGCGACCGCCGAGGGCTACACCGACTACCCGTCGCTGGCAGAGGTGCGCGCGACCGTCTGACGCTGCGCCCGGATCCACGACACGCGGCGCGCTGTGCGTCGAGGTTCCACGACACCCCGCGTGCGTTCCGTCGAGGTTCCGATCAGGACGGCACGTGCCCGCGAGGTTCCGAGATCTCGGAACCCCGCGGGGTGGGGGCGAGGGACGACGGACGGGAGGCCCGTGGCGAGACCGCCACGGGCCTCCCGTCCGTCCCGGGGATGGTTCCGATGCGTGACGCGCTTCTCGCAGGATCGTGGCAGTGCCGCGCGCTTCGTGAGCAGAAATGGTCGGGTCCCGCCGACGAACCCGACCATTTCTGCTCACGAAGTCGGCCCGGCTGATCAGCAGCGCCACCAGCGGGTGCGCACCGAGGGCCGCGAACACCGACCTCGTCGTCGTGCTTCACTCTGACCATGACCTCGGCCACCGTCCTCGCATCCTGTGCCGTCGGGACTGTCGACTGCCACGACACCGCTTCGGTCGACCTGCTGCCCCTGCTCGTCGTCGTAGCGCTCGTCGTCGTGGCGCTGGTCGTGCTGCGGATCGCACTGCTCGGGCGTCGGCGTCGGTGAGGCGATCTGAAGCACCAACGACGAAGGGCCCCGACGGAATCCGCCGGGGCCCTTCATCTGTTCGGTGTCATGCCGTTCAACCGGCACTGTGCGCTCGAAGGGACTCGAACCCCCAACCTTCTGATCCGTAGTCAGATGCTCTATCCATTGAGCTACGAGCGCGTGGCCTTGCGGCCGTGGAAGACTCTACAACAGCTCCGGCCCGGGCGCCAATCGAGGGCGCCCGACCGCTCCACCCGGCGTGTCGCGAGCCCCCGACGTCACAGCACCGCGGCCTCCTCGCCGAACACCTCGGCCAGGAACACCTGCAACGCCTGCCACGATCGGCGGTCGGCGCGCTCCTGGTACTGGGCGCCGTGGTCGGGCGCGTCGGTCCCCGGCACGGCGAACGCGTGCATGGCCCCGGCGTAGGTGACGACCTGCCAGTCGACGCCGGGCTCGGTGCGCATCTCGTCCTGCCAGGCGTGCACGGCGTCGTCGGGCACGACCGGGTCCGCTCCCCCGGTCAGCACGAGCAGCTTCGCCCGGATCGCCGAGGCGTCGGCGGGGTCGTGCGTGATGAGCCCGCCGTGGAACGACACCGCACCGACGAGGTCCGCGCCGGTGCGCGCGAGCTCGATCGCGGTGGAGCCGCCGAAGCAGTAGCCGATGACAACGATGCGGGCCGGGTCGACGTCGGGGTCCTGTCGCAGCCGCTCGAGTCCGGCGGTCGCACGTGCCCGGAGCAACGGCAGGTCCTGGTAGTACGACCCGGCGACCTGGCCGGCGGTGTCGTCTCCAGGCCGCACGCCGGCGCCGTAGATGTCCGCGCCGAACGCCACGTAGCCGAGGCGCGCGAGTATCGTCACCCGTGCTTCCACGTGCTCGTTCACGCCGTGCCAGTCGTGCACGACCAGGACTGCCGGGCGGGGACCGGCGCCGGCCGCGTCCTTGGCGAGCACGCCGAGCAGGTCGGTGCCGTCGTGGTCGTAGTGGACGGGCTCGACACGGATGTCGGCGCCGGCGGGTTCGGGAACGGTCTGCAGGACGTCGTCGATGGTGGTCACGTCGTCCGACGCTACGCCGCCGTCCGGCTCAGGCGTCGATGTTGTCCCAGTGCTCAGGACCGCTCGACCCGGCCGGGTACTCGTCGAGCGGCGTCGTGCCGGCCTTCCACGCCTCGAGGAACGGTCCGACGACCTTCCAGCCCTGCACGGCGCTGTCGCCACGGACCGACAGGGTCGCGTCGCCCTCGAGCACACCGGCCAGGACCTCGCCGTAGGCACTGAGCCGTCCGGGGTTGAACGTCGTCTCGAGACTCGTGCGGTCGATCGTGTACGGGTCGCCGGGGCCGTTGACGTTGAGCTCGAGCTGCATCTCGTCCGGGGCGATCCAGATCCGGAGCCGGTCCGGGTGGGCGGCGCCGGACAGACCGACGGGCACCTGCGGGGAGTCCTTGAACGTGATGACGATCTCGCGGCGCTGCTTCGCGAGCGCCTTGCCGGACCGCAGCGTGAACGGGACTCCGGCCCACCGCCAGTTCGCGATCTCCAGGGTCAGCTGGGCCAGGGTCTCGGTGCCGAGCGACGGGTCGACACCGTCCTCGTCGGCGTACGACGGCAGCGTGCGGTCGCCGACCGTGCCCGCGGTGTACCGGGCGCGCTTGCCGGCAGCGACGACGTCCCCGCCCCACGGCCGCACGGCGCGCAGCACGAGTTCCTTCTGGGTCCGCAGGTCGTCGGCGTCGATCGACGCCGGCGCCTCCATGGCCACGACGGCCATGACCTGGAGCAGGTGGCTCTGGATCATGTCGGTGAGGGCGCCGGCCTTGTCGTAGTAGCGGGCGCGTCCCTCGAGCCCGAGGGTCTCGTCGTACACGATGTCGACGCGTTCGACGTGCTGCGAGGACAGCAGGGGCTCGATGATGCGGTTCGCGAAGCGCAGCCCGATCAGGTTGAGCACCGTCGAACGGCCGAGGAAGTGGTCGACCCGGTGGATGCGCTCCTCGGGGATGAACGAGTGCAGCAGGTCGTTCAGGTGCTCGGCGCTTGCTGCGTCGGTACCGAACGGCTTCTCGAGCGCCAGGCGGGTGCGCTCCGGCAGGTCGAGGTGGGCGAGCTGTTCGCAGCTCTTCTCGGTCACGGCCGGGGGCAGCGCGAAGTAGATCGCGGGGTCGTGGTCGCAGGCTCCGAGCAGCGCGCGCAGGTCGTCGGCGCTCGTGACGTCGGCCTTGCGGTACGAGGACGCGTCGATCACGGCCTGCAGCCGCTCCGACAGCGACGACTCGCCCTCCGCGCCTTCGTCGCCCTCGTTCTTCGACGCCTGCGCGTTCTCGAAGGACTCGCGCACCTGCGCCTTCCAGTCGGCGTCGGAGAGGTCCTCGACACCCGCCCCGATGAGCTGGACGTCCCAGTCGTCCTTGACCTCGAGCAGGGTCGCGAGACCCGGCAGGAGCAGGCGCTTGGACAGGTCGCCGCTGGCTCCGAGGATGAGCAGGCTGGTCTGGAGGCTCGACATGCCTCCGACCGTACTCATCGGCCCCGGTGGACGGCCGGGCCGCTACGGTGGTGACAGTTCGGCGCGAGGGAGCACCATGAGCAGTGGGTACGAAGGACGACGCCTCCGCGTCGTCGTGATCGGCACCGGCATGATCGCGGGGGTCCACGCCCGCGCGGCCCGGGCCGCTGGTGCCGAGGTGCTCGGGGTGCTCGGCCGGAACGCATCGCGCTCCGAGCAGGTCGCGGCGCAACTCGACCTGCCTCGTGGGTACGCCTCGCTCGACGACGTCATCGCGGACGCCCCCGACGTCGTGCACATCTGCACGCCGAACGACCAGCACCACCCACAGGCGATGGCGGTCATCGCCGCGGGCATCCACGTGGTGTGCGAGAAGCCCCTCGCGATCGACCCGGCGCAGGCCGCCGAACTCGTCGCCGCGGCGGCGGACGCCGGTGTCGTCGCCACGGTGCCGTTCGTGTACCGCTACCACCCGATGATCCGTGAGATCCGCGCGCGCATCGCCGACGGCGACCTCGGTCGACTGCTCGCCGTGCACGGCCACTACCTGCAGGACTGGATGCTGGACGAGGACGCCTCGAGCTGGCGGGTCGACCCGACCTCGAGCGGGTTGTCCCGCGCGTTCGCCGACATCGGCTCGCACTGGTGCGACCTGGTCGAGTTCGTCACCGGCGAGCGCTTCACCTCGGTGTCCGCGGCGACCGACATCGTCTACCCGACCCGGCCCGCGGCCTCGGGGCCGTCGTTCTCCGGCTCGCCGGACCCCGACCCGGTCGCCGACGCCGCGGAACGGGCCGAGGTCACCACCGAGGACACCGCGGTCGCGACCTTCCGCACCGGCACCGGGCGCATCGGCAACGTGGTGATCTCGCAGGTGGCGTCCGGTCGGAAGAACCGCCTGTGGTTCGAGGTCGACGGCACCCGGGGCAGCGCCGCCTTCGACCAGGAACAGCCCGAGTCCGCGTGGTTCGGCAACGAGCGTGGTGCGCAGATCGTCGTGCGCGACCCGTCGCAGGGGTACCCGGACCAGCGGCGTCTGGCGATCGTGCCGTCCGGGCACCCGCAGGGCTACCTCGACGCCTTCGCCGCGTTCGTCGCCGACACCTACACCGCGGTCCGTACCGGTGTGGCCCCCGACGGCCTGCCGACCTTCGCGGACGGCGCACGTTCCGCCGACATCATCGACGCGGTGATCACCAGCGCGGCCGAGACCACATGGCGGGAGATCCGGTGAAGCTCGGCATGCTGACGGCCTGCCTGCCCGGCTGGACCCTCGACCGCATCGCGGACTTCGCCGCCGAGCAAGGGTACGAGCGGCTCGAGGTCGGCGTGTGGCCCGGCACGGGTGGCCGCGACTTCGAGGCGGCGCACATGCCGGTGGCGACGTTCACCGACGAGGACGCCGCCACGACCCGTGACCTGCTCGACCGTACCGGCCTCGAGATCTCGGCGCTCGCGTACTACGAGAACAACCTGCACCAGGACCTCGCCCGGCGCGAGGAGGTCCGCACCCACCTCAAGCACGCGATCGATGCCGCGCAGGTGCTCGGCGTGCCGTACGTCGGCACGTTCATCGGCCGCGACAACAGCAAGTCGGTGCGGGAGAACATGGCCGAAGGGAACCGGGTCCTCCCCGAGCTCGTCGACTACGCCGGCGAGCGCGGCGTGCGGTTGATCATCGAGAACTGCGTGATGGAGGGCTGGCACCCGGACGGCTACCCCGGCAACCTGGCGTACTCCCCCGAGCTCTGGGGCTGGGTCACCGGCCTCGGCTTCGGTCTGAACTGGGACCCGTCGCACCTGACCTGGATCGGCATCGACCCGGTCGAGACGATCCTGCCGTTCGCCGAGCACATCGTGCACGCGCAGGCGAAGGACCTCGAGCTGTTCCCCCGGGAGCGCGACGAGTACGGCTTCTTCGGCAAGGTCGACAAGGGCGGCGACCCGTGGGACATGGGCTGGTGGCGCTTCCGGGTGCCGGGCCGTGGCGTCGTGGACTGGCCGCACGTCGTCGACCGCCTGTACGAAGCGGGGTTCGACGGCACCCTGTCGGTCGAGCACGAGGACCCACTCTGGGGCGGCACGGACGAGAAGGTCCTCGAGGGGCTGCGCATCGCCCACCGCACGCTCCGCCCCCTCATCGCCGCGGAGTGACGGCACGTCGAGCAGCACGCAGCACGACGGGTGTTGCGCATGTGAACGTCGTGTGACGACTTCGACCCGACACTGGCGGGTCGGCTGTGCGTCCTCATAGGTTCTCGGACGATGAACCTCCACTCCTCTCCGCGCCGCCGACGGCGCATCACCAGCGGCGCGGCCTTCGCCACCGCGGGTGTGCTCGTCGCACTGTCCGTCCCCTCCACCGCCGTCGCCGCCGAGGGCGACACGACGATCGACATCATCGACGTCAACGACTTCCACGGCCGCATCGAGTCCGAGGGCACCGCCGTCGACAAGGCCGCCGGTGCCGCCAAGCTCGCCGGTGTCGTGCAGTCGTACCGCGAGGCCAACCCGAACACGATCTTCGCCAGCGTCGGCGACAACGTCGGTGCCTCGACGTTCACCTCGCTGATCCAGCAGGACGCCCCGACGATCGATGCGCTCAACGCCATGGACCTCGACGTCAGCGCGATCGGCAACCACGAGCTCGACAAGGGCCAGGACGACCTGACCGGGCGCATCGAGGACCGGGCCGACTGGCCCTACGTCTCGGCGAACATCGTCAAGCAGGGCACGACCGACCCCGCGTTCACCCCGTACTCCATCGTGGAGAAGGGCGGCGTGAAGGTCGGCTTCATCGGCGCGACCACCGAGGACCTCATCCCCGGGCTCGTCAGCCCGGGTGGCGTGCAGGGGCTCGCGATGGCCCCGATCGTCAGCCAGGTCAACAAGTACGCCGACCAGCTCACCGACGGCGACGACGCCAACGACGAGGCCGACGTGCTCGTGCTCCTCGTGCACGAGGGCGCCACCACGAACGCCCTCGCCGACGCGACCGGGTCCGGTGCGTTCGGCACGATCACCTCGGGCGTCTCGTCGAAGGTGTCCGCGATCGTCTCGGCACACACCCACGCGAACTACAACCACCGGATCGCCGGCCCGGACGGCACGACCCGCCCGGTGATCCAGACCGGTTCGTACGGCGTGAACTACGGGCACCTGCAGCTCACCGTCGACGCCGACAAGCAGCTCACCGGCATCACGTCCGAAGTGAAGTCCGTCAACGGTGAGACCCGCGTACCGGCCGACGCCACGTCCGTCAACGCGGTCACCGGCATCGTGACGGCCGCGAAGGCCGTCGCCGACGTCGAGGGCAGCAAGAAGCTCGGCGAGATCACCGGCGACCTGCGTCGTGCGGTGCAGTCGGACCGGAAGACGGAGAACCGCGGCGGCGAGTCCGCGCTCGGCAATTACATCGCCGAGGTGCAGCGCTCCGCGACCGAGCGCAACGGCTCGCAGGTCGCCTTCATGAACCCCGGCGGGCTCCGCACGGACATGGTGTACGCGTCGAGCGGCGCCGGCGACCCCGACGGCACAGTGACCTACAAGGAGGCCGCGCTCGTCCAGCCGTTCGCGAACACCCTGGTCACCGAGGACATGACCGGCCAGCAGATCAAGAACGCCCTCGAGCAGCAGTGGCAGCCCGACGGCCTGGAGCGTCCGTTCCTCAAGCTCGGCGTCTCGAACGGCTTCGCGTACACCTACGACCCCGCGAAGGGTCGCGGCGAGCGCATCACCGGCATGACCCTGAACGGCGAGCCGATCGCGCTCGGCGACACCCTCAAGGTGACGGTCAACTCGTTCCTGTCGACCGGCGGCGACAACTTCGCCGCCTTCGCGACCGGCACGAACATCGCCGACTCGGGCCAGGTCGACCTGCAGGCGCAGGTGGACTTCTTCCTCGCCAACCCGACGGTCACGCCGCCGACCGACCAGCGCGCCGTCGGCGCCACGGTGACGCCGACCCCCGAGGGCGGGTTCCAGCCCGGTGACGAGATCACGATCGACCTGTCGTCGCTCGTGTTCAGCAGCGACGACCCCGCTGCGGCCGGCACCGTGTCGGTCGGTGCCGGTGACGTCGAGCTCGCCACCGCCGAGATCGACCCGACGATCGTCGACAAGACCGACGAGCAGGGTCGCGCGACACTGACCTTCGCCGTGCCGACCATCGAGTCGTCGGCCGACGCAGCGACGGTCCGTGCGGCTGCCCGTGCCGCGGCCACGACGGACGCACCGCTCGTGGTCACCCTGCCGGGTGGCCAGACGATCACGCTCGCCGTGACCATCCCGCTCGCCGCAGCCGTCGACCCGACGGACCCGACCGAGCCCACGGACCCGACGGACCCGGCCGACCCGGGCGCGGGCAACGGGGACACCCCCGGCGCCGGCAACGGCAACGGCAACGGCAACGGCAACGGCAACGCTCCCGGAGCGGGCACGGACCTGGCGGGCGACCCCGCCGACTCCACGAACGCCGGCGGTGACCTCGCCTACACGGGCGCGGACCTGACGGTGCCGGGGATCGCAGCGGGCCTGCTCCTGCTGGCGGGCATCACCGCACTCGTCGCCGTGCGCCGGAAGCGCGCACGGACCGACGCGAGCGTCCAGACGGACTGACACCGCGCCTCCCGTCCGACACGAACGGGCCGTCTCACCACCGTGAGGCGGCCCGTTCCGTCATGCCGGGAGGCACGGATCGCGTCCGGCGCGCACCGCGCGCCGATCCGCTGCCGCGCTCCCTGTCCCATAGCAGCGCTCGCACTGCGGATCCGGGGATCGGCGGGGTACTCTCGGGGCTGTCGCATCGCGACGCGTCGCGCTGGGTCGCCTCTCAGGTCGGCGGTGGTTCCGTTCGACGAGACCCCGCGGCGCGGGTGCCCTCCGCCTCCAGGGAAACGGCGGAGGGCGCCCTCTCCCCCAGCGGTGTCAGCGCGCTCCGGGCACGGTCAGCGGAACAGCTGCTCGCCGATGTACGACCCCTTGCGCGGTGCCGGTGGGATCGCGAACACCGCGGAGCCGATGTGCGAGACGTACTCGTTCAACCGGTCCGAGGCGCCGAGCTTCCGCTGCAGCCGGGTGAAGTGCTCCGGGTCGTTCATGTACGCCAGGAACAGCAGCCCGGCGTCGAGCTGGCCGTACTCGTTGAGGCCGTCGGTGTAGTTGTACGGACGACGGAGGATCTTCACGCCGCCGTTCGCCTCGTGGGCGGCCAGGGCGATGTGGGACGTCGCATCGATCTTCGCTGCACCGTCCTTCCCGGTCGCCGCGAAGTCCGGCGTCGTGTGCTCGGTCCCGCCGGACAGCGGTGCGCCCTCGATCTTGGTCCGACCGAACACGCGCTGCTGGTCGCTGACGACGTCGGCGTCCCAGATCTCGATGTTCATCCGGATCTTCCGCACCACCTGGTAGGTGCCGCCGGTCATCCACTCCGCACCGTCGCCCGGGTCGTCGACCCACACGAATCGGTCGTGGTCCTCGTCCGTCGTGACGTTCCTGGTGCCGTCCTTGAAGCCCATCAGGTTGCGCGGCGTCGTCTGGTGCGGGCCGGCCGACGCGCGGCCGAAGCCGAGCACGGTCCACCGCACGGTCGCCGTCCCCCGCGCCATCCGGGCCAGGTCGCGGACGGCGTGGTACGCCACCTGCGGGTCGTCGGCGCAGGCCTGCAACGACAGGTCGCCGCCGGTCAGTCCGGCCTGCAGGTTGTCGCTCGGCAGCCGAGGCACGTCGGCGAGGTCCGCCGGACGCTTGTCGGCCAACCCGAAGCGCTCGTCGAACACGCCGGGACCGAACCCCACCGTGACCGTCAGGGACGCCGGGCCGAGGTCGAGCGCCTCACCGGTGTCCGCGCCGACGCCGTCACCGTGCGCGGGCTCGACGCTGCCGACGGTCTTCCCCGCCTGCAGCTGCGCGATCGCCGCGGACCAGCGGGCGAGGAGCACCTGCAGCTCGGTCGCGACGCTGGTTGACAGGTCGAAGGTCATGAAAACGCAGTACCGCTGGGGGGCGGTCTGCACCCCGCCCTGCGGCTGCCGTGCGGCGGTCGCGTAGAACGGGTGGCTCTGGGACAGGTCGATGGACTCGTCACCGTTGGCGGCCGCCGTGAACGGGTTGACCCCCGTCGCGGCCGTCGCGCCGCCGATGCCGACCGCGGCGCCCGCCCCGGCTCCGGCCGCGGCGAGTCCCGCGCCGAACAGCCCGCGCCGGGAGACTCCGGTGCGGGCTGCGCGGTCGTCGTCGGGCTGCGTCACGCGGTGGCGACCTTCTCGGCGAGGCGGGACAGCGGGTCCTGTAGGGCCTGGATCTGCTGCGAGATGCGGTTCGCGTCGGACTTCTTGGTCGCTGCGTCCCACGTGTCGAAGCCGCCGAGGTCGTCGGCGTTGCGGTAGCCGTCCATCATCGTGTTCGTCGCGTCGAACTGCTTCGCGATCTGCTCGGTGAGGGTCGGGTCGAGCTTCGTCAGGCCCGGCTTGAGGTACGCGAAGGCCTGACGGGCGCCCTCGACGTTGGCGGCGAGGTCGACGAGGTCGATGTGGCTGTACGCCTCTTCCTCACCGGTGACCTTGTTCGACTGGACCTCCTCGAGCAGGCCGGCGGCACCGTTCGCCAGGTCCTCGGGCTTGTAGTCGAGCGTCGGGACGAGCTTCGCGAGCAGCTGCACGTTCTCGGTCAGGTCGGCCGCCGTCTTCTTGGTCGACGCGGTGATCTCCCCCGCCTGGAACAGGTCCTTCTCGACGGCGTGGAACCCGCTCCAGCCGACGGCCGGGTCGAGGTTCGAGGCGCGCATGTCGATCAGGTAGTCGAGGTTGCCGGCGTTGTCGGTCGCCTTGTGGCCCTTCTTGACGAAGCCGTCGACGTCGCTCTCGACGTGCTCGTAGAACGGTCGGGCGTTCGCGTAGTCGGTCTTCGCGGCGTCGAGGTCGCCGGCGTCGATGTCCTTCTGCAGGAGTTCGACCGCGGTGACCATGTCGGTGACCTGGCCGTCGACGTAGTCGGCGTAGCCCTTCGTGCCCTCGTCGAGCAGGGTGGCGGCGCTGCTGTTCGCGGTCGAGGTGACCTTGCCCGTGACCGTGAAGTCGGTGAGCTCGGTGTCGGCTCCGGGGCAGTACACCTGGTACTCCCCACCGGTCAGGGTCGCGGTGAACTGCACGGCGTCGAGGCCGGGTGCGAGGTTCTCCTTCTCGCCCAGGATCCGCTGGTCCTGCAGCAGTTCGACCTCGGTGATGGCGGTCGAGGACTCGTTCTTCACCGAGAACGTGACCGGCCCGGCGGGGACCTTCGTCTCGGAGACCTTGCACTGGTCCGAGCCGTCGTTCGTCAGGGTGATGGTGACGCGCGAGACCTTCGCGGCGTCGGTGGAGCTGTCGGAGGCACCGTCGGAGCTCGCGCAGCCGGTCAGTGCGAGGGCGGTGACGACGCCGAGGGCGCCGAGGGTGATCAGGGGTCGAACGGGCTTACCGAACGGCATAGTCGTTGCTCCTTGCAGGGTCCCCGGCGGGTGGGCCGCGCGTCGGGACGGTTTCGGGGGTGGGGTTCACGGGTGCCGTCCGACGACGGCGGTCACGGAGCGCGAGCAGCGCCTGGGCGGCAGCCGCGACGCCGAGGGCGATCGGCAACCAGGCCTTCCAGAGCAGCAGCTCGGCGGACCGCGTGTCCGCGGTCGCCACCGCAGTGGCGGACCGCTCGACGCGGGAGTCGGGGACGGACCACACGGAGCGGTCCAGGGTCGTGGTGCGCGCGGACGGGAGGCCCCCGTCGCTCAGCGTCAGCACGGTGCGTTCGTCGCGGGTGGCGTCCAGGACCCCACCACCGACCGTCCACAGGGTCACGGTGTCGCGCACCGCCCAGCGGGCGGTGAACGGGCCGGGGTTCGTCGACGGCGAGACGCCGACCGGGATCCGGCCGAACAGGTCGACGAGGTCGTCGAGCGTCAGCGTGCTGGGGCGGTCCGCTGCGGTGGCCGACGTGCGCACCCGCCACCGGTCGGCGGCCACGCCCGCGCGGGTGACGCGGCGGTGGGCCGACGTCGGCAACGTCAGCCGTGCCTCCTGGCCGGTGGTGGTGCCGGCGACGCGGAGGACGCCGGACGCGCCGTGGACGTCCGCCGAGACGGAGGTGGCGTCCCCGCTGACCGCAGCGGTGCGCGGCAGGTCGACCCCGCCCGTCGGGACGGCGATCGCCAGTGCTGCGGCGGCGACCGCGAGCGCACCGGCGACCGTCGCACGGATCGCGGGGACGCGTGCCGCCGACGGACGCCAGGCGCGGGGCCAGAGCGTCAGGGCGAGGACGGGCACGACGTACAGGACCCAGCCGAGCACCTCGATCACCCGAGGGTCCGGCGGGATGCCGAGCACGCCCGTGACGAGCGCACCCTGCACCGAGCCGTTCGGAGCGAGCCAGGACAGGTCGACGGTCCGCTGCTGCCCGATGACGATCCACCCGGCCTCGTGCGCGCGCCGGAGCACCGTCAGCACGAGCCCGCCGGCGACGAACACCAGGAAGACGCCGGTGCCGGTGAAGAACTTCGACAGGTTCAGCCGGACGCCGCCGGTGTAGATGCCGTAGCCGATGACGACGGCGCCCGCGATGCCGATGACCGCGCCGAGGGCGGCGAGACCGGTGTCCGACGAGGCCTGGAAGGTCGCGAGGAGGAAGACCGCGGTCTCGAAGCCCTCCTTGAGCACGGCGAGGAAGGCCATGCCGGCCAGTGCCCACGCGGTGCCGCGGCCGAGCGCCTCGGTCGCGCTCGCCTCGAGTTCCTTGGTCAGGGTGCGCGCGTGGGTGCGCATCCAGACGATCATGCCGGTGACGAAGACCACGGCGACGATGCCGATGATCGCCTCCATGCCCTCCTGCTGCGCCTGCGGCAGGGCCTGCTCGACGACCTGCAGGCCGAACCCGACGCCGATGCTGAGCACGACGGCGACCCCGACGCCGAACCACATGGGGGCGAGGGGGACACGGTTGCGACGCAGGAACGCGGCGATGATGCCGACGATGAGCGTCGCTTCGAGGCCTTCACGGAGGCCGATGACGAGAGTGGCGAGCATGACGTAGGTGAGGCTAACCTAACCGTCGTTCTGCCCGCCAGTCGTTCGGCGTGGGGTTTGATGGTTCTCATGAACCTGCTGTCCGTCGATGGCCTGGCGTCGGTCACGAACGTGCTCGACCTGGCCGGGGTGTTCGCGTCCGCCCTGCTCGGTGGATCGATCGCCCGCGCGATGGACTTCGACCTGTTCGGGTTCCTGGTCGTCGGCTTCGTCTCGGGGCTCGGCGGCGGCATGCTGCGCGACACCCTGCTGCAGAACGGCCCCCCGGTCGCACTCGTCGACCCGCTCTACGTGCCGGTCGCCCTGGCCGGGGCACTCATCGCCTTCTTCGTGTCGTTCTCCGAGATCACCTGGGACCGACTGTTCACCGTGCTCGACGCGGCAGTGATCGGGTTCTGGGCGGTGGTCGGGGTGCAGCGCACCTACGACGCCGGCCTGGAGTGGCCCGCCGCGATCATCATGGGGACGATCACGGCGGTCGGCGGCGGCGCGATGCGGGACCTGCTGCTCCGCCGGGTTCCAGCGGTGTTCGGCGGGAACGCGCTGTACGCCACCGTCGCCGTCGCGGCGTCGGTGGTGATGGTCGTCGCGTCCGCCCTCGGGTCGCCGTCGATCGGGATCGTGGCCGCGATCGCGCTGTCGCTCGGTCTGCGCTGGGGTGCGGTCCGCCGCGGCTGGGGACTGCCCAACGGTCGTGACTGGCAGCCGAAGTCGACGCTCGGCTCGCTGCTGCGGCGCGGTCGGAGCCTGCGACCCGACGCACTCCGGCTGCTCCGACGCCCCGGACGGCGGACGGGAGCGGGCAGTGTGCGCGAAGAACACGACACGGCAACGGATTCCTCGTTCGACGACTGAGGGGTGTCATCTGTCAGTGCTCCGGCGTAGCATCCCTACCGTCGGGTATCGACCCGGCTCATGTCGTCCGCACCGAACCGACGCGACCCGAACGCGGCGGTTCCGCGCAGACGTGGTGATGGGGGCTTCGCTGATGCCGCGCGTGATCAGACGCGCGGCGCGGCAGGTCTCCCACCCCAAGCTCGCCCGCCCCCAGCTCGCCCGCCCGGGTTCCAGCCCCGGTGCCCCGCCCCGGCAGGAACGATGAACGACGACGTCTCCGACTCCCCCACGCCGCGGACACCACGGGCCGAGGTCCGAGAACGTCTCCTCATCGCCGGCGCTGCCGTCTTCGCCGAACAGGGCGTGCACGGAGCACGTCTCGACGAGGTCGCCGCTCGTGCCGGGTTCAGCAAGGGCGCGGTCTACTCGAACTTCTCGTCGAAGGAGGACCTGCTCGCGCAGGTCATGCAGCGCGGGACGAACCTGGTGCTCGGGTCGCTGCAGGAGCTCATCCGAGCCGACATCGCCGCGGCGGACATCGCGGACGTCGTGCGGGCCGCCTTCGGACGGCACGACCAGCGCGCGCAGTTCGCCCTGCTGTCGGAGTTCCGCGCCTACGCCATCCGGCACACCGACCTGCTGCCGGAGTTCGTGCGGCAACGTCGCGTGCTGCAGGACGGCGTGCACGAGCTGGTGCGACTGTGGTTCGAGGCGCACCCGGAGGTCGACGCCGGCATGCCGCTCGACGTGTTCGCCACGGCGCTCGTCGCCGCCAACGTCGGGGTCGTGTTCGACGGGCCCGCGCTGCCGGGGGTCGACCCCGGCGAGGTCATCGCCGCCCTGGTCGAGGCGGTCGTCCGCCGCCGCTGACCGGGCGCGGCGCGGCGCGGCGGCGCGGCGCGGTGCGGCGGCGCGGCGCGGCGCGGCGGCGCGGCGCGGCGCGGCGCACGGTGCGGCGGCGGTGATCCCGTGCCGTGTTGACCGCTCGGTGGCAGGCTGTAGAGCCGCACGGAGCCGTCAACCTCGCACCACCCGGCGACCCTCGCACGGTGCGACGGCGGCGGGGCGCGGCGCGGCGCGGCGCGGCGGCGCACCGTGCGACCGCGACCATTCCGTGCCGCGTTGACCGCTCGGTGGCAGGCTGTAGAGCCGCACGGAGCCGTCAACCTCGCACCACCCGGCGACCCTCGCACGGTGCGACGGCGGCGTGGCGCGGTGGCGCACGGTGCGGCGGCGGCGATCCCGTGCCGCGTTGACCGCTCGGCGCCCGGTTGTAGAGCCGCACGGAGCCGTCAACCTCGCACCACCCGGCGACCCTCGCACGGTGCGACGAGCGGTGAGCCCGGGTCAGCCCGGGTCAGGCGGGGTCAGGCGGGGCGACGGGAGCGGCGACGGCCCTCGTGCGACCACGCGGACGACGGCAGCAGGCTCGGCGGCAGCAGGCGAGACCGCAGCACCCGTCCACCGGAAACCGAGGCGTCGAGGGCCTCCCGCGCCTGCTGCACGTGCCGCACGAGCGCACCACCGTCGACCGCTGCGACCCCGCCAGCCGCGAACCGTTCACGGTCGACGGCGTCGACCACGGCGTCGAGGTGCGGGAGTGCCGAGGCCGGCAGCACCGGACGGAGTCGCCCGAGGACGGCCCGGGCGGTCCGGGCCGCAGCCCCTGCGTCACCGGGTGGTGCAAGCCCCGGGGCGTAGCCGTGGTCGGCGACGTCGTCGAGGGCCTCACGCCAGGCGTTCACCGCGGGTGAGCGACCAGCGGCGACGGCCGACAACCGCGACCGCCGTCGGAGCGCTCGGACGAGTCCGGGGGCGATGAGCAACGCGAGGACGAGTGCGGCGCCGAACAGCAGGCCGGCCGGACCGCTGCCGCCCGGGGCACCGGCCGCACCGGGCTGCGCCGACGCCGAGGGGGTCGGCGTCGCCGAGGACTCGGCGGGAGCTGACTGCTCGGGCGCGGGCAGCGGGGACTCGGGCGTCGCGGCAGTCGGGGTCTCGGTGGGTTCGGTCGAGGGTTGCGCTGCCGCGTCGGAGTCCGGCGTCGGCTCGAACGCGACCCAGCCGGCCCCCTTGATGTACAGCTCGGGCCAGGAGTGCAGCTGCCGGTTCGACACCGCGTACTCACCGTCGGGCTGCGCCGCCCCGGCCCGGTACCCCACCGCGATCCGGGACGGGATGCCGAGCGTCCGGGCCATCACGGCCATCGCCGACGAGAAGTGCACGCAGTAGCCCTCGCGCACCTGCAGGAAGGTCGAGACGACGTCCATGCTGTCGCCGTCGTAGCCCTGCTCGACGGGGGCGGTCTCGGAGTAGGTGAACAGGTCGCTGCGGAACCACTGCTCGAGGGCGCGGGCCTGCGCGTAGTCGTCGGACGCGGCCCCGGCCACCCGCTCCGCGGTCGACGAGATGTTCGCGGGGAGGTCCTTCGGCAGCGTCAGGTCGGTCTGCAGCTGGTCACCGCTCGGCTCGCGGAACCCCCGGCCGTCGGCACGGGACAGGACACCCGAGGCCGCGACGGCGTCGAGGTACGCGTTCGCGAAGGTCGAGGCACCGTAGACCTCGTACGTCGCACCGCGCGGCGTGGCCGGACCGGTCGACCGCACGGTGCTCGAGGACCCCATCCAGCGCCACTGCGACAGGTCGAGGTTGGTGGAACGCGACTCGATCGACACCGCCCCGGACGGCACCGGCAGGTACGTGCTCGACAGCCCGGTGATCCGGACCGTGACGTCGCCGCGCGTCGCCAGGCGGGGGTTCACGCCCTCGGCCCACTGCTGCTGGTCGGCGGTGTCGGCCTCGGCGGCGTTCGTCACCGTCGGCACCCAGTCCCCGGTGCCGAACTCGTCCAGGTCGGCGAGCTTGAGGTACTCGGGCTGGCCGTCGGACGACCGGTAGCGGAGCACTTCGAGTTCGCTCGGCTGCCGCAGGTCGTTGCCGAGCTCGAGCAGGGTGCCGGGTCGCCCGGGCTGGATCGGCGACTGGATGGCCCCGGTGACGCCGGACAGCCAGCTCGCGTTGAGCGGCACGATCGCGGGCAGGCCGATCGCGACGACGAGCCCGATCGCACCGACGACCGCGGCCGGGAGCGCTCGCTGCACGGGTCGGACCGACAGCCACAGCAGGGCGAGGAAGGCGACGGCGGTGGTGATGACGAGCGCGGTGCCCGCCGGCTGTCCGGTGATGATCCCCGGCACGATGAGGATGACGAGTGCGGGCGCGGCGGCGAGCGACGGGATCCGGGCGATCGCGGCGAGGAACAACGAGACGCCCGCCACCCAGGCGATCGACACGGTCACGACCAGTCGGATCGCGTCGGTCTGCGGTAACGGCGCGGGGTTCAGGCGGATGGCGGCGAGCGTCTCGCCCAGTGCCCCGTCGGCGTCGAGCCAGCCGAGGGGTTGCACGTCGTTGACCAGGGCGGCGGCGCACGAGCACAGCACGAGGGTGGCGACGAGTGTCACGAACCGGACCCCGGGGGGCCGGCGACGCACCGCGAGCATGACGGCCACGAGCACCGCGACGACCACGACGCCGGACACCCACCAGGCGGTGCCCTGCACGAGTGGGCGGATCGCGAGCGCGGCGATGAGCACGGGCACCGGCGCGAGCGCGACGACCCAGGTGCTCGGGGTGTCACGGGTGTCGTCGTCGCGGTCCAGGACCTCGCGCACGTCGACGGGGCGACGCGACGACGCAGCGGTGCCGCTCACCGTGCGGCTCCGGACGCGGTCGCCCCGGCGACCGGCACCACGAGGGTGCGCCAACCCCCGCGGTCGAGGATCCCGCGGACCACCGGGTCCGGCGGCACGATCGTCGCCATGATCCCGCGGCTCGATCCGCTCGTCGCCGTCACGAGTTCAGCCGCCTGCTCGGCGGTGCAGTTGCCGGTGACCACCGCGGTCATGCCGTGCACGTCCCGTCCACGCACCTCGGGCAGGACCTCGGTGACCGGACGGGCGTCGCTGCGGAGCCGGACGTCCGCGAGTCCGACGAGCACGTCGGTGAGGCCGCCGACGTCACCGGCGTGCCGGGTGCTGCCGGACGGTCCGTCGCTCACGAGCACGACGCGCGAGGTCCGGGCGGCGAGGGCGCGGGCGACACTGGCAGCGACGACGACGGCGTGCTCGAAGGCCTGGTCACCGCCCAGGTCGGACAGCTCCGCCAGGTCCTCACGCCCGAGGCCCTGGTACGACTCGCGCCGGACGTCGAGCGCGATGACGGCCTCGGGGGGTTGCGCCTGCGTGGTCTGCCGGACGTGCAGTTCGCCGCGGCGAGCACTCTGCGCCCAGTGCACCCGACGGATGGGGTCGCCGGGACGGTACGGCCGGAGTTCGCTGTCGTCGGCGGACCCGCCCTGCCCGACCCGTCCTTCGTCGGCGGAGACGGCCCCGGCGAGGGCGCCGGTGTCGATCGCGGCGAGGGGTGCGCTCGCGGGGACGACGACGACCTCTTCTGCCGGCACCACCGGGCGGTCGATGCGGAGCAGGCCGAACGGGTCCTCGACCCGGATGGTGACGGGTCCGACGAGCGTGCGGCCGCGGTGCATCGCGAGTGCCTCGACGTCGAGCACCGCTGGCGGCAGGCCCGGGCCGACGAGCGCGTAGGTCTCCGCCTCGGACGCACTCGCGAAGGCGTCCTCGAGCTGTTCGCGGACGAGCAGGGTCGACCGCGGGCCGATCGGCAGACTGGTGCTGCCGAGGGTGATCCGCTCGCGGTACACCTCGCCGACCTGCACGATCGCGCGGGCCGTGCTCCGGCTGCCCCGGAGCGGTGCGGCGACCACGAACGCCATCACGATGCCGAGCACGACGAGCACGAGCAGCAGCAGCCCGGCCGAGACGGCGACGCTGGTGGTGCCCACGAGTCCACCCCCGATCAGCCCGATGCCGATCGCGATGACGGTCCAGCCGCGCACGGTCGGACGGGGGAACGGCGTGCGCCGGAGCAGGGACAGCCCACGGCGGCCGAAGCGCCCGAGCGTCGAGCGCGCGGCACCGGTGCGCCGCAGCAGCGACGACGGTGCCGATCGGCCGGGCATCAGGAGCGGACGGGGGTCGCCGTGAACGGCACGGCGGTGTCGGAGACGATGCGGACGACGATCTCGCGCACGGTGTCCTCGCCCGTGCCACCGAGTCCGCGCGCCACCGGCACGAGCCGGTGGGCGAGCACGATCGGCGCCAGGGCGGCGACGTCGTCCGGCGTGACGAACGGCCGGCCGAGCAACGCCGCGTGGGCGCGGGCCGCCTGGGCCAGGTGCAGCGTGGCGCGGGGGCTGGCGCCGAGCACCAGGTCGGGGTGGGTGCGTGTGGAGCGGACGATCGCGATGACGTACGCCTCGACGTCGGGGGCGATGTGGACGTTCGCCACCGCCTCGATGATCCCGCGCAGCGTGGTCACGTCGACGATCGGTCGCAGGTGCGACAGCGGGTCGCCGCCGCCGCGGTTCGCGAGCATCTGCCGTTCGGCGTCGACGCTCGGGTACCCCATCGTGATGCGCGCCATGAAGCGGTCACGCTGGGCCTCGGGCAGCGGGTACGTGCCCTCCATGTCGATCGGGTTCTGCGTCGCCACGATCATGAAGGGGCGATCGAGCAGCCGGGTCACGCCGTCGACCGTGACCTGCGACTCGGCCATCGCCTCGAGCAGGGCGGACTGGGTCTTCGGGCTGGTGCGGTTGATCTCGTCACCGATGACGACGTTCGCGAACACCGGCCCCGGTGAGAACCGGAACGTGCCCGAGGACTGGTCGAAGATGTTCACCCCGGTGACGTCCGACGGCAGCATGTCGGACGTGAACTGGATGCGGTTCACCGAGCCGCCCACCGAGGCGCCGAGTGCCTTCGCCAGGACCGTCTTGCCGACGCCGGGGACGTCCTCGACGAGCAGGTGCCCCTCGGCCAGCATCACGGTGAGGGCGGTGCGGATCGCCTCGGTCTTGCCGTCGATCACCGTCGAGACGGACGCGACGATGGCGTCGCCGACCTCTCGGATGCGCTCGAGGGGGAAGGCGGGGTCGGTCGGCTCCGGCACGCAGGGCTCCTCGTCTCGGGACAGGTGTCGTGCATGCTACATCGGTCCGGTGACAGCGCCCGGTGGGCGTGTCACCGATGCGCACTGGACGGGAGGCCCGTGGGACGTGCGCCGATCAGCGCACGTCCCACGGGCCTCCCGTTGCGGATCACGTGGTGCGTCTCAGACGCGGCTCACGCGCGCGTCGTGAGCGCCGTGTCGGCTGCGAGCAGGACCTTCGCGGCGACCGCGACCCCTTCTTCGCGACCGAGCTCGGTGTCCTCGTGCTCGATGTTGACCCACATGTCCGGGTCCACCTCGCGCAGGGCCTCGAGGAACGCCGACCAGTACGCCTTGTCGTGACCCCTGCCGAGCGCGACGAAGTCCCACGCGGACGGCTTCGGCCACTCGTTGGCCCACTCGTCGCCACCGAGGTTCGTGCGCGGCTCGTCCGGCGACAGCCGACGGAACGAGTTGTCGAGCACGCCGTTGATCGCCGCGTGCGGGTTGATCCGGACATCCTTCGCGGCGGCGTGGAAGACCAGGTCGCCGAGGTCGCGGACGACCGCCACCGGGTCCATCTGCTGCCAGAACAGGTGACTCGCGTCGAGTTCGACGCCGATGTTCGTCAGGCCACCGCGCTGCACGAGCTCGCGGATCGTCGCCGGGTTGAACACCACGTTCTGCGGGTGCAGCTCGAGTGCGACCTTGACCCCGTGCTCCCGCGCCAGGGCGTCGATCTCCTGCCAGAACGGCACGGCGACGCTCCACTGGTACTCGATGACGTCGAGCGCGGCGGAGTTCCAGGCGTTCACGATCCAGTTCGGTCGGGTGCCGCCGGGCTCGCCGGCCGGCAGCCCGGACATCGTGACGACGCGGTCCTGGCCGAGGCGCGCGGCGAGGCGGATGCTGCGCCGGATGTCCTCGGCGTGGGCCTGGCCGATCGCTCGGTCCGGGTGCAGCGGGTTGCCGTTGCAGTTCAGGCCGGCGATGGACACCCCGGTGCCCTCGAACCGGGCGAGGAAGGCGTCACGTGCGGCGTCGTCCTCGATGATCGCGTCGATGTCCGGCACGTGCACCGGCGGCAGGAACCCGCCGGTGTTCAGCTCGATGCCGGTCAGGCCGTTGCCCGCGATGGCCGTCAGGGCCTCGGCGAGCGGCCGGTCGTGGAAGATCGCGTTGTACAGACCCAGCTTCATGCGTGCGCTCCTTCGGTGGTGCGGACGGACGGCACGTCGAGGGAGGCCCCACCGGCCCCGGCGGACCGTGCCACCGCGTCGAGGATCTCCATGTTGTGCACGCCGTCGTCGAACGTGGCGTTGGCCGGCAGCGGGTCCGCGACGCCGGCGACCTCGTCGAGGAACGCGCGCGCCTGGTACTCGAACATCTGGTTCTGCCCCCAGCCGACTCCGGGCGCGTCCATCGCCATGCCGCCGGCGACGTAGGGGTGGTCCGGGCCGAGCACGACCTGGCGGTACCCACCGAGGCGGGAGCCGTCGGACTGCAGCGCGAGGCCGATCTCCGAGGCGCGCTCCTGGTCCCAGCGCGCTGCACCGTTCTCGCAGAAGACCTCGATGACCAGGCCGTTCGGGTGTGCCGTGGCGACCCGGGACACCTCGAGTGAGCCCACCACGGAGCCGTCGCCGAAGCGTGCGTTGAAGGTGGCGTAGTCGTCGTTCTCGACGTCGGCGAACTCACCGGTCAGCGGGACGGCCTGGCCGCGCAGGGCGAACCCGGCGGCGATCGGGCGCTTCGTGATCGCAGTGGTGAACATGCCGCCGTTGACGCTCTGCACCTCGCCGGCCAGGAACTCGGCCACGTACGCCAGGTGCGAGCCGACGTCGGCGAGGGCTCCGGTGCCGGGGGCACCCGCGAAGCGCCACGAGAAGGGCACGTCGGGCGACGAACCGTAGTCGGTCCAGTAGCGGGCGGAGACGTGCAGGACGCGGCCGAGCGTGCCGTCCTCGACGAGCTGCTTGATCGCGGCGAGGCCAGGGGCGCGGCGGTAGGTGAACCCGACGCGGGCGACGAGCCCACGCTGCGATGCCTCGGTGGCCGCGGTGGCCATCGCCCGTGCGTCCTCGAGCGAGTCCGACAGCGGCTTCTCGCACAGGACGTGCTTGCCGGCGGCCAGCAGCCCCTCGACGATCTCGCGGTGGAGCTTGTTCGCGACGACGACGCTCACGACGTCGATGTCGTCGGCCTCGGCGATGGCTCGCCAGTCCGTGTCGTGGCGGGCGTAGCCGAAGCGCTGCGCAGCCTCGGCCGCCAGCGGCTCGTACACGTCGCCGATCGACACGAGCCGCACGGGCGGCAGCGTCGGGGCGAAGAGTGAGGGTGCGTTCCGCCACGCGGCCATGTGGGCCTTGCCCGCCATGCCCGCCCCGATGACGGCGACGCCGATGCTGTCGCTCATGGTTCTCTCCTTCGAGAAGTCCGGTGCCGATTCTGGAACGTTCCAGAACGTGTCGGTAGACTGTAGACCGACCACCCCATGTCCTGTCAAGGAGCCGCGTGTCACGACCCCCGACGATCATCGACGTCGCGACCCGTGCCGGCGTCTCGAAGTCACTCGTCTCGATGGTGCTCCGCGACGATCCGGGCGTCTCCGACGCACGCCGCTCGGCCGTGCTCGCGGCGGCCGCCGAGCTCGGCTACCGCCCCAACCGCGCCGCCGCGATCCTCGCCGGCACCCGGACCCGCACCGTCGGCGTCATCGTCGACGACTTCCGCAACCCGTGGTTCGTCCCCCTGCTCGACGGCATCCGCGACGCGCTCGCACCGCACGGCCTGCGACTCACCCTCGCGGACACCCGTGCGAACGCCCACCTCGACTCCTCGCCGTTCGACGACCTCGTCTCACTGCGGGTCGACGGCGTCGTCCTCGCCGCCGAGGGCTTCCCCGACCTGGTCGTGCCGGCCGACACCCCCGTCGTCGTCGCCGGCGCCCGGGCCGACGTACCGGGAGGGCTCGACGTCGTCGCCTCGGACGAGGCCGCTGGCGGCCGGTTGGCAGCGGATCACCTGATCGGGCTCGGTCACCGCCGCATCGTCCACGTCACGGGTTCGGGAGGCCCGGCTGCGGTCCGCCGCGAGGGCACCGTCGCGCGGATGGTCGCGTCCGGCATCGCGCCGCTGGTCTACGGCGACGGCCCGACGTCCGAGACGACCGGGTACGAGGGCACCCGCCGCGCACTGCGGGACCACCCGGACCTGACGGCGGTGTTCGCCGCGAACGACGTCATGGCGATGGGCGCGATCGCCGCCGTGCGCGAAGCCGGACTCCGGGTCCCCGAGGACGTCTCGGTGGTCGGCAACGACGAGACCCCGCTCGCCGCCTCACCCCTGCTGCGCCTGACCACGGTCGACCCGCACAACGACGAGGTCGGGCGGCTCGCGGCGAACCGGCTCGTGGAGCTCGTCGGCGCGGCCGAACGACCCGCTCCGAGCAGCGTCCTGGTGCCGCCGTCGCTCGTCGTGCGGTCCACGACGGCGCCGCCGCGGGCCTGAGGCGCCACCGCCCACCGACCGCAGTGCGCGGGGCGGCGGTGATCCGGGCCTCCCGGCCGACGGATCAGACGCTGGCACCCTCGAGCCGGTCGACCGCGACCGCGAGTTCCTCGAGCTCGGGGACCTCGCGCGCTTCGGCGAGCGCCCCCTCGAGCGCAGCGGCGTGGATCGGCGTGGCCGCGTCCAGCAGCCGCTGACCGGCATGGGTGAGCTCCGTGTAGAGCCCGCGGCGGTCGTCGGCGCAGAGCACGCGGGTGAGGAGCGCACGTTCCTCGAGCCGGTTGACCAGCCGGGTCGTGGCACTCGGGCTGAGGGCCGCCGCGCGGGCGAGCTGCTGCATGCGCATGTGGAAGCCGTCCTGTCGGCGCAGCGCGTCGAGCACGGTGTACTCGACCACGGACAGGTCGACGTCGCGCAGCGCGCGCTCGAGTCGCGTCTCGATCAGGCCGTGCAGCGCCGCCAGGGTGCGCCAACCGTGGGCGCGGACGGCGGTGGAGGTGTCGTCAACGGACATCGGGCTCCTTCTGGTCGGTTGCGCGGTCGGTTGCGGCGGTCGGTTGCGGCGGTCGGTTGCGGCGGTCGGTCGCCACGGTCGGTCGCTGCGGTCGTTGCGGGCGCGTGTAGTTGCTTGCGCTGATACCCCGCGTATGCAACTATCGATACCGCGCGTCTGCAACAACCAGCGTACGCGGCACAGCGCCACCGCACAACGGAAGGAACCCCCATGCCCGCGGGACTCATCGCCCTCGCACTCGGCGGATTCGGCATCGGACTGACCGAGTTCGTCATCACCGGCCTGCTACCCGAGGTCGCCGCCGACTACGGCGTCACCGAGACCACGGCCGGCTGGCTCGTCACCGGCTACGCACTCGCCGTCATCGTCGGCGCCCTCGGCCTGACCGCAGCCACCACCCGGCTCCCCCGCAAGCCCGTCCTGCTCGGGCTGCTCGTGCTGTTCATCATCGGCAACACGCTGTCGGCGATCGCACCGACCTACGAGGTGATGATGTCCGGACGCGTCATCGCGGCACTCTGCCACGGAGCGTTCTTCGGCATCGGCTCCGTCGTCGCCGCGAACATGGTCGAGCGCTCGAAGCGCGCCTCCGCGGTCGCCCTGATGTTCACGGGGCTGACAGCGTCGAACGTGCTCGGGGTGCCGTTCGGCACGTTCCTTGGCCAGGCGCTCGGCTGGCGTTCGACCTTCTGGGCCATCGTCGCGATCGGTGTCGTCGCCCTGGTCGGCGTCCTCGTGCTCGTCCCCGCCGTCCGTCAGACCGACACCCCGTCACTGGCCCGCGAGCTCGGCGCCTTCCGCTCCGACCAGGTGTGGCTGTCGCTCGGCATGACCGTGCTCGGCTACGGCGGGATGTTCGGGGCGTTCACCTACATCGCGTACACGCTGACCTCGGTGTCCGGCTTCCCGTCCTCGGCGGTGCCGTGGCTGCTCGTGGTGTTCGGCGTCGGGCTGTTCGTCGGGAACTTCGTCGGCGGCAAGCTCGCCGCACGTTCGATCGACCGGACCCTGCTCGTCGTGCTCGTCGCCCTCACCGTGGTGCTCGGGCTGTTCGCCCTCGTCGCGACCTCGCCCGTGCTGACCGTCATCGCACTCGTGCTGATGGGTGCCTTCGGGTTCGCGACCGTGCCGGCCCTGCAGACGCGCGTGATGCAGTACGCAGACCACGCGCCGACCCTGGCGAGCGGGGCGAACATCGCGGCGTTCAACCTCGGGAACGCGTTCGGTGCCTGGATCGGTGGGCTCACCATCGCCGCTGGGCTCGGCTACACCTCGCCGATCTGGGCGGGCGCCGGGATCACCCTGGCCGCCGTGGCCCTGACGCTCGTCGCCATGGGTGCCGTGCGGCGTGGGCGTTCGCGCGGCGCTGGCGAGCTGACCTCGACAGGGAGCATCGCGACGGCCTGACGGCAGCCCGGCGGAACCAGGTTCCGGACACAGCACCACGCCGTTCCGCGGTGCCGTGTCCGGAACCTGGTTCACGCGGCGTGCAGACCAGCACGGAGACGACGAAACCCCGGTCCGATCGGACCGGGGTTTCATGGAGTGGGGTAGTTCACGACTAGTCCTACATCGCCATTCTCAAGCGGATCCTGCGGTGGTCGTACGAGCCGATGAGCACAGCGCAGCATGCTCGCCTGGCACAGATGCGGCCCATCGAACGCGCATTGCTCGCCCTCGCCCGTTCTCCCGCGACTCGTCTGCGCCCTTCGTGCGGCGCTGGCTCTCGCGAACCGCTTGGCGCGCAAAGCCACGCGCCGCGGAACCCGCCAGACCCCTGTTTGGGCAGGATCCGGCGGCGGGATCTAATCGTCGACAAGCTTCGTTTGATCGGTGCCACTGAGCGGTGTCCACGCCGTCGTAGTGCCACGGTCCGTCCGTCCGTGGCCGGGCGCAAAAAGGTGTCGCACGTAACGGTTGGTCCGGCACGTCCGATTGTGGTGGTTATGGATGTAGTCGACGAATCGAGTCTCCCCAGTGTGCTTCGCGGACCGTCGGGAGATGCGATTGTGTCCGCGCACGCCCTTGGGGTGCCACAGCAGTCCATTGCGATGTATGCCCGGTGGTGGCAACTTGAAGCCTGGGCACGCGACCTGGTCTACATGGAGCTGCGGGCCGCATTCGGGGCCGAGTGGACGGAGGCGGTCAAGCGAGCCCAACGACGCGAGGAGCGTGACGCGTCGTTCTCGCACATGACAGGGGTCGACAACGACAACCCACTCGCCTACCTCGATTACTCACAGCTCGTGCAGATCATTCGTAGTGACTGGCATCTGTTTGCGCCGTCCCTCTTCGAACAGACTGCGTGGGAGGGGCGCCAAGCCGAACTCCTGCAAATTCGTCACCGGATCGGCCACATCAGGCGCCCAAACCGAGACGATCTTGCTCGTATTGAGCAGACTCTGCGCGACCTTGAGGCTGGCGCGTTCATAGCCATGTCCGATTACAACTCTCGGTGGCGTCCGCCGACCACTGGAGCCGATGCGGTCACTGATGGCTGGGTCCGCGGTAATCATCCCACCGCACAGCGACTCACGGAGCACGCCCAGCGGCGCTACGACATCGAGTACCAAGTTCAGTTCAGTGCCCGACCGTGGGCGACCGCGCCGTTCGAGTACGGCGCCGGGATCCTCTGCCACGTCGACTTCCACGCTGGGCAGCGCACGATCGATGTCGCGCAGCTTTGGCGTGATCTGCGAGCCCTCGGGTTACTCAAGTACGTCGTCGCCATCGACGTGGGCAACGCATCGTGGGTAGGCGTCACCTTCTCGGGCGCTGATGACGCCGATGTCGTCTCCGATGCGATCGGGAAGACGTTCGAAGTCGTTCTGCAGGTCAGCAGCCCCGGGTATGACCCCGAACGATGGGCGAAGCGCGAGCAGTCGTATCGGCAGATTGATTACCGCGTCCACGTGGACACCGGCTGGAACATCGTCGCCGCGGACACCCTGCCAATCAGCAACTTCAACTCTGGTGGAGGGGTTGAGTTCCCTCCGTCGCGGACGTGATGAGCGACGGCGGGGACGATCGCAGGTGAGGTCCGCGATGACAGGGTACAAGGTTCGAATATTCGAGCACCGTCTGCTATTCTCGGGGCATGACATCGAGCCTCGCCGACCGCGCCGCACTGCTGCGCACACTCCGAGTCGCTCATGGACTCACGCAGGCGGACCTGGTGGAAGCGACGAAGATCTCGCAGGCCGCTTTATCGAAGGCGGAGCGAGCACGAGAGGACCTCGACTCAGATCGCTGGGCAGCGCTTGAGCGCGCACTCGCTGTCCCCTCCGGCTCGTTTGCGGATGCTCCGGTAGCGCGTTCGGATGCGAGGGTGTTCCACCGGAAACAGAAGACAACCCCGGAGACCGCGCTGAAGCGAATCCGAGCTGAGCTTGATCTGACGAGTCTCCGAGCGAGCCAGCTCCTCGGCACCTCGGCCACGTCACCGCGGCTGCGTCGTCGATCACTTCCGGAGGATGGTTTCGACACTCCCGCGGACATCGCTGCCCTTGTCAGGCGGGACCTTGACGTTGCAGCCGGTCCCATCGGCGACCTCACCGCGGTTGTCGAGGCGGCCGGCGTGGTTGTTCTGACCGCGGATCTTGATTCCGCGCAGGTCGATGCGATTGCGGGCTGGCCAGACGAAACTGTTCCGATCATCTTGGTGTCTCGGCACACCTCGGCGGAGCGGCAACGATTCACGCTCGCTCACGAGCTTGGACATGCGGTCATGCATGACACGGCTGCTTCGCCGCTGCACGAGCAGCAAGCGGATGCCTTCGCAAGCGCCTTCCTGATGCCCGAGCGGGAGTTCCGGCGCGACTGGGCAGGATCCGACCTGGACGCATTACTTCGACTTAAGCGCCTCTGGCGCGTGTCGTTGGGCGCCGTCATCCGGCGGGCGTTCGATCTGGACTTGGTGTCGGATCGGGAGTACCGCGGACTGAATGTCACCCTCGCAACCACCGGGATGCGCCGCCGCGAACCGGAGCCGCTTGCCGTTGAGATCCCCACGATGTTGCGGCGGGCCGTCGAGGACGCACTCAGCCGTGGCGTCACCGCCGAGCAGCTTGCCCGCTCCGCTTACATGCTCGAGCCCGAATTCCGTGCCACCTTCTTGGAGGATCCGCACCATGCCTGACCAATACAGCGTGATCAGCAATCAGAACCTCCGAGGTTCCCTCCAAGCGAGCGCGCCCACCCGTCGCGTTGAGGTTGGCGATGCACGCAGTCTGCTGCGCGGACGTCAGCTCTTCGTGCTCGGCGAAGAGGTCATCGACGCAGCGCCGTGGATTTCAGCTTCAGCGAGCGGGATCGTAACGACGGGTGCGTACGGGGTTCGACAGGCACGGCAGTTGAAGGATGCGCATCCCGAGCACGCGCTGATCATCGAGCCGACCCGTATCGAGGGCGAATCCGGCCACTGGGCGAACCCGGAGCAACCGTTTTACCTCGGTGACCCGAACATGATGCTCCGGCCGACCCTCGATGAGGCCCTCACGGAGATGCGTGCTGCTCACAGCGCGATTGCGATCACGCCAACCGGGCAGTTCAAGGTGGGTGACTCCGACTCTTTGAAGACGGCACTGTCGATGGTGAACGACGTTGACCGGACCGATACCGCGTTCCTCATCCCCATCAGCGGAGCGGTCCTCGATCGGGAGGACACCGTTCGTCAGCTCATCGCAGTCATCAATCGCAGCAACCACCCTGTGCTGCTTGCTCTGACATCTGACAAGAACCCAGTCCACAACGAGCGCCGTCGCCGCGCATACCGGCGCATCTTCGAGGGAGCCACGAACATGGTGATCCCGTGGCGTGTGGACCTGAGCGGCTTTGACGCGCTAGCTCACGGAGCCGTAGGCATGGCAGCCGGAGTGATCCCATCGAAGCGACGCCTGACCCCTGCCGGCCGAAAGGGTGGCAGGGCTGCAGACCCCTCGGACATGGCACCCCACATGTTCATCGGGGACCTACTGCGCTTCGTCCGCTCCACCGAGCTTCGTCGACACTGGTTCGTTGACGTGGAAAGCATCGCCTGCACGTGTGCGATCTGCGAGAACCAGCCGATCGACCGGCTCTTCCATAGCAGCGAGGACCGGCTCACCGGACACCTCCACAACGCCCTGGATCTGCAACGCCTCCACCATCAGACACTCGGACTCTCCCCGACCGAGATCGGTGCGTGGTGGGCCACTCAAGCTGCGGCAGCCTTAGACGCCTACGCACAGCTGGAGTCCTACCTCGGACGTGCAATACCGATTGACGACGAGGTGATGTTCTGGAACGAGCGCTGAGGTGATGACGCTCGCGCAGTGCCGTTCGGGAACAGGTCAGCTTCGGACAGCGTCAACGAACTGTCGGTAGACCGTCTCGGCGAAGAGCCAGCGAGCGGCGGTGAATCGTCGCGGGTTGAACGTGTCCGCGTCGATGATGACGCGGGCACCGCTGCCATCTTCGATGGTGAGTCCGATGCCGTAGTGGCTGGCTTCGATGGAGGCGGCCAACTCATCCGACACTCCCCTCGCCATCACAATCTTCCGAGGGCCGTAGCCGTTCCATCGGTGGGCCGCCTGCATGGCTAACGGCCATCGCGAAGAAGCGATTTCAATCTCGACGACTCGAACGGGGACGTCCACACGTCGGCAAGCCCACACGTCGCCATCAGGGTCGGCGAAGATGTCCACCGTGCTAGCCGAATGCGATGCCAGGTCGATCGCGACATCCACGAAGCGTGGTGGTACTGGGGCAAGGTCGTCTGTCGGCAGAGCTAAGAGCATCGCGAGTGCTCGTTCATCCTCGATCGCAGCAGTGCCAACCTTCTCGCGTCGTGCATGCTCCTCCGCGTTGACCGCGTACGTAACCGTGATGCGAGAGCCGAATACGTCGGCGGTGTGACGGCAAAGCATCTCACCAGGCAACAGTTTCGCGGCGTCACCTAGCGCGACTGCTTCCAGATGCACGTCCTTCACCTCTCTACCTCGATCGCCGCGTTCAACAGCGCGGACGCCGCGGCCCAAAATGGGTGCCCCTCGGCACGACGGTACCGTTGAGGTTCGGTCCGGCTTGCCCGGCCCAGCCGGTCGAGCAGACGCACTCCTTCGAGGTCCACGATCACGCGGCGGACCGCGGGCTGGGTCAGTCTAAGTTCCGCTTGCAGGACGGTTGCATCCGTCTCTGCCGGCCCTTGGCCGATCGCGGTGGCCACACGCAGGAAGTGGACGTCGTTGAACAACGTCTTCGACCACGTTCGGGCGGTCGCTTCATGCCGATGCTGCATGGGTCTAGCGTAATGCGTAAATCGTTTTTCGTATAGCAGCGTCAGATGACAGGTCCATGTCGCTCCATGGTTCGCAGATCCCGGTGAGACCCAGCCACTGACGCATCAGCCCGGCGCAACCTCACCAGGCCCGGCGGTCACGTATGAAACTGCCCGCGTCTGACACTGCGTTCGATGGGGTGCAGCTCCGTCGACGTCTTGGGGCGCAACCCTGTGAGCAGCTGCGCTTGGCGTCGGCTTGTTCGCTTCGGTCCGTGTCGTCAAGACGCTCGCGGCTGCCCTGGGGGCTGCGGTTTTCCGCATGCCCCCGTTTGGGGGGTGCGACTTATGCAGGGATGCCGTTAGGTTTCGAACAACCCTCATCTGAGCTGACAGTGCTGTCGACGGGTGATGCGGGCGTTTCACGCCATTCGAGTGGCCTTGGGGTGTCTTGGCCACGTTTCATCACCCGCGTCATCGTGCTCTTCCGCTAGGGGAACCCGTGCTTCTTGCTCCACGCCGTAAGGCTGTCCATTCATCGTTCGGTTGGAAGGTTGCGCTCGTCGGCGCGGTCAGCGTCGCCCTCGTGGGCGGTGTCACCGAAGTCGCTCACGCGGCGATCCCGACGGGTCCAACAACGACCGGATTGACCGGGTCTCGGCCGTCGGCGACCACGTTGCCGTTCGCGGTCTCGGACCAGGTCGGCGTCGCCGTTGACGTGGCCACGGGCAACCTCGAGGTCACGACCGCTGGGTTGTCGCTGCCGGGTGCGAGCGGGACGAACGCGATCACGCAGACGTACAACTCGTTGGGCTGGCAGGCCGCGAATGCCAACACGCATCAGGCGGTGCGTTGGACGACGGGGATCGCCGGTGCCGGCTCGTTCTCTGCCGGTGCATCGGGATCTGTCGTGTACACGGCGCCCGACGGTGCGACGTGGAACTTCGCGTCCGCGACGTCGACGACGTTCACCGCGCCGGCCGGGTTCCTCCGCAAGCTTGTCGCCTCTGGGACGACGAACCCGACGTACACGATGACGGATCCGGCGACGGGGCAGGTCATCACCTCGAACGTCAACGGGTTCCCGGTGTCGGTTGCGGACCGCAACGGCAACACGACGATGGAGACGAACACGGCGAGCGTGCCGGTGAAGATCATCAGCACCGCAGGTACCGACGCAGCAAAGACCGCCAACGGCGCGTACGACGCGACCACGCGCGCGTACACGGTGACGCAGGGCTCCGGTTCTGCTGCCCGGTCGGTGAAGTGGGTGAAGGACACCAACGGCAACCTCACCTCCTACGTCGATGGCGCCGGGAAGACGACGACGTTCGCGTACTCCGGAAATGACCTGACGCAGATCACGAGCCCGACGGGTGCGACGACGACGATCAGTTACTCCGGCACCACGCACAAGGTGTCCCAGGTGCTGCAGTCGAACACCACTTCCGGTAGCGCAGGGGCGTCAACGACGCGGCTGAGCTATGCGTCGGCGACGTCGACGCTGGTCGCGTCCCCGAACACGGACACCGCGACCGCGGTGGCGTCGGTGCCGCACACGACGTACGCGATCAACTCGTCGCAGAAGCTCGTCAACACTGTCACGGACGCAGCCGGCCGGGTCCGGTCGAAGACGTACAACGGTGCGAACCTGCAGCCGTCCACGTCGACCGTCGGATCGGGATCGTCGGCGTCAACGACGACCGCGACGTATGGGGCGAACAGCAGCCAGTCCCTGACGAAGGTCGCTTCCACCGGCGGTGCGTCGCAGTCGATCGGTTACAACGCATCTCCCGCGGCCACGGCGTACTCGCCGGCATCGACCACGGACGACGCCGGCAACACGTCGAACCTCACCTACGACGGTGTCGGCAACCAGCTGACCAGCAGCACCGGGTCCGGTGCCACCGCCGCGACGGCGACGCTGACCTACACGGCCGGGCAGGTTGCCACGGCGACTGCGCCGGGCAACGGCACGAACAAGACCAACTACACGTACGAGAACAAGCAGCTCAAGACCGTCACGCCCGTCACCGGCACCAGCCTCGCCGCCCGCACGTACTCCTACGACGCGCTCGGCCGGATCGCGTCAGCGTCCGACGGTGCCGGACGGACGACGAACTACACCTACGACGGTGACGACCGGTTGCTCACCACGAGCTTCTCGGATGGCACCCCGACGGTGACGAACACGTACGACAACGCCGGGCACCTGCTCACCCAGGCTTCCGCCGGCGGGACGATCACGAACACGTACGACCAGCTCGGACACCTGCTCTCGACCGGCAACACCGCGAACGGCTCTGTCAGCTACACGTACGACAAGGTCGGCAACCAGACCTCGTTCACCGGGCCCGACGGCACTATCACGTCGGCGTATGACGACTCCGGTGTGCTGACCTCGACGACGACCCCGTCGCCCTCGAGCAGTGGCACGCAGCAGTTCCACTTCATCACCGACGACAACGGCCGCCGCACCGACACGTACACGGACGCCAACAGCACCAACAGCACCTGGGCGAGCCGCACGCACACCGACTACGACACCAACGGCCGCATCACCGAAACCCAAGGCTTCGTCGGCCCGTCGTCGACGGACAACAGCCAGATCTACGACCTCCGCTACTGCTACAACGCCGGCAGCACCGCACCCGCCTGCGGCACCACGACCACGAACGACCGGTCCAAGGTGCAATGGGTGACCGACAATCTCACCGGGCAGAGCACCACGTACACGTACGACAGTCGCGGCCGCATCACGAAGGCCGTCACCACTGGCTCCGGCACCGCGACCGCGGGCACGTGGGAGTTCGGGTACGACGTGCGGGGCAACCGCACCTCGGCGAAGTTCACCACCGCTGGCGGCACCGTCACCACCAACCAGGCGCTGACGTACAACGCGGCGAACCAGATCACCAACACCGGGTACACGTACGACGGGGCCGGGAACCTCACCGCAGCACCCGAGTACACGTTCACCTACAACGCCGCCGAGCAGATGACCTCCGCCGTGCACAACGGATCCCAGACGACGACGTACACGTACGCCGGCGCTGACCAGAAGTCGCTGCTGTCCCTGTCCACAGCCGGCGGAACCACCCGCACGTACATGTACGGCAGTGCGGACCAGAACGGCAACCCGACCCTGGTCACCTCCACCCGGAACGGGCAGCGGTCGAACATCGTCAACGACGCCAAGACCGGGCAACCCATCGCCCTCGCCACCCCGTCCTACGTCACTGGGCTGTACGCGTACGACGGGACCGGGAACCCGTTCGCGCTCCTCGTCGACGACGCAGCCGCGTTCTCCCACTCCTACGACCCGTACGGCACCGAGACCGTCAGCTACGACGGCGGCGGCGACGGCCTCCCGTCCAACCCGTTCACCTTCAAGGCCGGCATCGGCGACATCGCCACCGGCCTCGTGAAGTTCGGGCAACGCTGGTACAACCCCTACATCGGCGCCTGGACCCAGCAAGACACCCTCGACTCGCCACTCGACCCCAGCAACGGCAACCGGTACGCGTACGCAGCCAGTGATCCAATCAACAACTACGACCCGCGAGGCTTGGCCTACTGCTCGTCCTCCGTGGCGTGCTATACCACTCCGGATGGCGTGAACCACCTTGGAACCGGCCCAGCGGAGACCGATGCTCAGCTGCGAGCAGCCAACGGCTGTATTCTCTCGTTGGGTATCGCGGCATTCTCAGGGGCTGGCGCCATTGCCTACGGCCTTGGCGTCGGAGCCGTTCTCGGAATTTGCGGATACTCTTTGTAGGGATAATCTTGAAAAAAGTATTTCTGCTACTCTTCGGCAGAGTGAGCACAAGTGCCAGCGTGGTATTTGGCGTCGCCTTCATCGCCGTAGGCGCTTATATCCTATATAACGGGCATGGAATAGCTGCAATTATTGCCTTCATCGTCGGGGGGCTGGCCCTCGTTGCAGCCCTGTTCCAGTATCGGCTAAGCCACGACGACGGCGCACCCCGAGATAATCAAAAAGACACGGATTCTTAAGGAACCTCAGTAGTCGGACGGCTCGGCCGCACCCGCAACAGGAGGCGCAAGCGTTGTCGTGGGCGTGAACGCCATTGCGAACTCGGTGGGAATTTTCACCACACCCGTGGGCGCCACTCTCACTCTGGCTTGCTGAGGACCAAATCGACAATAAATATCGAGTTCAAGCTGTTATCGCTGGCGCTTTAGGTATCGCGGTGTTGATAGTAGGTCTAGTCACCATCAACAAGGGCAACCCTGTGGTGAGTGTCGTACTGCTGGTGGTGGCAGCACTCGTGATATTGCTTGCAATCCGCAATATCGTGACATTCAGTCGAAGAAAATAGTTGACGTGATTGCGCCCACCTGAGTAATTAGAAGCGCCCCGCCGAAGATGGCGGGGCGCTTCTCGCATGTCTACGGTTGCGAGACGTCTCATCGCTGCCACGGACGCAACCGCTCGGACCAGGCATCAACGACCAGGCCAACTCCCGCCGCCAACTGGACCGGCAGGTGAACCAGTCGCTGCGACGCCTCGGCCGGGACAACGTCGACCTCTACCAGCTCCACGCATGGGACCCGATGGGACTGCTGCAGGTTTGGTTGACTCGTTCGATTAGGCCGCGAGTGCATCGCCGCGTTGTCCGCGCACGCGCCGACCCGCCCCATCGATCCGGGCAGCCCGGCGTCCGATAGCGCCCGAACGAACTTCTTCGAACGAAACTGGCCGTATTCAACCGGTCGTCGCAACAGTGGTTTGTTGGCTCGAGCGTAGTTGGTCGGCGAAGACCTCAGCAGGAGTGCGCCAGCCAAGGATGCCCCGTGGTCGGTTGTTGATCGCATCGGCAATGGCGGCGATTTCCGCGGCGCTCCAGCGAGACAGGTCGGTGCCTTTCGGGAAGTACTGCCGCAGCAGCCCGTTGAGGTGCTCGTTGCTGCCGCGCTGCCAGGGGCTCTTCGCGTCGGCGAAGTAGACCGGCATCCCGATCTGTGCGGTCAGGAGTGTGTGCGCGGACATCTCTTTCCCGCGGTCCCAGGTCAACGAGCGACGCAATGATGCGGGCAGTGCGTCGAAAGTGGCGACGAGCGCGTTCTTCATGGTCACAGCCCCGTAGCCAGCCAAGGCCGGCCCGTTCTTCCGCGGCGGTATGAGCCCGTAGCCGACCTGCCTCGGCAGGTGCACCAGCATCGCGAACCGTGTGCTCCGATCGATCAGCGTTCCGATCGCGGATCGCTTGAGCCCGATGATGAGGTCCCCTTCCCAGTGCCCAGCGACGTCACGGCCGTCCGCTTCCGCGGGCCGCTGCTTCAGCGTCGTGCTGGCCGTGACGTGCGCCCACGCCTGCATCCGGGTCCGTGCTCGAGGTTTGCGCTTCGTCCGCCCGCGTCGCAGATGCCACGACTGCTCCCTCGTCAGGCCGCCTCGATCAGGGACGTAGAGGGCTTGGTAGATCGCTTCGTGCGAGATCCGCATGGACGGGTCGTGCGGGAACTCGACCGGGAGTCGTCTCGCGATCTGCTGCGGACTCCACGCAGCAACCGACTCTCGGTCCTCGCGGTGCGGCTTGTTCTTCCCGTCCCACGCCGGTCCTTCCGGACCGATCCGGTTCCCAGCACTGTCGTGGAGGCGGCCGCTGAGCTTATCGGCGACATAGTCGCGAAGCCGCTGGTTCGTGCGTAGCTTCGCCACCTTCGGTCGGCGCGCTCGACGTTCCGCGTGCCA
Source organism: Curtobacterium sp. PhB172 (assembly GCF_003752545.1). Taxonomy (NCBI): domain Bacteria; kingdom Bacillati; phylum Actinomycetota; class Actinomycetes; order Micrococcales; family Microbacteriaceae; genus Curtobacterium; species Curtobacterium sp. PhB172. The sequence continues at coordinate 77,410 of NZ_RKIF01000013.1, forward strand.
CTGCGCCGTCGAGGCCTTGTAGTTCAGCCGGTAGGTGCGTGTTGATGCGTTTCGTCGCAGCTCGCGGGAGATCGTCGACGGCGCACGGCCAAGGCTGGCCGCGATCTCGCGCACGCCGTCACCGCGCGCCCGCATCAACGCGATGTCCTCACGCTCGTGCGACGACAGATACCTTCCTGACAGCGTCGGAGCGAGGTTGGGGTTCACGCCGCCAGCGTGCCGGAACCATCGATGCGCGACGGGCTCGGACACGCCCGCGGCGACACCGGCCTCTCGCGTCTTCACACCCGCCGCGATCGCCGCCCAGAACGCGACCCGATCCTCCCGCCACGCCACCGTCGGTCTGCCCGGCGACGGAATCTGCCCCCGATACGCCTGGACTTGTCGCTGACGATCTCGAACCCGCATCGAACACCTCCGGTATCAGGTGTTGCGACGACCGGTTGAATACGGCCTGGCTGCCCCGATCCGAATGGGCCACCCCCTGACGGGTTCCGGCGGGAGATCGCCATCTGCAGAGCCGCGAGGGCAAGCGAGGACCGCATCCGGTCACTGATCGCATAGCCGACGATGCGCCGCGACCACGCGTCCTTGATCGCGCAGAGGTAGAGCTTGCCCTCACCGGTCGGGTGCTCCGCGATGTCCGTCAGCCACAGCCGGTCCAGGTCCGGTGCCGTGAACGCACGCCGGACCCGGTCGTCGTGCACCGGCGGCCCGGCCTTGCGATTCAGGCTGCGCTTCTTCGCATGCAACGACCAGAGCCGCTGCTGCGAGCACAACCGCCACACCCCCCGTTCTGATGCTCGGTGGCCGGCAGCATGAAGGTCATCGGCGATGAACCGGTACCCGAACGTGGGATCGTCCCGATGCGAATCGATCGCTGCGTTGGTCAGGTGCGCGTCCGCCCAGTCGCGATCAGTCACAGGATCGGCGCGCCACCGATAGAAGGCCTGCTTCGAGAAGCCCAACACCCGGCAGGCCACCGCGACAGGAACACCGTCGTCGGCGAGTTCGAGGACCAGCGGGTAGATCATTTTAGGAGCTGGGACTTGGCGAAGTAGGCCGCTGCCCTGCGGAGGATCTCGTTCTCCTGCTCGAGCAGCCGGATCCGTTTCTGCGCGTCCCGCAGCTCCGCCTGCTCCACCGCTTTCGCCGACGGCGCCGACGGCGCCGCTGCAACATTGATGCCGTCGTCGCGGTCCGCGAGCCGCAACCAGCGGGCCAGGCAAGACTCGAACACACCGAAGTCCTTCGCGACCTGCCGCACCGACGTCTCGCCCTTCCGGGCGACCGCGATCACATCACGGCGGAACTCCTCCGGATACGCCTTCACCATGGCGCACATCCTTCCAGCAGGAGCCAATGCTCCTACCTCACAGGAGTCAACCAAACCTGCGGCAGTCCCACACGATAGTGAATTAGCGTTTGCTGGTGACCCCGGATCGATTTACCCTCTTGCGCGAGGACCTGGGCCCCCGCACCCTTGCGTACCTGCTCGGCGCAGACTTGAGCGCCGTCGTCGCATGGGACAGTCAAATCGAACTGGATAAGCTAGGTCCATCGCAGCTCGCGGTCCTCGAGCAGCTCAACCTCACTCGAGCTGTCCGCATCGAGTCATCCGGGAGTCACCCGCAGGCCACCTGGTCACAAGTACTCATCGATGGCGCAAATATTGACGGCCGCGGGCTCGGCACAGTCTGGCGAATACTCGCCGGAGGCGCCGCCCACGGCTTCGATGTGACGGATCTGTCCCTCGCAACCCTCCTGACACGGATCGCTGTCGACGCGTACCCGAGCTTGCTGCTCCACGACAGCTTCAGGTCCGACGGATTCGGTATGTCGATGGTGTCGCTGAGGACACATCCTCTCTTTGAGCGATTCCAAGCGGCGGCCATGGAGGACGAGGTACTCGGGCCTCTCTTCACGATCGGGCGCGAGGCAGGCAACGAACAGGACTTGTTGTACCGCAGCGTGGGGCAGGGGTTCACGTTCCAACCGTCCCTATTTGTTGACCAACTGGTGACAGCGGCCTGGATCGGAGCGCAGCTGCAGTCGCTGGTCCCGACTCCTGTTGATCTCGCCGCCGAAGTCGAACTCCAGCTCGAGCGCGCACGCGAGGCGCTCGACGGCGCTGTTCAGATTCCAGTACGAATCGGCTTCACCGGCGTGCTGCTCCCTCGCGATGTCGAGAGAATCGATCTCGGCTGGGGCACCCTCCGACGCGTCGACGAACGCGATCGCTACTTCGCCGACATCGCTCGGATATCAGGCGGCACAAGCACCACCGACGAGGACGGCTATACAACCGCCATCGCCTATAGCGGCGACCTCGTCCTTGAGACGTCGGCGCCCTACACAGCGTCGATCACCCACCGTCCCGCAGACCAGCCCTGGATCCCGCCGCTGCTTCAGACGACTACCGCGATCGAAGAGGCCGCCGAGACACTCCGTCTCGCGCTGCTGCTGAGCACCGGGAATCCTCAATCGTCGATCTACCCCACATGGCGCGCAGCCATGGAGCCCTTCAGCTACGGCCGCATTGTCAACTGGGGCGATCCGGTAAACGCCGTGGGCCTGTTGCCCGCTCGACTGACAAGACCAGAGGTCGATTCCTGGCGCCGGTGGGCGGTCGCCGTACATGATCACCGCCCTCACGTTGGCGTTGCCGTCCGACGGTTGCTGCAGGCAATCAACGAGCGTAAGCGCGCTGAGGACATCCTCGTTGACGCGGTCATCGTGTGGGAGAGCTTGTTCGGCATCACGCCCGGCACGACGAAGGGTGTCACGGAGGCACTCGATCACCTGCTGCACCGACCGGGCCAGGATCAGGAGGCCAACAAACAGCACCTCCGGGATATCTACAACGCTCGGAGCCGCGTGGTGCACGGCGACAGTGAATTGGACGATTGGACCCTCCGACAGATGGCCTCCGACGCCGTCGCCATCGCCATCGCTGCACTGCAGCAATTGTTCGAATCACGGACGGATCTACTCAGTCTCCCAACCGCCAAACACCGCAACCGTGCTGTCCGGCAACCGAGATGACCGGGCGAGAAGCCGCCTCTGATCAAGCCCTCCCGGTCAGCGCCGCGGCCACATATAAGCCCAAAGCGGACACTTCTCGGACGCGCGGCGTCAACACCCTGACGCCCAGTTGGGCTGTGAGCCAGATCGACACAGGCGAGCGGATCATTCGTGGTGACTGAAACCCGTTTATGCCGCGATCAGGGCCAACCGGTGAACGGGAGACCGAGCCGTCGGAGGTCGGTGACGAACTCCACTTCCACTGGTGAGAGTCTTTGCCGCCGCAACGCGTCCGCGGCGTCGCGGTCGGTCTGACTGAAGTCGGGTTCCGCGGTGCCGAAGACGATCAAGTTTGCACCGAGCATCTCGGCAGCGTCTAGTCGTTTCTTGATCATCTCGCGACGCTGCGCCCCGTTTCCTAGAGGGCCGGATTTTGTCTCGCCGACGATGAGTTGCCCATCGCAGAGCGCGATCAGATCGATCTCGTAGTGACGTTTGACGTGATCGGCGTCCCAGAATTCGATCTCCGAGATGTCGACGTACGCGGATCGCATCCGTCCGAGCCGATTTCCGAGTAGCAGCGGCAGGTCACCGTTGTGCTGCAGCATGGTGCGCCAGGTTGGGTGCAGGTCGTAGCTGAACGGCGGTTCGGTATCGCTGGCGTGCCACCGTTGTCTGTTCAACGAGTTCTCAGCGTCACACTGCGGGCATGAGAAACGCTGTCCGATGTTGTCGACGGAGATAAACGACACGGCGCCACACTCACCACAGTTAAGGATCAGGCCGCGCCGCAGCAGGCCCGCATCGAGCAGCTCGTCGAGACCGTCGCGAAGCTGCCCATTGTCGGACATCCTGCCCGTCTGGCTGAGCGCATCGAACGTGAAATACGACTCGTTGCGTTCTGCCCGTCGTAAGCGTGTTCGACCGCCTTCCGAGACGGCGTCGTCGAGAAACTCACGCAGCAGGGCGCCCATCGGTGATGCGGTGATGGCGCGCAGTCGCGCGCGGCTGCCGAGGCGTCTAGCGACCAGGTCGGCGTGCTGTCCCGGCCGGGATGGTTGGGCTGTGAGCTGCCGCGTCGCAGCGCGACCTTGCACCCACGGCAGCAAGCCAAGGAACCGCAGCCGAGGTCGGGCAGTGCGATGGTGCAGCAACGTGCCGGGGGCGACGTACCCGGTGTGGCCGCCGTCGAAGCTGATCCCGGTCTTGCTGGCGCGGACGGTGGCCCACGTTTGCCGATCGAGCCGTACCAGGGAGTCCGGGTCGGCGCCGCGTCCAGTCGGCATGGAGACCCGCTCGATGGCGACATCGACGACCCAACCGGGTAGGCCACGTCCGGTGAGGTAGCGTTCGGGCGAGTTTGGAGTGTCGGGCTCGAGTTCGCGGGCGAAGGTGACCGTTTGGTCGCCGTCGGTGATGACCGGCATACTGCTGCGTCGTCCCACTTCGCCGTTGAGGAGCAGGCGGCTTTCCTCGGTCACGATCGGCGTCCTGGTAGAGATGAGGCGATCGAGGTCGTCTTCGTCGACGAAGGAGCGGAGTGGCTCAAGAATGCGTTGACGTGCTGCCTCGACGGTATCCGGGTCAGTTGCCGTGATGAAGGCGGCCCGCTCGTGCTGGTCGCGATGAAGTCGTCGATGGACGCCTTGGGCGATGCTGCTTGTGGTCTGTTCGTCGGAGAGCATCGCGTCGGTGATCCAGAGCGCGTCGCCGTGGATACGGTCGAGCAGCACGGCGAGTGCGAAGTCGCTCGCTGAGGATCCGTAGGCGATGGTCAGCGGCGCGGTGTCCGCTTCTTCCAGGTACCACGACAAGCCATCTCGTGTCTCGTCGAACCAGGGGAACATGGCAGAAGTGCCGAGAGCCAGCTCCATTCCCGCGAACCACGCCAGCTCTTCTGGCGCATCGTCATTGTCGCGGGTGAGAAGCCAGGTGGCCAGCTGCGTGGGCGCTGGGGCGGTGGCGGCTTTCGAGGGCTCGTCGAGGGCGGGTCGACCGGTGACGAACGCGCCAAACAACGCCAGGTCGGAATCCCATTCCGGCCGGACCACCAGCGCTGCTGCGGGCCGCGAGATCGGGTCCACCAGCACAAGCTCCGGTGGCAGCGGATTGCCGCGTTCGCGGAGCATGATGAAGCGGGAGTCCCAGTACTCGGCAAAGATGCCAGGCATCGACGAGCAGAGGGTGTGCGCGGTGTCGGCGGCGATCGAGGCCGCCCTGGGAATGAAGGTCTCCCCCACCGGGCGTGCATCATCGGCGCGGTCTGTGATGAGTTCGGGTGAGAGCTGGAGCCAGGTTGCCGATTCGGCAGCGAAGTGCGCTATTCGGTCCGGGTCGTACCGGCGTAGCTCTTCCAGAACGGCGGGATGAATGCTGCCGTCCGATGAGTATGGGACCAGCACGAACCCGTTTCCGCCCCATACGTCCGAGACGGCCTCCAGCACCTTCAGGCTCCAGTCTCGCCACGTCGCATCTCCACCGAATACGAGCACGGCAACGCGCGGCGGCCGCAGCCAGGTGGTTACCTCTCGATGCTCATACGCAGTTGCCACGACATCATTTTGGGTTCTCATTGCGTGTCGATGTGCGCGGCTCGCTGATGATCGGCGCCACCGCCGGATGAGACGGGTGAGGCAGCTGTTTGGAGGACGACTGAGGACCGTTGGGCACGCTAGGCGATCGAGCCGGTGTCACCGCTACTGCGACCAACGCCCGCATCGAGTGAACGCTGTCTTAGCGGGCACGTCCGGGTCGGACCAGAACTGATCTTGCCGAAGCGCTGGTGGGCAGCAACGATATGACGTGGTGCCATGTGGCGCGCCGGCTCGCTCGGCCGATGCGCGGTAGTGCGAAGAGTCCTTAAACATGCGTTGACGGTTCAGAATGGGCTCGAGGAGGGGAACGGTGTCCGGTTTGATTTCTGCCACATGGAGCGAATGGTGGGCGCTGCTGCTCGCGGCAAACGCGGTCATGGTGTGGTTGCTGAGCCTGGCGCTCCTCGGGGGCGCGTCCACTGGGCCTACGACCAACGCGTCAGAGATGACATCGTTAGAGGTCCTCGCCCGAAGGTGGTCACGGATTCGCGGGACCGTATACGCCGCGACGGCCGCGACGCTGCCATCCGGGCCACGCACGGCACGTTTTATCGCCGCGCACCGTCCGCGTGCGGAAGACCTGTGGCGAGCGAATCGAGGTGCGTTCGGTCCGGCGCGCTTGCTCAACCAGCTCAGCCTTCTCATTGGCGCCGCGCAACTGCTGCTGGCCGTCATCGTTTGGGTACCAGAGCTCGACGCTCCCGGCTGGGTCTTCCTCGCCTTGTCCATCTTTGGCGTTGATCTCATGTTCGGCATTGCCACGGTGATGTCCGAACACGGGCGATGGCGGCGAAGAGCGCCCTTCGAGGCGCAACTCGTCCACGCGTCGCTGGCGGCGCTACGGCGACCAAAGAAACCGTTGCACTGGTCGGAAGCACGATCTCGACTTGCGCGGATCGAACGCGTGATGGTCAATCGCTACGCCCGTGCGACCGATCAGCCGGCAGCGCGGCACCACCGGGACGCGCTGTGGTGGCGACGTGTCGCCGACTGGGGTGCAGAACTTGCAGCCCTCGACTTGCAGACTCGACTCCCCGGGGGCGATTTCGGCGCTGTCGTGACCGATCAGGTAGAAGCAGCGGTCGGAGCGACAGCCCGAACAGCGAAGCTCCGGAGACAGGCTCAAACCGTGGTCACCCTCGACGTGGGACGCCTCGACCCGCAGGTTCGGGCGGGGTGGATCCTCGTGGCGCTTAGCGGCGCTGTAGTCGTACTCTTCGCAGCGCTAGCCGCGACCGTGTTCCTGCAGAGCACGCAGACGCCTCTGCCATCGCTGGAGGACGTGCGCGCTTGGGTGCCCGCGGTCGGGACAATGATGACAGTGACGAGCATTGTCATCGGTGCGATCGCCTGGGGCGTGCGCAAACTCAGCACCCGATGACGCCCGCGCGGCATCTCCCCGACACCCGGTACGACGTAACTTATGAGCGTGTGGAGGCGGTCACAAGATGAGCCAGGAGCCGTGACCTGAGTGGTGTCTCGCCCCGGCTCTATGGCGTAGCGCCGAAGGCCCGCCAGTGTCGGAAGTTCTAAGACAGCGCTCGCGCGGTGGTGTCGCCGATGCACGTCGTGGTCGAGGTGGCCGCACTCCGGCTGGGCGGACCTTCTGCTTGGCAAACAGTTCCCAGAGGCATTCCAAGCGATCAATCACCCACACCTGTCTGATGCGGGGCGTCTCAGTTCTCGGCGTCAGCGGGCGCCTGGCTAGGAGCTTGGTAGGTCGTTGAAGCTTGCGCCGGGCAGTGCGATGCCGCTGGGCTGGATACGAGTAAGCGTTTGGTGATGAGCTTCATGACCTGCATCTCGTGCCAGGGCGCTTTCTCGAGATACACCGGCGGTGCCCCAGGAGCGTTGCTGCACTCGATGGCGCCGAAGAGCCGGTCAACTTTGCGGCTGAGCTGCTGTCGCACGCTCAGTTCGAAGTCGCCCGTGTTCCACGTGCCGCCCAGATTGCCGCTCGTGTCTTCGAACAGGGCGTTGACTCCGCTGATGGCCGCGACCAACTTGTCGGGTCGAACTGCGTGTAGTCACGCTGGAGCTGCTCCACTGCGTAACAAAAACGTTCGAATCACCGCCGGGTTGTTCCGCTCCGTCAAGCTGAGCGCGGGCCCGCGCTCAGCTCTTCGCGCACGCGTTCGAGCTTGATCGTCCCGCTGACACAGAAGTCTTCCGGATCGTGGTCCGAGTAGGCGATGGCGTCCGCGAGATCCATGATGGACCCCTCAAGACTCTGCTGCGGTCCGCTCGTCACGGCGACGTAGTCGACGCTGTGATCGTGTGGCATGACCGCGGACCGAGCCTGCTGCAGCGCGTTCGATCAGTGGAGTGGGCGCTAAACTTCACGCGATGCCTCCTGTGCGGGAGGTGGTGTCCCGCGGCCGATGTCGTGGGTGCGTGTCACGGACCCACTGGTACTCGGCGATCGCGGCGACCGTGACGTTGGTGAGGTCGAGCGGAGCGCCATGTCGGCGACCGTCCAGAACGGCGACGATTCGCAAGCGACGCTGTTCGCACACAGCAGCGCGCCGCGGTCTAACCGCCGCGGCCCCGCAACGGGGGTGCGCAACAGTACGCTGCAGTGCGATATCGTCAAGTCCTCATGTTTGTGCCTCGGTTGTTTTCACGCGATCACTCCTGGCCGTGGATCCAGGGCATGCCGATCGATGAAGCCGACGCCGCGGTGCAGCCCGAGTCGCCGACCGACGGACCCGGGCAAGATCCCACCGGAGAGATCGAATGGCAGGAGCTGTTGTTTCGACGGGTGACTGGCAGGTTCGGCACCCTCACTCCGACCGAGAACACAGAGAAAGCTGAAAGCATCCTCTTCGGAGGGCAGCACTTCGTCTACTACGGGGTGGGGCGGAACTCGCCGCACTTCGGGGACTACGTAACCGTGTTCGCCCCTGTCCAAAACGACGCGCTGCGCGGCGCCGTTGCACCATTCGATACCGGCGGCATCGCGCTGCGGAAGATCCCGGTTCGCACACCAAAGCTCACGCCAAAGCAGCTCGTCGCGCGCGAAAGCATGCAACTCTCGACTCATCAGTCCGAGCTGCGAGCATGGATCCGCGATGCCTTCGACCGCCCATCGGACTACAACAGCGATACGCCCGGCACGATCCCGACAAGCCCACGGGTACCTGAGGTTATCTTCGGGGGCAACCCGGACCCGCGACGCTGGGCCTGGGAGGGTCGGCTTCCCGCCGTCCGAACTTCTCCTCGATCGGTGCGGCTCCTCGCAGCATATTTGCGTCCGGGGTACCTCAAGCTGTACCGCGAGTGGCTGTCCGCTGAGAAGCCGCTCCGCTCGACCGAGAACGTGCGCCACCAGCGCAACTTTTTGCGTGTCGCCACCGAAACCATGGACCCGTACTCCGGCATGATGGAAGCACTACGAAATGGACGGTTCTCGTGAACACAGTCACGCTCATCGGTTTCGCTGGCAGCCTCCGCGGCAACGAAGCTAACATCGTCACCGCAGACCCCGTCGTCGCCATCAAGCAGCACCACTACGTCGCGGTCGGAGGCAGCCTTGCTCCCTCTTCGCTCCGGCCCATCGCGAACGGCGACCACCAGTTCGTCCACTTGTTCGCGCAGGAAGGGCAGCGTCGCGCGTTCACGCCAGGGCACGTCGTCGCACTAGCAGGGCCGGCCCTGACGGCCGAGGTCGAGTCGCTTGCTCACTCAGTTCGCGCGCTGCACCCCATGAGCCAAACATTACGGTCGTGGAGCCCAACCCATCGGGGGTTCGCATGGGCGCTGGCGGAACCGGCGGAACTAGAAGACATACGCATTCGAGCCCGCAACGTCGTCGAACCATTACTGATCTCAGCCCTCGCGGAACGCCTAAACGCCGAGCAAGGCTACGCAGACACGTATTTTCGCCTGTATTCAGCGTTATCGCCGTCCGAGGACGACGACTACCTCCTTACTCGTGCCGTGTACTTTCACCAGAGGCACGATGACCATGCCCTGCAGATGCTGATCGATTACGCGCCCCGACAGTCCAAATCCGTTCGAACTAAGGCCGCATTCAAACGACGCATTCGTGCACGAATTGCGCGAATGAACGAAGAACGTGTCGCACCACAGCCGGTGACGGTTGAGCGTACAATCCCGACTGCGGTGGACACCCCCGTACAAAACGCATACATGGTCCGCAACCCGCCGGTGAGCGACTGGACTGAGCCCAGCGCCGCCGCGCGCCAGCGCGGCCTCCCCGTCGCGACTCGGCAAGGAAGAAGTCGACGATGACCGATACCGCCGGGACACAAGATGAGCCCATCGGAGGCGGCTCCACGACCGAGGATGATCCTTTCATAGAACGGTATCGCGAGGCTACAAAGGAACCGGACTACGTCGACAATCTTTCGAACGCACTCCGCGTCTACCAAAGGGAAGAACAATTTAACGTTGGCGATCTCGTCACCTGGAAGCCAGGCATGCGAACCAAGCAGCTTCCCATCTACGACGCGCCAGCTATTGTCATCGAATACATAACCAGCCCCATTGAGCCTAGCGCGTTCTTCCCGGAGCAAGAGCGTGAAGACCTCCGCGTCGGCTTGCTCGACGGGCAGGATACATTCCACGTATTCTCTTTTCCGAGCAGCCGCTTCCAAGTGTGGAAACCCCATAATGCCCGGGATTGACCCCGTTCTCGCTCCGCACTCCATCGTCGCGCCTGTGAGGCTGAGTATCGATTTCTCCCCAGATACCCCATTTTAAATTTGTGCAGACCGAGCGCGATCGGCTGCCTTGAGCAGGACAGCATCTCCCCGCGGGACGGCGCAGAGCATTGCGCCATCACACCTAGGGTCTGAAGCAAGCCAAGCCGCCGCGCCGGTAGATACGAGCGAGGCAAGAGTGGTCGTTACTTACTGCTGCACATTCAAGCCGCCGCGAGATGCGGTTTGACGCCGCGGGTAGTGACTGCTCGGTAGAGTTCTTGCATGAGCAGCCAGTACCGCACCCACCCGCAGGTCAAGTTCAAAGAGTTTCGTGAGCTTGAACGTCGACGAGTTGAAGCGAGCGACACCGTTTGGGCCTTGCTCGTCGGTTCCAAGCTCGCCGTGAAGACGATGGCGGATGAGCCCAATCAACGTAGTTTGCTAGCAGCCGTCTACCCTGAACTCCCGCATGTTCAGCGAATGAATCAGCGCCTAGATCGCGCCACGGCGCTGCTTGCGGCGGCAGAGGGAGAAGTCTGCACAATGGCGTTGAACTTCACATTCGGCCTGCACGAAGACTTTGTTCGTTCATGCATCCGACTCCTCATCCCCCACGGACTCGCCTCGAATAGCGCAGCGACGGTGAACTCCGATCAGATGCATGAGAAGTTTTCCACGCTAACTGGTTATTCTGTCGACGGCGACGCGTTGGCATTGTTCCACCTCACGCGCCGCATCCGCAACGCGCATACGCATGCCGCGGGCCTCGTTCGTCAGGACCTGGTCGACCAATACGTTTCCCTTAGCTCAAGTCAACGAGCGACCTGGGAGTCGCTTACAAGCGAGCGACTCAGGATCCCGGCCGTGGGTGATCCAGCGCTTGTTGGCACTGCAGGTCTCGTTGGCGCGCTCGCTGTGCAAAAGCGACTGGCTTACGAAGTGAATAGGGGCTTGCAACTCGCCATCCCGCGCGATGCGTGGACCGACATGGCGGTGCACGAGTACTTCTGCGAAAGCGGCAAATCCTTGAGGGACCCGAGCGCTGCCCGCAGCGTGAAGGGCTACCTTCGTGGCGGTTTCGACGCATTGAAACTCACGGACGACGAGGTGCGAGCCGGGATCGAGCGGCTGAAGAAAAGTGGGACGCTCTAGACCGCTGAGCTACAGCACCACGCGTGTGCCGCCAGGATTCGAACCTGGGTCTCCCAACTCTGTGAGCGCTTAGGTCGCGAACCCACGGGTCCCTCACGGACGAACGCACAGCAACACTCTACCCTGATCGACCCGTCCCTCTGGTCGCGCACTGCGCGCCCCACTCGAACGGGCCGTCGACGCCGTCGAAGAGTCGCCGCTCACCGGCGCGCCGGCCTCGGCCCAGATCTCACTCGATTCACGGACGGCTGGAGCCTAAGTCCAGTTCGGTGTCGGTCCGTCCGCCGAGCGCGTCGTACAGCTGGACGACGCGGTCGCCGGACCGGTCGTCGGCGGGCTTTACCGACTCGACGCGCACACCTGGCGACGAGGACATCACCGTAGCGGTCAGGTCCGGGCCACTCCCTCCCGCCCGCAGCAGCAGGTTCGCGTCGTACCCGCTCGCGACAATGGCGGCGATGTTAGCGCCCGGGTGGACCGCGTAGGCGAAGGTGTTGTGGCCCAGGTCCTGTTCTGGATCAGGTGACTGCGCGCTGGGAACGAGTGGTCCCGCAGCGGGGATACCGGCTCGAGCGGCTGAACGAGCGGCCCAGGCCTCGACAGGGAACTCGTCGGCACGCAGCGTATCGATCGCGAACCGGAGGACGACGGCGCATCTGGCCGTTCGCTCGACTCGCTACGTGTGGTTGGCAGCGCCGCCGCACCCAGAGCGCTCCCGAGGACGAAGTCCCCGAACACGGGCGGCTGATCACGAAACTGGCGATTGACGCGGTCGAGGTGCTGCAGGACCAAAGCGCTCGGGCCGAACAGGAGCGTGCGCAGCAGACCCGGCTCGCGGTCGCCGACGAGCGCAACCGCATCGCGCGGGACATGCACGACGTCATCGCCCACGGCCTGCCGTGATCGACACCCTCGCAGCGGCCAGCACCGGCAGGCTGGCTCGGCAGCCGGAGCGTGTGGATGCAGCCGTCGGGTTGATCGAACGAACTGCCCGCACGACCCTCAATGACACCCGCCACGCAGTCGGGACGATCCGAGGGTCCAATGGGTTGCTGCCCACACCGAGCATCGACGGGCTGGCGGCGCTGCTCAAGGTCATCAGCGCGACGGGCCTGCGGGCAACGCTGCAGACCGAGGGCACCTCAGAGCAAGTGCCGATGGCGGTCGGTGTCGACGTGTACCAGGTGACGCAGGAGGCCGTCACAAACACGCTCAAACACGCGAGTGCGTCCAACGTCACCGGGACGTCACCGGCCGTCCGCGTCCCCGTCGTCTCGCACTGACCCGAACGAACTCGCCAAGATCCGCAGCTGGGCGGCGGAGAACGGCCACGAGGTTTCTTCTCGCGGTCGTATCAGCGGGCTGTGCGGGACGCGTACGAAGCAGCCCACTGACGCGCTAGAAGGCGGTGACCGGCAGCACACGATCGACCGGTCACCGCCCGAAGCCGCGGAAAGCCAACGACGTTCTCACGACGATGTCATGTCGGAGTGCGCCACGCTGTGACGCGGAGGTCGACGTCAGCTGCGCTGGGAGCGTCCCAGTACTGCGCGGACAACGGCGCGGCAATCCGGACCGATGGGGGACGCGCACCCCAGGGGACTGGCCCCCATTCGTCGTAGACACGCGGTCGCAGGTCAGTGTGTGTCATTGGGTCGGTGAGGGTCGCACCGATGACAGCAAGCAACGAGATGCACGTGGGGGGCTCGTCCGCGCCGACGTCGTAGCCCAGCGTGATGACAATGTCCTGTCCCAGCCCTCGATCGCGGCGCTCGAGGGCGAAACGCCGCACGCTGACGTACGGGGCGTTGGTTGCGACGTCGACCGGGAAAGTTGCTTGGGTGCTTCGGTTCATGCCGGTGAGGATCATGGATGCCGCTTCCGTTGCGTGCGAGGCGCAGTGCTCGGACCTTCGGGACCGGCGGTCGGGCGGAGCAGGTACCCGATTGGTTCGCCGTGAAGCGTCACGATGAATCGACGGCCCCGGCGCACGTACCGGTGGATCCGGCGTGCGTGACGGCGCAACCACAGCTCGTCAAAAAACTGCCATCGCGTCTCGGTGTGGCCCCCTTCGAGGTCTTTGTCGATGAGTGCGCGGGCAGCGGTGACGGCCGCGACGACCATGTAGTCGCTGACGTTTGTGCTCTCGTGAATGCTGCTGGCCGTGAGAAGATTTGCGGTTCGGGTCGGCAGTGTGATGGTGATCTGGCGGGTTTCGTTGGTGATGGTGTTCATCGGTGAGCCCAGCCTTCGATGATGCGGAGGACCGCGTCGGCGGGGTAGCCCGCCATCAGCCACTGGCGGGGGGTCAGCGCCGCTTCGGCGGAGAGGGCAGGTTGTGAAAGAGTCATGAAGCCCGCCAACGTCTGCGCTGAGATACGGGCTTTGTGTGCGCCGGTGAGGATCGCGGGTAATCCGGGCAGAAGGCTCGTCGGCAGGGCGTCGGTGTACTGCCATCGCGGCACTCTGACGCTGCCGGCGATTTGGACTGTGAGGAGGCGTCCCCCTTCGACGATGTCCGCGAACGGTTTGGCTTCGATCCGGAGGAGCCGCGCCGCAGTCGCGACGGAGTCAGATCCAGCGACGGCGACCGCGGCGTTCTCGGCTGCGTACGTCTGGAAAGCACCTGCAGCTATCTGTTCGATGGCGTCCTCCAGGTCAGTCTCGTCCAGCTTCAGTGTCGGAGGGATCGCCGGCCGGTGGGGAGGGCCGCTGCGGTGCAAGGAGTAGAGGATGGCGCTGTAGAACGCGTCCGGGTTCATGTCGTACTGGTGGAGCAGATGATCGATGCGATCCGTCAGGTCGTTCGTTCCAGGCATGGTTGGTTCTCCTGTCTTTGGTTCGGGGGCTACTCGGAGCACTGTCGTTGTCGCGCGCGGGTCAGGAGGCGCTCAGAGGGGTGCCAAACCGTCCCGGGTCGCGGCCGGCGTCCCGGGCGTTGTCGCGGTCGGCGAGATGCAGTTGAACAAGTTGGGGTGCCCATTCCGGATCTGTAGAGGCCCGGGCCGTGGCCACGCGAAGGGCAACGGTGTACTTCGCGTACGCAGGGTCCCCGCTTCGCTGGAGGAGGCGGGCTGCTCGCTTGATCGGCAGCTGCTCGGTCATGGCGTTTCCTCGTGTTGTTTGTCGAGTTCGTCTCGTACTTCCGCAGCGGACGGCCGATGCGATCCGTCAGCTGGCGACGTGTGCTCAGGGTTGGTTTCTCCTGGTGGCGGGTTTCGGTGGTCGTGAGCTTGGACGGCGATCCGGGCGTTTGGGTTGGATCCAACGGCGCCGCAGCCGGTCGCGAGGGTGTGCCCGGCGGCGCGGGCCCGGTGGGCTCATCGGTTCGGCGGGGCCTCGCTCCAGTTGAAGTCGAGGAAGTGGTCGTCGCTGACGGTGAGGACGCCGACGTTGCCGGGCTTTCCGGCGACGGCGAGACTGAACGTTGATCGTCCGTCGGCGGTGTGGGCTTCGCCCCGGACGTGCATGTGCCCGTGGAAGATGCGCGACGGGGTGACGGCTGCGACGAGGTCGGTGATCAGCGCACGTGATTGCGCTGATCGTTCGAGCCGCTCCGGTGGCCATCGCTCTGCTCGGCCAGTGATGGCGTCGACTTGTGGGATGCCGGCTTCGGGCGGTTCATGGGTGAGGAGCACGTCGACCCGTCCTCCGCGGCTCGCCCGGTCGACGTCGACACGTGTCGGCGCTTCGTTGACGCTCCATGAGCTGCTGCCGGGTCCGCGGTCCAAGGACACTGCCCCGCCGAATGACATGAACGTGGCCTCACCGATCTGGAATCGGAAGCCCCTGGGGGCGATCCAGATTCGGGGGCTAATGCGGTACATGCGATCCGGGTGCCGTTCGAACTCGGCGTGCAGTTGGTCCCACCAGTCGTGGTTTCCTGCGGTGAGGATCAGCCGGTTGAATCGGAGCTGTTCGAGGAGTTCGTCGAGGTCGCTGATGAAGCGACGACCCGGTACGCCAGCGCTTGTGCTGCGGGGGGCTTCGTAGCGGAGATCGCCGAGGTGCAGAATCGTCAGGATGTCGGGTGCACGTCGTCGAAGCGCCTGGAGCGTCGCCGCGACTGATGGCCAGTCCGATTCCCAGTCGCCCGCGATGGCGACGCGGTGCTCGTAGGGGTAGGTCAGGTCGAAGCGTGGCGCTCCGGTCGGGGTTGGCCAGAGGCGGCGCTGTCCTGAAGACAGGCGGACCGTTCGGGGGGTCGCGGGCCTGTTGCCCTTGCCTCGGATGACAGGCAGTTGCGGGGCACCGTTCACGAGAGTCGGGTGGGTCATGGGGTCTCCTTGGCGAGGATCGGTGGCGCGTGGGCGCGCCGGCGGGTGGGGTGCGCCGAGAGTGGTCGACGGCGCACCCCATGGAGGGTTTCGCGTCAGGTGGTTGTGCGACTGCGGCGTCGGGGCTGAAGGTGTGTGGGCGTGACCTTGGGCTTCCGTCGGCGCTGCGGGGCCACGTCGTGGGTGGAGGTAGGGCGGGTGGGGTCGGTGGCGCCGTAGGCGTCGCGGAGCATGCTGATGTTCACGGCGATGCAGTTCAGGACCAGCACGAGGGTGTTCGCGGTAGTTCCAAACACATGGGTGCTGTGGCGGCGCATTGAACCTCGCCAGTACTTCAGCTGCGAGTTCTGGCTTTCCACCATGTTCCGCAGCCCGTAGTAGGCGGCCCACTTGGTGGTGCCGTAGACGTACTGCTGGCGCTCCCAGGCTCCTTCGGTGGCGGGAATTACCTTCGTCGCCGCGCAGGCGCACGGCTCCCCTGGCACGCAGTTGCTGCGGGGCACGTGCGCGCCGAGCCGTGCCGAGGGCGGGTAGTTCGGGCAGCGAAGGTGCCCGGCGCGCGCAGGGCCCTTGTACTGGATGTCGCCGTTGTCGAAGCGTCGGTTGGGAACGAACGCCCACTGTGCGCGCTCGTCGTAGCGGGCGAGCAGCTCGTCGCGTTCCTTTCGACTGGTGCGTGCCTTGAAGCCGGGCAGCTTTCGCATCCGGGTGGGTAGCGACGTTGGGAACAGGGTTCCGTCCAGCCAGAACGCTCCCGGCAGGCTGTCAGAGGGGTGCGGGCGGCGCTGGCTGGTGTGGAGATCGTGGACGTACTTCAGGCCACGAGCCGCAAGCGGCTTCGCCCACGCTTCGGACCTCGCGTGGCTGTATCCACGGTCGGCAGTGAGGTGGTCGAACTGGATGCCGCCGTGCAGTGAGTCCAACAGGTCGAGTCCAGCCTGCGCCTTGTAGCTGCCCGCCGGTCGCACGGTGACGCCGCGGATAAGTGGTACCCAGAACTTCGATCCCGGGTTGCCGGCGTCGACCAGGAGGTGCGCGTCGTACCCGTTGAACGCGTTCGTGGCCCGCCCGTCAGTCTTGGTCCGCCAACCGATGCGGGCCTGCAGGTCGGCGCTGACGATCTTCCGGCTGTCGAGGTGCCCGATCTTCGGCCACTCGTTGGGGTCTTCATTCCACTCCCGATTCGGGGTGGAGTCGTCGGGCTCGTACTCGTCAAGGCTGTCCGGCCGCTTCGTCCACGCGCGGGCGCGGGCGTGGGTTTCGATGTCGGTCGAGTCGATCGCCTGCACCTGTGTCCACGGCAGCGGCGCCCTCCAGTCGCGCAGCTTCCAGGACCCCGAGAGCAGGGAGTTCGCGAACTCGTCCAAGCTCAACAGGTCCGGGCGGCGGACACTGATGATCGTGCCGTTTGAGTCGATGCGGCGGTCGCTTCCATCGGGTTCCAACGCTTCGGCCAGAGCTTTGAACGTGGTCTGGAAGTTGAAGTAGGTCCACCCTCGCGGGACACCCAGTCGACGCAGCTGTCCGGGGGCAAGGGCGCTGACCCAGCGGGCGATGTCGGCGATCTTCACGTCCCGCTTGGGGTCCTGCACCTTGAACGCGATGCTGGCGGCGAGCATCGCTGCGAAGCTGACGTGCCGTCCACGTCCCGGGGTGGTGCGCTCCAGCTTGTTGAGGAGCGGCTCTAGGCCGGAGTTGGAGAGGATGGCCAGGGCGGTAGTGATCGCTTCGACGCGGTCCATGGGGCGACCTTCGGGCAGCCAGGACGGCATCGGGTTGTGGGAGTCGGTGGTGTTCGTCATGCGTTGTGCCCGGCGAGGGCGCGTGCGACCTCGCTGGTGTCCTTTCTGTGCAGGTGGGGAAGTAGGTGTGCGAAGCGGAAGTCGGTGACTCCCGCGACGTCGACGAAGGTGGCGAGCTGGATGTCCTCGTTGAGGACAGACACCATCCAGGTGGCGCGGAGGCGTCGCACTTCCAGCGGTGGCGCCCAGGAGGGGATCTCCAGCAGTGCCTTGACGCGGGAGAACGGGTCCCGCTGATGTGGTTTGAAGGGTCCGAGTAGCGGCTCTTCGGGGTGCTCGAACGCCAGCTCCAACACGTCGTGGGCGTGGTCACGACGGATCGGGACGGTACGTTCCCGGTCGCCGCGGACGTGCACCATGACGAGGTCGTCGCGTTGTTCGACGTCGGCGCCGGTGATCCGTTCCAGTTCGGGCCCGCGGAATCCGCCGCCCAATCCCAGCCGCACGGCGCCGCGGCATGCGCGCCGACGACGCTCGGTCGCTTGGATATCGATCAGGCTGATCAGTCGGTGCTGTTCCAGGCTCGAGTATGGCTCTGCCGCGGCGGGCTTCGGAAACCGGGTTTCCGGTGGCGGCCACGCGACTCGACGGGTGATCGTTCGGCCGACCAGGCGGAGTGATCCGCGCTGGGTGGACCGGGAGTGTTCGCCGTGCTCGGTCAGCTCAGTTTGGACGTACCACTCGACGTTCTCCGGCGTGAACAGCTTTTCGGGGTCGAAGGGGATGTCGTGCTTGTGAGCGAAGCGGGCGAACTGGCAGACGTACATCGTGTTCTTGTACGCGGCCGTCGGAGTCGACGCGTTTACGCTTCGCGCCCAACCGATGAGTTGCTCGCGTGCCGCGACGAACCAGCGTTCGTCGCAGAACCACGGTCGGTAGCGGGCGTAGACCTCGTCGGTGGTGTGCGCCCACACCCCGCCGACGTAGGCGCGGCTCACCACGCTGCCGCCTGCGTGCGCCGGCGACCACGGGTGAGATCGGGCACGCGGGTCCCAGGGCGGGTGCGTGTAGCGGGCCGTCTCCGAGGGTAGGGCGGTACGACGTGTGGTGCTTCGAGTGGCTCGGAACGGGGTCCGGGCATGATGGTGTGAAGGGTCGACGAAACCAGGGGTTGCGCGTTCCCGGAGCGGCGTGTAGCCTCGAAGTAATCTTTTTGGCGAGAGATACCTCGAAGGCCATCACCCTGCGGATGTTCCGCTCCGGTGGTGGCTTTTGTGGTTTCGCCGCCGTGTTGGCGGCTGTGCATGGCGAGTTCCTCGTACTCCTCCCTGTCCGTGGACAGTGAATCGGGGCGTTAGCCCATCGGTCCGGCGATGTCGTCGCCGGAAGTCGTGTTGTCCTCATTGAGGCGGGGGCCTCGGGACTGCTTGCGCTTTCCGAGCAGCGGTGTGGACTCGTAGCGTCCACGCCCCATGCGGATCAGCTCCCCACGCTTGACCATCGAGTCGATGGTCGAGTGCAGGATGTTGCTCGATGACGGATGGATGCGGTCCACGCCGAGCGTCTTGCGGAGGTCGGTGAGCGTGAACTCCCGCCGGTACGGGATCGCTGCTCGCACGGTCGCCGCGAACGGAACACCGAGTTGGGGCTCAGGCGCCTCGGCGGCAATGCGCTTCCGAAGACCTTGGTCGCGGAGCTGCGCGTGAGTGCGTTCCCAGTCCATATGGAGCTTCGAGCCCCACGCGGGGTTGCGTCCGTCGCTGACGTCCGCGAGTCCCTGAAGGTCGCCTTGCACGCTGGCGGCAACATGCATGAGCGTCTCGATCGCTGACTCAATCTCGTGCAGCTGCGACTGCCGTTCGGCCGTCAGGTCTTCGTTACTCATCACACGCTTCCCTCCTCGTCTCCTCATGGTGACAGGTCGAAAGCGGGCAACCGCGGCCTCGAGTGCATGGCTCTTGATCGAACGGCCGTACAGTACGCCTTGGGCATCGCGAAGCGTTTCGCGGAGCTGCGGACCGATAGTCGCGTCGTCGAGAAACCGCTGCAGCTCGCGGATGTGCAGGTAGCGCTTGCCGTGCACAAGCTTGTTCAGCTGGTTGACGGACAGCTCGTATCTACGCGCGACCTCCTCACGGATCTGAGGTTGCGTGGTTCTGTGAGTGCGCGTGTGACTCCACAGCTGACGAAGTGATCGGATGTCCTGCTGCAGGTTCCAGGCGACGATCGTGGTCAGGACAAAATCAATTGACTCTCCCGCAAGATTCGGCTGATCTGCGGGTGAGAAGGGCCAGTCGAGCCCGAACTTTTGACGCGCGTGCTCGCGGGGTTGAGCGGGGTCAGCGGGCACCACCGAACCTTACAGCTCAGATCGTCAACCTCACAACAGGGAAACATGTGAGTAGCAGAGCTTTCAAAACAGGTGTCACATGCCCCCGACGCCGCTCACAGACGACTCATCGGAGCCCATCTCGAGCGAGATATCGGCCATCGCCGAGAGGCTCAGGCGCTCGTCATCGTCCCGCAACGCCGGAAGCAGCAAGGGCAAGTCCAGCGTCTGCAACCCAGCAGCAGCCAGCACCGCCCGCAGCGGAACTCGCCGATTCAACATGTCCGCCAACCACGTGTTCCGAAGCCGACGCGGATCAAACGACGGCAGCGCCGCGGGAACTTCAATCTCCCGCCGAATCACCTTCAGCGGGTCGTACGTAGCCGACCCGCTCGCAGCATGCGCAAGCGTTTCCCCGCGCGCTTGATCCAACAGTTCCCGCAGCCACTCCGTGTAGGCCGAGTCGACAGCAACCGCCCGATTCGGCATGCGGCTCTTCACCGTGTGCTTCTCCGTGACGCGCACCACGAAGAAACCATCGCGCTGCTCAAAATCCGATTCATCAACGAACCGCAGCTCGTTGTGTTTCAGGCCCGCACCGTGATGCAGAACCAACGCCGCCCGCATATAACGCGACCGCCGCGTCGTCGCTTGCGTCTGAGCGACTTCCCGGAACCAATCCATCTGCTCGGGTGAATACGGCGCGCTCAGCTTCTCGTCCTTCGGCGCAGCAACACGCACCTTCCACGGCGCGCGGCGAGTCGCGGCACGCCCCACGCGAGTTATCGCCCACCGAGCGACCACATGCGTATTCGACACCCACTCCCGCCGATCCCCCGTCGAGAGGTACTCGTCCAATCGATCCGGCGTGAACACAGCTTCAACGTTCTCCGGCAGATCCTGCGCGCGCGCCCACATTACGAAGGGCGCGACGTTGTACATGAGCCGGTAGGCGTCAGCGGTCGTCGCCGGCTTCGCCTTCATGACCGCAGCGCGCGCGAAATCGCCACCCGCAACGGCCCAATACTCAGACACGACCTGCGGACGGTAGTTCTCAATCGCCGCGGCGATCGCCGCCAGCGCCAGATCCTGATCAGTTCCCATGACGTCAGAGAGCCTAAGCGTCACTCGAAGCGTGCGAGTTCTCTCGTCGAGCGCTCCAGCGCCGCGCACGCCAAGACAAGGCGGGGGTGAACCAGGCTATGGACGACACGCACACCGCCGCTACGGCCTTGACAACCCCGGAAACCCAAGGGCTAGGCGGCATCAGACTCAACAGCTGCAGATTCCGCCGAACGAAGGGCGGCGACCGAAGGAGCTGAAAACAGAGCGGCTACATCGCCGTCACGCCGGGGTTCTGGCCCACTCATTCGTGAACCCGAACCCCGGCGATTCGACAACTTGCCGGAGTGCGGAGACGGAGGGATTTGAACCCTCGGTCCCCTAAAGGGGACTCCACCTTAGCAGGGTGGTGCACTCGGCCGGACTATGCGACGTCTCCAAGCGCTCTCGCGAGCGCTCCGACCACCATACAGGAGGACCGGGCCACTCTCGACCCGACCGCACCCCCGCGCGTGGCACGGTCGCGGAACGCGGGTCCCCCGAAGTGGGGACACCTCGGGGTTGTCCCGACGTACCCCGGTGAATAGCATCATCGAGACGCGGCGATCACATTCCGGGGCTCGTCCCCGTAGTCGCGACACAGCACCGACGTCGCTCTCCGAGCCGGGCCCGGCGCGCCCGGTTGCCTGGCGCCCGCTCGGGGAGCGGCTTCCGGGGGCGCGGTCCACCACCGCGCCCCCGTTTCTGCGTCCGGGCACGGCGGCCGACCAGTACGCGAAAGCGACAGTGTGCCGGCACGGCCCGTGGTCTGTGCCGTCAGCGCGACAGTGTGCCGCGGATGTTCGGCGGCAGACTGTCGCTTTCGCGAGACGCGGGGCGGGGGCCTGAGCCGCCGGGTCAGTAGCCGAAGGCCTTGGAGCACGTTTCCTGGTCGGCGGACTGCCCCTCGAGCCCGTCGATGGTCTCCGGCGTCGCGGATGCCGTCGGAGCAGCGGCGGCAGGCGACGACGGCGCAGCAGCCGCGGGTGCGGACGCCGGAGCCGACGGCGCCGCAGCAGCCGGCGACGAGGCCGCTTCCGACGGCGCCGCGTTCGCCTCGGACCCGATGCCCGTGCTGTCCTCCCCCAGGGAGAACGACTGGTCCGCCTTGATCTTCGCGAACAGCTGGTCGGCCAGGTACGTCGTCGGCTGGACCTTGCCCTCGTAGACCCCGGTGCCGCCGGTCGTGCCCGGGTACTGCACGAAGTTCACCTGCGACAGCGGGAGGTCCTGCAGCGCCCGACCCATCTGCACCATCGTCCCGATGTCGTTCAGGCTCTGGGACAGCTGCATGTTCGACGCCGCGGCACGGGCCAGCTTGTACAGGGTGGTCGGCGACGTGAGCGTGTCGTTCGACTTCACGGTCCGGAGCAGCGACGACAGGAACACCTGCTGGCTCGAGATCCGGCCGAGGTCGGAACCGTCACCGACGCCGTGCCGGGTCCGGAGGAACGCCAGGGCTTCGTCGCCCTGCAGGGTCGAGGTGCCGGCGGGCAGGTCGAGCCCGGTGTAGGGGTCCTCGATCGGCTGCGCCACGCAGACCGGCACACCACCGATCGCGTTCGACATCTCGATGACGCCGTTGAACGAGACCGCGGCCGAGTACTGGATGTCCAAGCCGGTGAGCCCCTGCACGGTCTGGGTCACGCAGTTCAGCCCGCCGTCGCTGAACGAGGTGTTGATCGGCTGCGCGGCCATGGCCGGCGCGGTGCCGGAGCCGTCGGTCTTCTTGCACGCGGGGATCGGGGTGACGAGGTCACGGGGGATGCTCACCGCGGTCGCGTTGGTGTGGTCCGCCGAGACGTGGAGCAGGATGTTGACGTCGTTGAGCGTCGCGTCGCGCTCCCCGAACTCCGCGGACTGGTCCGGGTCGTTGTCCGTCCCGACGACGAGCATGTTGAAGCCGCCCTTGTACGCGCTGAGCGACGGGGCCTTGGTGCCGTTCGATCGCGGCGCGGGCTGCCCCTCGATCTGCACGCCGTCACCGAGGTCGTCGGTCACCTGCTTCGCGGCGATCGCGGCGACCGAGGCGGTGCTGACGAGCGCGACTGCGGCCACGCTCGCGACCAGCGCAGCGACGGTCCGGAAGGGTCCGGACCGACGGAGACGTCCGTGCCGTGCGATCCCGTCGGCTCGGTTGAGACGGTGGGAGCGATCGCGGACGTCGTTCACGGGCTCTCCTGTCGTCGGTGGACGCGCCTGGGGTGGCAACCGGTCAAGGCTGCCACGGAGATCCCTGGCGATCCAGTGCGGACGACGTCGGAGCGGACCCACCGATCCGCCGTCGACCCCCGGATCCGCGGGGCTCGATGCCGACCTGTGCGAACCCGCAGCCGGGACGACTCAGGAGGCCACGGCCACCCGGAACCGGTCCGGCAGGGCGATGAGCGCCGCCGCGAGCTCGAGCAGCACCACGGCGCAGTCGTCGAGCGCATCGCGCTCCGCTGCCCGCACGGCCTGGTCGACGAGGTCGAGTCGCCGCGCCCGGTCGACCACGGCGTCGATCCCGTTGGCCAGTGCGACGTCGTCGGTGAAGAACGTGTCGAGCACGGTGCGCTGCGACAGCATCCAGTCGGCGCTGACCGAGGCTCCGCGCCGCCGGAGGAACCACGCGGCGAGTTCGACGAAGGCCCCGGCTTCGGTCCAGCACTCGCGGAGCCAGGCCGGGTCGAAGCGGTCGTCGTGGCCCGTGCCGCCCACCGGCGGGTCGACGACCAGCGCCCGGGCGATGCGCAGACGCTCGGTCATCTGCCCGACGGTCCACTGCGTGATCACCACGCCGACGTACCGCTGCACGGTGACGAGCTGATGGGACTCGAGGGAGACGAGGGCTTCGCGCACCGGCGTGCGGGAGACCCGCATGTCCTCGGCGATGGTGTCGAGGCGCAGGCGCTGCCCGCGGCGGTACTCGCCGCGCAGCACGCTGTCGAGCAGGCGGAGGAAGACCGCGTCGCGCAACAGACTGCGCCGGAGGCCGTGGGGATCGCGGTCGCCCCGGCCGACACGCATCGGTGACTGCTCCATCGCGCCAGTTTCACGCACGGCGGTCACCCCGGCCGACCGCACCGGCACCGTCGTGGATCGTCGTGGTGGGTGTCGCGCTGTGGAGGAGTGCCATGCCAGCACCGTGACACCACGACGACGGCCGTGCTAAACACTCTGAATACAGAATGTTGCATGGCCGCCGTCGCTGTTCAGCGCCGCTGCTGTTCCGCGTCCCCGGTGAGGACGGACAGGGGCTGGGTGACGTCCTCGAGCCCCTTCCGCGCGGCATCGACCCCGAAGACCAGGGCTATCACCCCGCCGCCGATCATCACCGCGGACCCGAGCAGGTACCCCCAGAAGAGCGGTTCACGCGAGGACCCGTCCCCGATGAAGGCACCGTAGATCAGCGGTGCGACCGCACCGAAGACCTGCGCGAGGGCGAAGAAGTACGAGATGGCCTGCGACCGCAGCTCGAGGGGGAAGATCTCGCTGACCGTCAGGTACGCACTCGAGGCCCCGGCGGAGGCGAAGAAGAACGACACGCACCAGAAGGCCACCTGCACCGTCGCGGAGATCGCGTCGGCGCGGAACAGGAACGCCGAGGTCGCCAGGACGAGCCCCGACACCAGGTACGTCAGGAAGATCATCTGCCGACGGCCCCACGTGTCGAAGAACCGACCGAGGATGATCGGTCCGAGCAGGTTCCCGATTGCGAACGGGAAGAAGTAGATCGACGTCTGCGCGGTCTTCAGGCCGAAGAAGTTCGTCAGGACGAGCGCGTAGGTGAAGAAGATCGCGTTGTAGAGGAACGCCTGCGTGATCATCATCGACGCTCCGACCAGGGTGCGCGTCGGGTACTGCTTGAGCAGCACGCGCGCGATGGTCAGGAACCCGACGCGGTCGGTCGGCGTGACGGTCATGGCCTTCGACTCGTCGACGTCCGGCAGCCGCTTGCCGGTGGACTTCTCGACCGCCTCCTCGATCTGGGTGACGGTCGCTTCGGCCTCTTCCTCGCGCCCGTGGGTCATGAGCCAGCGCGGACTCTCGGGGATGTGCCGCCGCAGGAAGATGATCGCGATGCCGAGCACCGGACCGAGGAAGAAGCCGATGCGCCAGCCGATGCTCTCCGAGAAGTTGGCCGTGTCGAGCAGGTAGATGTTCGCGAAGGCGCCGAGCGCGGCGCCGCCCCAGTAGGTGCCGTTGATGGCGATGTCGACGTGGCCGCGGTACTTCGCGGGGATCAGTTCGTCGATCGCCGAGTTGATCGCCGCGTACTCGCCGCCGATGCCGAGGCCGGCGACGAACCGGAACGCGGCCAGGAACCAGAAGTCCTGGGCGAGACCGGCGACGCCCGAGCCGATCAGGTAGATCGCGAGCGTCAGGATGAAGAGCTTGCGCCGCCCGAGCCGGTCGGACATGCGCCCGAACACCAGCGCTCCGACCACCTGGCCGACCAGGTAGATCGTGCCGAGGGAGGTCACCTGTTGCGTCGACAGGTTCAGGTCGGCCTGGAAGCCGGCGTTGGAGACGATCTGGATCTCCAGACCGTCCAGGATCCAGGAGACCCCGAGTCCGACGACGACACTCCAGTGGAACCTCGTCCACGGCAGTCTGTCCATCCTGGCGGGGACCAGGCTCTTGATCGCCCCGTTCGTGCTGCTCACGAGAGGGGAACCTACGCCGAGATCGGCGAGATGGTTCACATTCGGTACGACGGGGCCGGCTCGGAGCCGGATCCCCCTATCGAATCCGGCTCCGATGCCGGAGTCTCAATCATTGCGGTTGCTATGGAAACCCACAAGCGGACGGAGGCGCGGGGCGGGCCCGCCACGGGCCTCCCGTCCGCCTTCCGGTCGCTTTCGCGATCGCGGCGTAGCGTCGAAGCGGTGACCCGACCCGACATCCGCACGGTCGGCGAGCTCCGCACTTCTGGCCACGTCCAGAAGACGGTCCGCGCCGAGATCCGCGACAACCTGCTCACCGCGCTGCGCGCGGGAGACGACCCCTGGCCCGGCCTGCACGGGTTCGAGACGACCGTGATCCCGCAACTCGAACGTGCCCTGATCGCCGGACACGACGTCGTCCTGCTCGGTGAGCGCGGCCAAGGCAAGACCCGCCTGCTCCGCACCCTGCAGGGCCTGCTCGACGAGTGGACCCCGGTGATCACCGGCTCCGAGCTCGGCGAGCACCCCTACGAGCCCATCACCACCGCGAGCGCCCGCCGAGCCGACGACCTCGGCGACGCCCTGCCGATCTCGTGGCGGCACCGCGACGACCGCTACGTCGAGAAGCTCGCGACGCCGGACACGAGCGTCGCCGACCTGATCGGCGACGTCGACCCGATGAAGGTCGCGGAAGGGCGCAGCCTGGGCGACCCGGAGACCATCCACTTCGGACTCGTCCCACGGGGCCACCGCGGCATCGTCGCGATCAACGAGCTGCCCGACCTCGCCGAACGCATCCAGGTGGCGATGCTCAACGTGATGGAGGAACGCGACGTCCAGATCCGTGGCTACGTGCTCCGGCTTCCCCTCGACGTGCTCGTGGTGGCCAGCGCGAACCCGGAGGACTACACGAACCGCGGCCGGATCATCACGCCGCTCAAGGACCGCTTCGGCGCGGAGATCCGGACCCACTACCCGATCGAACTCGAGGACGAGATCGCGGTCATCCGGCAGGAGGCGCAGCTCACCGCCGAGGTGCCGGACGCGATCGTCGAGATCCTCGCCCGCTTCACCCGCGCCCTGCGCGGGTCGAGCGCGGTCGACCAGCGCAGCGGTGTCAGCGCCCGGTTCGCGATCGCCGGCGCCGAGACGGTCGCCGCGGCGGCCGTGCACCGTGCAGCACGCCAGGGCGAGCCGGAGGCCGTCGCGCGACCGATCGACCTCGAGACGGCGGTCGACGTGCTCGGCGGCAAGATCGAGTTCGAGAACGGCGAAGAGGACCGCGCGGACGAGGTCCTCGAGCACCTGCTGCGGACCGCCACGGCCGAGACGGTGCGTGCCCGGTTCCGCGGATTCGACTTCGGGGTGCTCGTCGAGGCGCTCGACGGCGGGACGATGGTGACGACGGGCGAACAGGTCGGGGCGCGGGCGTTCCTCGAGGGGCTGCCGTCGATCGGCGAGTCCGACCTGTACGACCAGGTCTGCGAACGCCTCGGTGCCACGAACGACGGCGAGCGCGCGGGTGCGATCGAACTCGCGCTCGAGGGGCTCTTCCTCGCCCGCCGCATCAGCAAGGAGTCCGGCGGGGGCGAAGCCGTCTATGGCTAGGCAGAACCGACGACTGACGCGGGACACCCGGTACGGCGCCGCAGCGCTGTACGGGAAGTACCACGACGGTCCGGATCCGCTCGCGCCGCCCGCCGACCTCGCCGAAGCGCTCGACGCCATCGGGCAGGACGTGATGACCGGCACCTCACCGGAGCGCGCGATGCGGGAGTTCCTGCGCCGTGGCGGCCGGACGCAGCGCGGACTCGACGACCTCGCGCGCAAGGTCGCGGAACGGCGCCGCGAACTCACCGCGAAGAACAACCTCGACGGCACCCTGCAGCAGGTCCGCGAACTGCTCGACCAGGCGCTCCGCGCCGAACGCGGCGAACTCGCCCGCAACGTCGAGCTCGACGACTGCGACCGCGCCCTGGCCGAGATGCAGCTCGACAGCCTGTCCCCATCGCCGGCCGCCGCGGTGCAGGAGCTCGGCGGGTACGACTGGACGAGCCGCGAGGCCCGGCAGAAGTACGACGAGATCAAGGACCTGCTCGGTCGTGAGGTGCTCGACCAGCGCTTCGCGGGCATGAAGCAGGCGCTCGAGGGGGCCACGGACGAAGACCGTGCCGCGGTCAGCGCGATGATGCAGGACCTCAACCAGTTGCTCGAGGACCACCGCGCCGGCACCGACTCGCAGGAGCAGTTCGACGCGTTCATGGCGGAGCACGCGGAGTACTTCCCGTCGAACCCCGCGAACGTCGACGAGCTGCTCGACGACCTCGCGGCACGGGCCGCCGCCGCCCAGCGCATGCGGAACTCGATGACCGAGGAGCAGCGCGACGAACTCGACGCCCTCGCCCAGCAGGCCTTCGGCTCCCCCGACCTGATGGGGCAGCTGTCCCAGCTCGACGGCAACCTGCGGTCCCTCCGCCCCGGTGAGGACTGGGGCGGATCCGAGCGCATGGAGGGCGACCAGGGGCTCGGACTCGGCGACGGTACCGGGGTCTTCCAGGACATCGCCGACCTCGACGCCCTCGCCGACCAACTCGCCCAGTCCGGACCGGGCTCCGAGCTCGACGACCTGGACCTCGACGCCCTGACCCGGCAGCTCGGTGCCGAGGCCGCCGTGGACGCCAGGACCCTGCAGCAGCTCGAGAAGGCCCTGCGGAACTCCGGGGCGATGCGCCGCGGAGCGGACGGGCAGCTCCGGCTCACCCCGAAGGCCATGCGGCAGCTCGGCAAGAGCCTGCTCCGTGACGTCGCCGAGCGGATGTCCGGCCGACAGGGTGCCCGCGACATCCGGCAGTCCGGCGCGGCCGGCGAACCCTCGGGCGCGACCCGGCAGTGGGCGTACGGCGACACCGAGCCGTGGGACGTCACCCGGTCGATCACGAACGCGCTGACCCGGACCGCGGCCGACGGGCGGGTGGGCCCTGGCGTCCGCCTGACCATCGACGACGTCGAGGTGCAGGAGACCGAGTCCCGCACACAGGCCTGCGTGGCGCTGCTCGTCGACACGTCGTTCTCGATGGCGATGGAGGACCGCTGGGTGCCGATGAAGCGCACGGCCCTGGCGCTGCACACGCTCGTCTCGACGCGGTTCCGCGGCGACGACCTGCAGCTCATCGCGTTCGGACGCGAGGCCGAAGTCGTGGACATCGAGCAGCTCGTCGGTCTCGACGCGATGTGGGACAAGGGCACGAACCTGCACCACGCCCTGCTCCTCGCCAACCGGCACTTCCGGAAGCACCCGACCGCCCAACCCGTGCTGCTCATCGTCACCGACGGGGAACCGACGTCGCACCTCGAGCCGAACGGACAGGTGTGGTTCGACTACCCGCCGGACCCGGTGACGATCGCGCTGACCGTTCGGGAGCTCGAGAACGCCGGTCGGCTCGGCGCCCAGACGACGTTCTTCCGCCTCGGCGACGACCCGGGGCTCGCACGGTTCATCGACGCGATGGCGAAGCGGGTGGACGGCTCGGTCGTCGCTCCGGAGAACGACGACCTCGGGGTCGCCGTCGTGGGGTCGTACCTCGGGTCGCGCCGCGGCGGGCAGTCGTTGTTCGACTAGCCGCCGAGTCGATCCCGACAGGGACTGTTGCGCGGGGTTCCGCAGTCGTATGCTGAGCGCCACCACAGTTGCCCCAGACCCCGGCCGCCGTGATCGTTCTTCCTGCGCCGACGTCGTCGGCGCGCCGGAAGCGGTCGGCCGAGTGCACCTGATCCGTTCTCGACCGGTCGACTCCCGCGGGGTCCCGGAGTGCAACGGCGCACGCCACCGGACGCCACGGGTCTCCGCGTCCACGGATCACGGACGCGGACCGGTCGGTGGGGTCCGGACCCGACGGGCCCCACCGTCCCGGACCGGATTCGCCACGGCAGGGCAGGCCGGGGCGCCGGCTCACGACGGGTGCGTCAGAACAACGGCCACGGCACCGCGGGGCCGTGGCCCGGCGGTGGCGGGAAGATGCCGACGGCCCGCAGCGCCGCACACCGCGCGCGCACCGTGTCGACTTCCTCCGGCGTCAGGTGTTCGGCGAGTTCGTCGCCCAGGGCACCGCGGAGCGCCTCCGACACCCGGTCGAGCCCCTCGAGTTCGTCCGGCCCGAGCGGCTCGCCGATCCACCCCCACAGCACCGTGCGGAGCTTGTGCTCGACGTGGAAGGCCAGCCCGTGGTCGACACCGAACCGGTGTCCGTCGGGCATCGCCAGCACGTGGCCACCCTTGCGGTCGGCGTTGTTCACGACGACGTCGAAGACGGCCATGCGGCGCAACGCCTCGGAGTCCTCGTGCACGAGCGTCACCGGCTGGTCGTGCTCGTCGATCGCCTCGAGCACGGGCAGCCACGGCGAACCGTCCGCCTCGGCGGCCTCGGGGGTGACGAGGTCGACGGCGTCCTGGTCCGGGTCGATCGTCTGCCAGCGCTGCACCATGCCGGGGCCGAACGGTCCGTCACCGAGCCACGTCGGTGGCACGATGCCCCAGCCGAACGCCTCGGACACCAGGTGCGCGGCGACCTCGCGGCCGGCGAGCGTGCCGTCCGGGAAGTCCCAGAGCGGGCGCTCCCCCTCGATCGGCTTGTAGACGACCGCCTCGCCGTCCAGCTCGGCCAGGAACGTCGCGTTCGAGGCCTCGCGGATCCGCGCCGTGATGCTCAGTGAGCCGTCGCTCATGCGTCGCCGGGCGGACGGCCGGCGGCGACGATCTCGCGGGTGCGTTCGACGAACGCGCGCGCGGTCCCGACCGGGATCTTGACCTGGAAGAGCTCGTCGGGTTCGGGGATCTCGACGACCGCCTCGATCTCGAGGCCGTCCTCGCTCTCCTCGGACACGATCTCGACGTCGTCGTCGATCGGGTACGCCTCGATGACCACCTGCGCCGTCGACGGGTCGAAGCCCAGGCTCAGGGCACCGGCACGGAACTCGGGCTCCACCGGCTGGTCGAGCGGTTCCGGGTCGCGGAGCTCCACGGGGGCGGTGTCCGGCACGCTGAAGCGGTTCGCCTCGACCGTGGCGACCTCGTCCAGCAGCTCGTCGATCTTCTCGGCGAGCACGGCGGTCTGCTCCTTCTCGAGGGCGACGCTCGTGACGCGCTTGCCGGAGCGGGCCTGCAGGTAGAAGGCGCGCTCGCCCGGACGGCCGATGGTGCCGACGACGAGGCGGTCCGGCCAGTCGAAGCCGTGGACGATGGAGGGCATACCCGCATTGTAGGAGTGCGGGCCTGCGCCCGTTCAGGGTCTGGCAGGGCCTGCCTCGGACGGGGCCTCCGGATGTCCGGCCCCGCCGCCGACCGCCGCGTCCCCGCTGGGCGCCGGAGCGGTCGCGAGCCACGAGAGATCGCCGGACTCGGTGTTCGTCGCGACCACCTCGGGCCGGTGCTCGCCGTACCGCACGACGGAGACCGACGCCGGCCCGACGCCGATGCGCTGGAACAGGTCGAGGTGCATGCCGAACGCGTCGGCCAGGACGGACTTGATGATGTCGCCGTGGCTCACCGCGACCCAGACCGCTCCGGGCCCGTGCTCCGCCTCGACCTCGGCGTCGATGCGCCGGACGGCCGACACCGCCCGGGACTGCATGGTCTGCATGGACTCACCGCCGGGGAACACCACGGCGCTCGGGTTCGCCTGCACCGTCCGCCAGAGCGGCTCCTTCGCCAGGTCGGCGAGCTTCCGCCCCTGCCACTCGCCGTAGTCCGCCTCGGTGATCGCCCGCTCGATGGCCGACGCGGGGTCGCCCGACTGGCGCTCCAGGATCGCCCGGGCCGTCTGCCGGCACCGCTCGAGCGGACTCGACACGACGGCGACGACCGGCACGGCCGCGATGCGCTCCGCGGTGCGGTCGGCCTGCTTCCGGCCGACGGCGTCGAGTCGCACGCCGGCGGTGCGTCCGGCGAGCACGCCCGTGGCGTTCGCGGTGGTGCGTCCGTGTCGGACGAGGAGGACGGTCGCCATGTGCCCGATCCTAGGCGGCGATCACCGGCGCCCCGGCCAGCCGACCGTCCACCACCGTGACGAGTTCGTCGAGGGTCCCGCGGTGCACCAGGTCGTGGGTGACCAGCATCGTCGCGGTGTCGCGCTCGCGCGTGAGTCGGGCGATGAGCTCCATGATCGCCGCGCCGCGCTCCTGGTCCAGCGCGCTCGTCGGCTCGTCCACGAGCAGGACGTCGGGTTCGTGCACGAGTGCCCGGGCGATCGCGACGCGCTGCCGCTGCCCGCCGGACAGCTGCGCCGGCCGCTTGTCCAGGTGGTCGGACAGCCCCACCGCGTCCAGCAGGTCGTCGGCCCGGTCCCGGAGCCCTTCCGCGCGACGACCGCCGGCGGGGTGCCGCTCGCCGAGGTGCGCCATCACGAGCAACTGCTCCCGTGCGGTCAGCGACGGCAGCAGGTTCGACTGCTGGAACACGATCCCGATCCGCGCACGCCGCAGCGCGGTGGCTTCGTCCCGGGACAGCGCGGCCGCGTCGACGTCGCCGATGAGCACCCGACCGGAGTCCGGCCGGATGAGCGTCGCGGCGACGGCGAGCAGCGACGACTTGCCCGATCCGGAGGGGCCGGTGACGCCGGTCACGACGCCGGGCCGGGCGACGAGGGACACGTGGTCGACCGCGGTGATCCGCCGATCGCCGTCGGGGAAGGTCACGGTGACGTCGTCGAGGGTGATCATCGGTTGCTCCCGAGGGCGGTGAGGGGGTCGGCGGAGGTGACGGTGCGCAGTGCCACGGCGGCGCCGGCGAGTCCGAGGACGGCCATCGCGGCGGCCGGCACGACGGTGGTGACCGGGCTGAGCAGGAACGGCAGTGCACCGCCGGCGAGCGCGCCGAGTCCGACGACGGCCAGCATCCCGACGCCGATCCCCAGGACGAGCACGACGAGCGCCTGTCCGAGCGCATCGCGGACGAGTGATCCGGTGCTGGCGCCGAGGGCCTTGAGCACCGCGACGTCACCGGCGCGCTGCATGGTCCAGACCGTGAAGAACGCCCCGACGACGAGCGCGGACACCCCGAAGAGCATGACGATCATCAGGCCGAGCGACCCGATCTCGGACCGGAAGGTCTCGAGGGCGGTCAGCGACGCGAGCGGCGACGCGGCGGACGTGCCGGTGGACGCTGCGACGGCGTCCCAGTCCGGGCTGCCGCTGACGGCGAGGACGGTCGGCGCACCGTCGCCGCCGAGTCGCCGGTCGACCGCGGCCCACGCCTCCGGGGTCATGGCGAGCACCGGCGTGTGGCTGTACCAGGCGTCGCCGCCGACGACGGCGACGCGGTAGTCCGTCCCGGTGACGGTGATGCGGTCGCCGACCTGCACGCCGAGGTCGGCCGCAGCCCCCGACGACAGCCCGACCTGGTCGTCGCGACCCGGGGCGAGGTCGGTGACGGGGGTCGACCGAGCGCCCGTCGGCAGCCCGACCAGCGCGACGCCGACGGCCGCGCCCGACGCAGCAGCACCGGACCCCGCGGCGCCGGACCCCGCCCCCGCCGTCGCCCGGCCCTGGACGATGCCCACCGGCATCACCGCGTCGACCCCGGTGGCCGCCTGCCAGCCGTCCACGGCCCGCTGCCCGATGGTCGAGTCGCCGAACGACGGCTGCCCGGCGGACGGTTGCTGCAAGACCAGGCGGTCGCCGGGCAGGTCGAGCACGGCGGAGACGTTCTGCGCTGCGAGCCCACCGGTCAGCCCGGCGAGGAACCCGACGAGCAGGGTGATGAGTGCCACGACCGAGCCGATGAGGACGAACCGACCGCGGGCGAACCGGAGATCGCGCCAAGCGACGAACACGGAGTTCCCTTCCCTGGTCACGGACCCTCCGCGACCACGACTCCCAGCCTCGCCGCGGCGCTCCCCCGCGGCATCGCCGGAGGGTTCGGTCCTCCGATCGAACTTTCGGTTGATCTGCACCGGCCGGCGCCTCCGTACGCTGGGGACCACATGGCGCACAGCACCCTCACCCCGGTCTTCGTCGGTCTGCGGACCGGCCTGCACGTGCTGTCGGCCGCGCTGCTCACCCTGGTCGTCGTGCGGGTGCTCGTGGACGGTGACCCCGGCACGTGGGTGCGGCTGGTCCTGGCTGCGGTGTTCGCGGGCGTGTACCTGCTCGGGGCGTTCGTGGCACGCGGCGACGGCCGCCGTCGGACGGTCGCCGGTGCGGTCTGGCTCGTCGCCCTCACCCTCGTCTGGATCGCCCTGCTCGTCGGAGTCCCCGAGGCCGCCTACCTCGTCTTCCCGCTCTTCTTCCTGTACCTGCACGTCCTGCCGCGCATCGTCGGACCGGTGGCCGTCATCGCCGCGACCCTGGTCGCCGTCGTCGCCCTCGGACTGCACGGCGGCTTCACCGTCGGTGGTGTGGTCGGCCCGCTCGTCGGAGCAGGTGTCGCCCTGCTCATCGGTCTGGGGTACCGGGCGCTCGCGCGCGAGGCGGTCGAACGCGAGGCCCTGGTCGCCGAGCTCCTCGCCACGCGCGACCGGTTGGCCGTCACCGAGCGCGAGCAAGGCGTCCTCGCCGAACGGGCCCGGTTGGCCCGTGAGATCCACGACACGGTCGCGCAGGGGTTGTCGAGCATCCAGATGCTGCTGCACGCGGCGGAACGCGCGGACGGGGAACGTCCGGGGACGGAGCACATCCGGCTCGCCCGTGAGACCGCTGCCGAGGGCCTCGCCGACACCCGGCGGTTCATCCGCGAACTCGCACCACCGGCGCTCGAACGCGGACTCGGAGCAGCGCTGGAACGGTTGGCCGGCTCCCAGTGGTCGCGCGACGGCCTCGACGTCACGGTCGACGTCGCGGAGGCCTCGTTGCCGATGGACGTCCAGACCGCGCTGCTCCGCATCGCCCAGGGCGCCGTCGCCAACGTGGTGCAGCACGCCGCGGCCACCCACGTCCGACTGTCACTCACCGTGGACGGTCAGGAGGCCCGGCTCACCATCGCGGACGACGGCGTCGGTTTCGACCCGGTCGCCGTCCACGACCGGTCGGGCACGACCGACTCGTTCGGGTTGCGTGCCACCGAAGAGCGCGTCGAGCAGTTCGGCGGCCGGCTCGAGGTCGACTCGGCCCCTGGCCGCGGGACGACGCTCGTCGCGACCCTGGAGGTCCGGTGATCCGCATCCTCATCGCCGACGACCACCCGGTGGTCCGCGCCGGGCTCCGAGCACTCCTCGACGGCCTCGACGGCCTCGTCGTCGCGGGCGAGGCGTCCACCCCCGACGAGGCCGTGGACCTCGCCGCCCGGCTCTCGCCGGAACTCGTGCTCATGGACCTGCAGTTCGGGCAGGACCTCACCGGGGCGGACGCGACGCGACGGATCCGCGCGCTCGACGCCGCGCCCTACGTGCTCGTGCTGACGAACTACGACTCCGACGGGGACATCCTCGGTGCAGTCGAGGCCGGCGCGAGCGGGTACCTGCTCAAGGACGCGCCCCCGCACGAACTCGTCGCGGCCGTCCGCGCCGCCGCGTCCGGACAGAGCGCCCTCGCGCCGACGATCGCGGGTCGGCTCATGGCGCGGATGCGCGCCCCGTCGGTGAGCCTGTCGGCGCGGGAGCTCGAGGTGCTGCGCCTCGTCGCCGAGGGCGCGTCGAACGGCGCCGTCGCCGCTCGCCTGCACATCAGCGACGCCACCGTGAAGTCGCACCTGGTGCACGTGTTCTCGAAACTCGGGGTGTCCTCGCGCACGGCCGCGGTCTCCGAGGCCCGCGCCCTCGGCATGCTCCGCTGACGACCGCACCCTTGACGGGCCGTCGGCGGACCGATCAGATGGTCACATGACCCGGCACCCTCGAGGGGCCCTGTTCGCCACGTCGACGATGACCGGCTTCGGCATCGCCACGTGGGTGACCAGGACGCCCGCCATCCGCGACGAACTCGGGGCGTCGATCGAGGCGATGGGGCTCGTGCTCCTCGGGCTGTCGATCGGGTCGATGATCGGGATCCTCGGTGCCGGTGCGCTCGTCCGCCGCCTCGGGACACGACCGTTGATCCTGCTCGGTGGCGCGCTGCCCGTGGTCGGGATGGTCCTCGTCGCCCTGCTCGCCCCGGCGCAGGCGCCGGCGGGTGTCTGGGCGGGGCTGTTCCTGATCGGGTTCGGGTCGGGGGTCGCCGAGATCGGGCTGAACGTCGAGGCCGCCGCGGTCGAACGGCGCATCGGCCGCCCGGTGGTGCCGGTGCTGCACGCCTGCTTCAGCCTGGGGACCGTCGTCGGCGGGGTCGTCGGCATCGCGATGACGGCTGCCCGGACACCGGTGCTCGTGCACCTGCTCGTGGGGGCTGCGGTGATGGCGGCACTCGCGGCGTTCGCTGCCCTCAACCTGCAGCCGCTGCCGCTGCCGCGTGCGACGGTGCAGACGGACGGAGCCGACGCCGAGGACGCGACAGGCGCGTCCCGCGTCACCACGGCCACCCGCCGCTCCGTCATCACCGTGCAGCTCGCGCTCATCGCGGTGATCACGCTCGCGATGGCCTTCGCCGAGGGTGCCGCCAGCGACTGGCTCCCGCTCCTGATGACGACCGACCACGACGCCCCGGAAGCGGTCGGCTCGCTGGTCTTCACCGGGTTCGCACTCGCCATGCTCATCGGCCGGTCGGCCGGTACCCCGCTCGTCACGCGGCTCGGGCGGGGCCCGGTCGTCCGGCTCTGCGCCGCGGTCGGCGGGATCGGGGTCCTGCTCGTGGTCGTCTCGCCGAGTCCGGTCGTCACGGCGATCGCCGCCGCCGTCTGGGGGCTCGGCATCGCGCTCGGGTTCCCGCTCGCGATCTCGGCAGCGGGTGATCACCCGACCGACGGGGACCGCCGGGTGTCGGTCGTGGCCACCGCCGGGTACATCGCGTTCCTGGTCGGACCGCCCCTGCTCGGCTTCGTCGGCGAGCACCTCGGGCTGCAGGCGGCGATGCTGGTGCCCCTCGTGCTGCTCGTCGCCGCCTTCGTCGTCGCGCCCGCCGCACGGGACTCCCACGACGTCGACGTCCGGCGGACCGTCTCCACCTGATCCGCGACGCCGGGCGCGGGTCCGGGCGCGCCGCCCCGCGGATCAGTACGGTCGATCCCATGCCGTTCTTCCGCGACAGCCCCCAGCCGACCACCGCCTCGAAGATCCAGGCGGCGTGGTCCGACTCGACGGGCCGCCTCGCGACGCGGTGCCTGCAGGTGATCATTGTCGTCGTGGTCATCGCCGGCGTCGTCTACGCCGGCAGCGTGCTGAGCGTCGTCACCATCCCGGTGCTCCTCGCGCTCATCATCGCCTCGGCCATGCACCCGATCGTGTCCTGGTTGCGCAAGCACAAGGTGCCGTCGGTCCTGGCGACCCTCGCGGTGCTCATCGGCGTCCTCGCGGTGCTCGGGCTCATCGGGTGGCTCATCGTCGTCGCCGTCGAGAACCAGTGGTCGCAGCTGCAGAAGTCGGCCGTCGACGGGTTCCAGCAGTTGCAGGACTTCGCGAAGAACCTGCCGATCTCGATCTCGGACAAGCAGGTCGACGACGCCGTGGCGTCCGTCACCGACTTCATCACGAGTGCGCAGTTCGGCTCCGGCGCCCTGGCCGGTGCCTCGGCCACCGCGAACTTCCTGACCGGCCTCGTGCTGATGATCGTGGTGCTGTTCTTCTTCCTCAAGGACGGCCCGAGCATCTGGGAGTTCCTGCTCCGCCCGTTCACCGGTGAGCGCTACGACCGTGCACGCCGGGTGGGCGACCGGGTGGTCTCGACCCTCGGCGGGTACGTGCGCGGCACCGCCACGGTCGCCGCTGTCGACGCCATCGGCATCGGTGTCGGCATCGCGATCGTCGGCGTCCCGCTGGCACTCCCCCTGGCCGTCGTCGTGTTCATCACGGCCTTCATCCCGATCGTCGGTGCGACGGCAGCCGGCATCCTGGCCGCCCTGGTCGCGCTCGTCGCACTCGGTCCGGTCCAGGCGCTCATCGTCGTCGGGATCGTGATCCTCGTGAACCAGCTCGAGGGCAACCTGCTCCAGCCGGTGCTGATGGGACGCACCCTGAAGCTGCACGGCCTGGTCATCCTTATCGGCCTGACCGCGGGCACCGTCCTGGCGGGCATCACCGGTGCCATCATCTCGGTGCCGCTGCTGGCCGCCGCGTGGGGCGCGATCCTGGTCTGGGACGGCCCGAACACCCCCGCGCGTCCGTGGCGCAAGAAGCGCAACGAGGACGTCACGGCCCACGAACTCCCCGCCGACTGACACCATGGACCCGTGCTCGTCTCCATCGTCTACATGAGTCGCGCCGTCGTCCCGTTCGACGACGGCGACCTCGCGACGCTGCTGGACGGCTCACGGCTCCGCAACGAGGCGCTCGGCGTCTCCGGGCTGCTCGTCGTGAAGGGCGGCCGCTTCATGCAGTTGCTCGAGGGCCCCGCGTGGAGCGTCGACGACCGGTTCGCCGCCATCAGCCGTGATCCGCGGCACGGCGAAGTCAAGTCGCTCATCCGCGAGGACATCGAGCGACGACGCTTCGACGGTTGGTCGATGGCCTACCGCTCGCTCGACGACGCGGACGTCCAGGCGGAGCCGGGCTTCAGTCCGTTCCTGTCCGGCGAGACGGACTTCCCACGGTCGTTCGACCGCACGAGCGCCGCGTGGCTGCTCAAGTGGTTCCGCGACCGCGAACTCCACGACCGCTGAACGCCTCGTCGACGACGCCGAGCAGCCGGTCGCGGTGCGCCGGGTCCGCCGTCGCCGTCAGCACCACCCGCCACATCGTCGCGACTGCGGGGAACAGGTCGGCTCGTCCGGTGCGGACGTCGGACACCAGTTGCACGCCCGTGAAGTACGGCACGACGGTGGCACCGAGCTGTTCCGCGGTCAGGTCGGTGCGGAGCTCGCCGCTCGCGATCGCCAGCCGGAACACGTCGACGATCCCGCCGATCCACTGCTCGTAGAAGCTGACCGTCGCCGCGTGGAACTCGCCGCGCTCCAGTGACAACCGGATGCCCGCGCGCACGATCGGGTCGGTCCGCAGCAGGTCCGCGATGGCTCGTGAGGCGCCGACCAGGGCAGCTGCTGGTGACTGCTCGGTGTGGCTCACGACGTCGAAGGTCCGGACGTTCTGCTCGTCGATCACACCGAGCGCGAGAGCCAGCTTGGTCGGGAAGTGGAAGTGCAGCGCCCCCTGCGAAACGCCCGCCCCGCGGGCGATGGCCGCGATCGTCGCGGCGGCGAAGCCGACGCGGTCGAACTCCTCCGCAGCGGCCACCAGGATCTGCTCACGTCGTTCCACGTGACCAGTCTGACGGCCTGGAGGCGCGGGGCGGGCGTGCCCCGTGCCTCCAGACCGAGGGGTGGTCGCGTCAGACCGCGTCAGGCGACCCGCGCGCTCAGGTGAGCGCCAGCAGGTTGTTGACCTGCTCGTTGATGCCGGTCAACGTCGAGATCGGCTTGCCGTTCGCGTAGACGTTGTCGAAGGCCGGCTGCAGCAGCGCCTGCACGTCTGCCGGGTTGCGGGTGACGGGGAACAGGAACGTGGTCTTCTCCTCGACCTGCCGGGTGAAGGCCGACACGTCCAGCCCGCGCTTCCGGAACGACGCGACCGCCGCCTCGGTACCGGCGGGACGGGCCGGGAACACCACGCCTGCGCGGCCGACGATCTCCTGGGCGGTGTCGCTGCCGAGGAACGCGACCCACTTCGCCGCGGCCTCCGGGTCCTTCGCCTGCTTCGTGATCGAGTCGCCGAGTCCGTTGAACATCGACGCCCGCTTGCCCGTCGGCCCGATCGGCGTCGGGGCGACGGCGATGTCGAGGTCCTTCATGTTCAGGTACGTGCCGATCATCCACGAGCCGTTGAACGACAGCGCGCACTTGCCCGCGCCGAGCTGCACGTCCGGACCGGTCGTCGTCGAGAAGACGCCGTACTTCGCCATGTAGCCCTTGTCGGCCAGGCGGTAGTACCAGGCGAGGGTGTCCTGCACGGTCTTCTCGTCGTAGCGGAACTTGTCGCCCCACGGGTTCTCGTTCGTGTAGAACCAGTCGGTCGACCCGGTGAAGGGCGACCACTGCGTCTGGCCGAAGCCGTCGCCGCCGGACCCGTTCGACGAGATGCCGTAGACCTCGACGTGCTCCTTGTCGAAGCCGGGCTCGTCACCCCGCCGCCCCTTGGAGTCGATGGTCAGGTGCGCGAGCATCCGTTCGAACGAGCCGCCGTCGTCGGGGTTCCACTCGAGCGTGGCGAGCTCGTCGTCCGAGATGCCGGCCTTCTGCATCGCCTTCCGGTCGTAGAACATCCCGATGGTGTCCCAGTCCTTCGGCGAGCCGTAACGGTGGCCGTCCTGGCCCTTCCACAGCTCGGCGAGGCCGGACTGGTAGTCGTCGTCGCTGATGGACTTCGTCGCGTCGAGCTCGTCGAGCTTGTAGAGCACGTCGAGGTCGGAGAACTGCGGGAACTTCGTCAGGTGGTCGGTGAAGACGTCCGGCGCGGTGCCGGCGATGAACCCGGCCGTCAGCTTGGTCCAGTAGTCCGCCCACCCGAGCTGGGTGATCTGCACCGTGATGTCGGGGTTCTCGCGGTGGAAGGCCTTCGCGACCTGCTGGTAGGCGGGCAGCTGGTTGGAGTCCCAGAGCCAGTAGCTCACGGTGCGGGCGCCGCTCTTCGAGGTGGTCCCCCGGCTCGGGGACGAGCAGGCGGCGAGCGCACCGAGGGCGAGGGCTGAGGCGCCGCCGGCGAACAGTGCGCGGCGGGAGAGGGTGTTCGTCATGGTGTGGTGGTCCTGTCCGAGCCGGGGCTACTTGATCCCGGAGAAGCCGATGGAGTTGACGATCCGCTTGGCGAAGACGCCGAACAGCACGATCATCGGGAGCGCCGCCACGAGGGTCGCGGACATCAGCCCGGCCCAGTCGGTGCCGGACTGCGGGGACTGCGACTTGAAGACGCCGAGTGCGACGGTGAGCACCCGCGAGCTGTCGGTGTACGACACCATGAGCGGCCAGAAGTAGTCGTTCCAGCTCGTGATGTACGTCAGCACGGCGAGCGTCGCGATCGGTGCGGCGGCCATCGGGATGACGAGCCGGAAGAACACCCGGACCTTGCCCGCGCCGTCGATCAGCGCGGCCTCCTCGACCTCCTTCGAGATGCCGAGGAAGAACTGCCGCAGGAAGAACACCGCGAACGGGGTCATGAACATCGTCGGCAACGCGATGCCGAGCAGGTTGTCGACGAGCCCGAGCTGCTTGATGAGCGTGAAGTTCGGCAGCAGCGTGAAGATCGCGGGCACCATCAGGCCGGCGAGGAACACCCCGAAGACCTTGTCGCGTCCGGGCCAGCGCAGTCGGGCGAAGGCGTACGCGGCAGCGGCCGAGAAGAACACCTGGCCGACCGTGACGAGCGTTGACACGATCACGGAGTTGAGCAGGTACCGCCAGAAGTTCAGGGCGGCGCCGGAGCCACCCTGGGCGAGGGCCTCCTCGGTGGACTGCAGGCCGAGGACCCGCTCGAATCCGCCCAGGCTGAACCCGACGGGCAGCAGCGACGTGGGGTCGGAGTTGATCGCACCGTTCGACGACAGGGCGGTGCGCAGGATCCAGTAGAACGGGAACAGGGTGACGACGATGACGATGATCATCGCGACCCAGGCGAGGACGCGGCCGACCGACGGACGGCGACGGTGGCCGGCTCCGGGACGGGGCGGACGCTTCGTGGTGACGGAACGGGTGAGGGTCGTGGTCATGGTGCGGCGCTCCGTTCAGTCCAGGTCCGATTCACCCGAGCGGGTGAGGCGGTACTGGATGATCGTGATGATGCTGAGGACGATGAGGAGCGCGACCGAGACCGCGGACGCGTAGCCGAACTGGAACCGGCCGAACGCCAGGTTGTAGATGTAGTTCTGCACGACGTTCGTGGCGTTCGCGGGGCCGCCCTGCGTGGTGACTGCGACGGTGTCGAACACCTGGAACGACCCGATCACTGTGATGATGAGCACCAGCGACAGGATCGGGCGGAGCAGCGGCACCGTGATGCGCCAGAACATCTTCCACTCGCTCGCACCGTCGATGCGGCCGGCTTCGTAGACCGTCTCGGGCAGCGATTGCAGGCCGGCGAAGATCAGGAGCGCCGTGTAGCCGACGTGCCGCCACACGTTGATGAGCGCGATCGACGGGATGCCCCAGACGTCGCTCTGCAGGAACGGGATGCGGTCCAGGCCGAGGGCCGCGAGCATCTCGTTGCCGATGCCGAGCTGGGTGTCGAGGATCCACAGCCAGACCAGCGCCGCGACGACGTTCGACACCAGGTAGGGCGCCAGGACGATGCCGCGCACGAAGGTCGACTTCGTCAGGCGGTGCATCATCACGGCGATGAACAGTGCGACGACCGTCTGGATGACGATGTTGATGAGCACGTACTCGATGGTGACGACCATCGAGTGCCAGAAGATCGAGTCCTGCACGAGCCGCGCGTAGTTCTGCAGCCCGGTGAACTCCGGCTCGGTGAGGAGGTTGTAGGACGTGAAGCTCAGGTAGATGCCCCGCACGGTCGGCCAGGCGAGGAACACCACGAAGCCGATCGCGGCCGGCGCGATGAACAGCAGCGCGAGCCACAGGTCGTTCCGGGGACGGCGGCGGCGTGGGACGGTGGTACGGGCGAGCGGGAGGTCGGCTGCCCGACTCCTCCGTCTCGTGCTGGCGGTCGTCAAGGGTGACGACACAGGGCTCTCGGTGGCCATCGCGACTCCTTCGTCTGCGGTGGACTGACGTGCAGCAGTCCGTGAGCCGGGAATCTACACGTGGTGACACCGGGTGGCAAGAGGCTCTTCCGCGCTCCGAATCCGGGGTTGTCACGTGTAGACAATCGTGTCAGGATGGCGGTCGATCGCATCGGCGCGACCTGCCCGGCGACGCATCCCTCACCCTGGAAAGGTCACTGATGATCTCTGTCGGAATGGTCGGCGCGGGCCAGTTCGCCCCCCAGTTCGCCAAGCTGTTCAAGCTCCACCCGGACGTCGACCGCGTCTTCGTGACCGACCTCGTCGACGACCGCGCGTCGGAGCTCGTCGAGTCGCAGCACCTCGACGGCACGTTCGCCGACTTCGACGCCGTGCTCGCCTCGGACGTCGACGCCGTCGCGATCTTCACGCAGCGCTGGACGCACGGTCCGCTCGTCGTCAAGGCGCTCCGCGCCGGCAAGCAC
Source organism: Curtobacterium sp. PhB172 (assembly GCF_003752545.1). NCBI lineage: Bacteria > Bacillati > Actinomycetota > Actinomycetes > Micrococcales > Microbacteriaceae > Curtobacterium > Curtobacterium sp. PhB172. The sequence goes on from NZ_RKIF01000013.1 coordinate 120,113, forward strand.
GTCTACTCGGCGGTGCCGATGGCGATCTCGGTCGACGAGATCCGCGACATCATCGAGGCCGTCCGCGAGACCGGGCTCACCTACATGATGGGCGAGACGAGCTACTACAACCCCGCGACGGTGTTCGCCCGCAAGCAGGTCGCCGACGGCGCCTTCGGCCGGGTCTTCTACTCCGAGGGCGACTACGTGCACGACATGGACCTCGGGTTCTACGCCGCGTACCAGTTCAGCGGTGGCGAGGACTGGAAGCGCACCGCCAGCTACCCGCCCATGCTGTACCCGACCCACTCGGTCGGCGGCGTCCTCGGCGCCATCCCCGGACACGCGGTCAGCGTCAGCTGCATCGGCGTCAAGGACGACCGGGGCGACGGCGTCTTCGACAAGGACGTCAGCCAGTTCGACAACGACTTCTCGAACGCCACCGCCCTGTTCGAGCTCGACAACGGCGGCGTCATGCGCATCAACGAGATGCGCCGCGTGGGCTACCCGTCGCACATCCGCGAGTCCCGCTTCCGCTACTTCGGCACCGAAGCGAGCTTCGAACAGCTCGCGAAGACCAGCGTCTGGCAGGACAAGGAGGACTCGCACGACATCAGCGACAAGATCAACACGCAGGCGACGATGGACCTCGACGACCCGCGTCTCGCCGGCGTCGACCCCTCGCTGCGCGACGCGTTCGTGTCCGGCTACGCCGAGGTGCACGACACCGACCGCCTGCCCGCCGAGTACGCCGGCGTGCCGACCGGGCACGAGGGCTCGCACCAGTTCCTGGCCGACGACTTCGTCCGCGCCGTCGTCGACCGGACCCTGCCGCCGGTGAACGCCTGGACCGCCGCACGCTTCACGCTGCCCGGCATCATCGCCCACCAGTCGGCCCTGCAGGGCGGTGCACGCCTCGAGGTGCCGGACTTCGGGGACGCCCCGGAGACGACCTCGGCGGTGCCCTCGTCTAGTATCGCCAGCGAATAGCAAGTGGTGTTCGGGTGTCGGTCCGCACGGGCCGGCACCCGAACGCGACTTCCGAGCCGACGAAGGTGGCACCCGTGAGCGTCCCGACGACCCCGAGGGCGGTCACCCGCGCCGACGTCGCCCGGTACGCCGGCGTGAGCACCTCCGTCGTCAGCTACGTCGTGCACGACGGCCCCCGCCCCGTCGCGGCGGCCACCGCCGCCCGGGTCCGTGACGCCATCCGGGTCCTCGGCTACCGCCCGAACGCCAGCGCCCAGGCCCTGCGCACCGGGTCGTCGAAGATGCTCGGGCTCATCGTGCCCGAGCTCGACAACCCCTTCTGGTCCGAGCTCGCCGTGGAGGTCACCCACGCCGCGGCCGCCCGCGGCTACGACGTCCTGCTCGCCAACAGCGACGGCGACGCCAGCCAGGAGCGCGAGCGGCTCCGCAGCCTGTCCGCCCGGCAGGTCGACGGCATCATCCTGACGAGCATCATGACCCACCCGGACCTGTCCAACGTCTCCGACCCGGGCATCCCACTCGTCCTGCTCAACACCTTCTTCGAGGTGCCCGACTACGCGAGCATCGGCGTCGACGCCCTGCGCGGCGCGTACGACGGCACCCGCCACCTGGTCGAGCACGGCTACGGGTCGATCGGCCTGGTCATGGGGCACGCCGGGTCGATGGAACTCCGTGAACAGGGCTGGATGCGGGCCCTGCGCGACGCCGGGCTGCCGGACGGCCCGATCGTGCGGTGCGACTTCACCCGACGGGGCGGGTACGAGGCCGGCCTCCGCATGTTCGCGGACGGGACGGGCCCCCGCGCCGTCTTCGTCAGCTCGGACATGCAGGCCGTCGGTGTGCTGCGGGCACTGTGGGAACTCGGGCTGCGCGCACCGGAGGACGTCGCGATCGTGTCGTTCGACGGCGGTGCCGAGGCGGACTACACGAATCCCCAGCTCACGACGGTCCGGCAGCCGATCGAGACGATGGCCACCGCCGCCGTCGACCGTGTGCTCGGGCTCGACGCGGACAACCAGTGGCACCGCGACCTGGTGCCCGCCGAGTTGGTCCTGGGCGCGAGTTGCGGGTGCGACGTGCGTCGCTGACGCACCCACCAGACGGACGGGAGGCGCGGGGCGGGCCCGCCAAGGGCCTCCCGTCCGTCAGCTGGCCGTGTTCACCTTCATGCCGCCTCGTGATCGCTTCCACCACGGCCGGCGTTCCGCCTCCTCGTAAGCGGCCAGCCAGACGGCAGCGACCCGTGACTTCAGCTGCCGAACGATGGCGCTGAGGAAACAGACGACGAAGAAGATCACCGTCGCGGTGACGATCACGACGTAGAACACGAGGCTGAACCCGAAAGCGGTGTCGGAATCCGATGCCGCGATCGATGAGATGACCGATGATGCGGTCGCCGCCAAGATGGCGAACATCGCTGTCCCCGCTCCGAGCAGCTGCAAGAACAGGCCTGGACCGAGCTGCGACCGATCTCGCAGTTCCCCGAGGACCTTTTGCCGCAGATCCGCGTCCTTCGCTGCGCGTAAGTACGCAGTTACGTCCGCCTCGGTCGGCACGCGCCCGTTGGTCCGCTTCGGCATGAAGTGCTTCCATCGATCCTGCTCGGGCGAGGTGTCGGTTCGGTCTTGTTGTCCCACATCGACGGCTATCGGCACCGCACACGATTGCGTCACGTGTCGGACGCACGCTCCGTCACGGCGGTGAGCCGCTGGAGCGGCACACGCTGCTGGGACTCCTGCGTCACCGCGACCGCTTCGACCGGTTCGCCGGACTCGGTGTCGACGAAGCGCAGGTCCGACATCAGCTCGGACGGCCGGTACCGGTCGGCCCAGCCGCCGAGCGCCAGCAGCACCAGCGAGAGGTCGCGGCCGGCGTCGGTGAGCACGTACTCCTCGCGCGCCCGGGCACCCTCCGGCTTGTAGGTCGTGCGCTCGAGCACTCCCCCGTCGACGAGGGAGGCCAACCGCGCGGTCAGGACTTCGCGCGGAACGCCGAGGCTCTGTTGGAACTGACTGAAGCGCGTCGAACCGGCGAGGGCGTCGCGCACGATCATGAGCGTCCACTTCTCGCCGAGGACGTCGAGGGACCGTGCGATGGGGCAGCGCTCGTCGCCGCCGAGGATGCCGAGCATGCGTTCATCTTAGCTGGGTTCGATTTCCGGACACAACGTGCTAGGTTCGGTTTCCGTACTCAACTTCTCTCGTCTGGAGCCCCTCATGACCGACCTCACCAACGCCATCGTCCTCGTCACCGGAGCGAACGGCGGCCTCGGCGCCGAGTTCGTCCAGCAGGCCCTGGACCGCGGCGCCGCCAAGGTCTACGCGACCGCCCGCACCCCGCGCACCTGGGACGACGAGCGCATCGTGCCGCTCGCCCTCGACGTCACGAGCCAGGAGAGCGTCGACGCCGCAGCCCGCGCGGCCGCGGACACCACGATCGTCGTGAACAACGCCGGGATCGCCGGCGCCGACCCGCTCGTCGACACCTCGGTCGCGGAGGTCGAGCGCATCTTCGCGACGAACGTCTTCGGCGCGCTCCGTGTCGCCAAGGCCTTCGCTCCCACGATCGGCGGCGGCGCGCTGATCGACGTGCACTCGGCCCTGAGCTGGGTCGCCCTGGCCGGCGCGTACTCGGCGTCGAAGGCGGCGTTCTGGTCGATCACGAACTCGCTCCGCCTCGAGCTCGCACCCCAGGGCACCCAGGTCGTCGGCGCGCACCTCGGCTACACCGACACCGGCATGACGGCGGGGCTCGACGTCGAGAAGTCCGACCCGGCCGACATCGTCCGGCTCATCTGGGACGCCGTCGAGGCTGGCGAGCACGAGGTGCTGGCGGACCAGGTCAGCCGTGACGTCCGCGCCGGGCTCAGTGCGCCGCTGACGGCGCTGTACCCGGCGCTCGCGACGGCTTGATCGGTTCGGTGACCTCATGTCAGGCCGTATAAGGCGGAGTTGTATACGGCCTGACACAGACTTACGCCATGGTCGATGGACGCGGCTCTACGACTACCGACGCCTGGATCTCCTGACCGATGAAGAGACGCGCTACGCGCTGACGAACCCGACTGAGCGGGTCGGCGTCGCCTGGGAAGCGGGCGCGCTGCAACTCGCCGTCCGTTCCATCCGGGGGTATCCCTACTTCGCGCAAGCATGTGGCAAGCACGTTTGGGATGCCCGCTCGGTGGAGGACTCCATCGACGTCGAGTCTGCGGAGATCGGCGTGCTCGCTGCTCGCGACGAGGTGGACCAGGGGCTCTACCAGTCACGTTGGGACCGCGCGACGCCGAAGCAGCGCGAACTCATGCAGGCGATGGCGCTCGACGACGAAGACCGCTCGGCGATCCAGGATCTCGTCGCTCGGACCGGCAAGACCCGGACCAGCGATCTCTCGGTGTCCCGGAACGAGCTCATCAAGAACGGTCACATCTACGCACCAGACCGGGGCTACCTCGCCTTCACCGTGCCCGGCATGGCGGACTTCATCCACCGAAGCGCGAAGGCCTGACGGGTCTCGGGGTCAACCGCGGGCGCCTCTGTCGGTGATGTCGCGGTTGACGGCGGTGATCGCGGCGCGCTCCTCGACGGAGATGCCTGCGGCAGCCAGGACACGACCGAGCACGCCGCTCTTGCGCTCGATGTAGTCGTCGATGTCCTCGGCTTCGGCGGCCGCTCGGCGCTTCACGGCGGCGTACTCGTCGCGCAGGGCCGGGTCGGCGCGCAGCACGTCACGAACAGCGAGGTGGTTGCGCAGCGAGAGCGATCCGGCGGTGGCGACGTAGGTGTTGCTCGGGGCGAAGCGCTCGGGTGTCCGGAAGGCCTGCCGGTCGGGGACGCCGAGGTCTCCCCGTGGCTCGAAGCCGATCGAGGCCATCGCTGCGACCGCCGCCGCGACGTCGCTGGCGTTGACCACGATGTCGACGTCGATCACGGGCTTCGCCGCGAGGCCGGGCACCGACGTGCTGCCGACGTGTTCGATGCTGCGGTACCGAGCGCCGGCGGCGTCGAGGGCTGCGGCGTACGCGTCCCGCAACACCGCGAACCGCTCGGGCCACGACGGCTGGTACTCGACGACCTCGATCATCGAGCGCGCCGTGTGGCAGGAGGGGGTGCGAGCAGTTGGAACATGACGTGGTCGCGCCAGGCTCCGTTGATCTTGATGTACTCCGGCGCGAACCCGTAGCGCTCGAACCCCGCGGACTCGAGGGCACGCTGCGACCCCACGTTCTCCGGCAGCGTCTCGGCCTGCACCCGGTGGAGTCGGAGGACGTCGAACGCGTGGGCGGCAGCAGCGGCGACGGCGCGGGAGGCGTGCCCCTGGCGCAGCCGATCGGCACGGATCCAGTACCCCATCGCACACGACTGCAGGGCTCCGCGGGTGATGCCGCTCAGCGTGATGCGCCCGAGGAGTTCACCGTCGGTCGACTCGATCACGAACGGGGCCGCGGTGCCGGCGCGCTCCGCGGCGAGCGACTGCACGATGACGTCGTGCTGGCCCTGCTCGGTAAAGTACGCCGGTGCCCGGGACGGCTCCCACGGGCGCAGGTGCTCGGCGCTCCCGGTGATGACGGCGGCGAGCGTCGCCGCGTCGTCGACGCGGAGCAGGCGCAACCGGGTGTCCATGGCGGAGGGTGTGGGATTCGAACCCACGAGACATCTCTGCCCACCTGTTTTCAAGACAGGCTCCATCGGCCGCTCGGACAACCCTCCAGTGACGCGACCACGTGGCGAGACGTGACCGCGTCCCGGGAAGTCTAACGGGCCTCCCGTCCGCCGTGCGCGTCAGCGCATGCCGGGGTCAGCGCGGCAGGGAGTCGAGCGCCGCTGCCAGGCCGTCGTCGGACACGCCACCGGTGAGTTCGTTGCCGGCGTCCACGACGTCGTCGGGCGCCTGGCCCATCACGACGCCACGACCGGAGGTCGAGGCCCACCGGAGCATGTCGATGTCGTTGCGGCCGTCGCCCGCAGCGAAGACGCGCGACCGCGGGATGTCGAGCCACTCGCGCACGCGTTCCATCGCGGTGGCCTTCGTCACGCCCTCTGGTGCGATGTCGAGCCACGCGGTCCACCCGACCGTGTACGAGACCTTGTGCAGGCCCATGTCCTCGACGATCTGCAGGAACTCCTCGAGCCCGTGCTCCGGCGAGATCACGACGACGCGGGTGGCCTCGACCGTGAGCAGCTGCTCGAACGGCACCAGCTCGCCGGCGTTGGTCATGGTGTCGGCGGGGAAGTTCTCGGACAACCGGAAGTGGCCGGTCTCGTCCTCGACGCCGAAGGCCGCGTTCTCGAGGGCGCCACGGATGGTCTGCAGGACGTCGCTCGGGTCGAAGTGCTCGACGTGGATGCGCTCGTAGGACCCGTCCGGACGACGGGCCAGGGTCAGCGCACCGTTGGCGCAGACGAGGTACTTCGGCTCGATGCCGAGGGTCTCCAGCAGCGGAACCGTCATGCCCTCGCTGCGGCCCGTGGAGAGCATGACCTCGTGCCCGGCGGCCTCGGCATCGCGCACGGCGGCGACCACGGCCTCCGTGATGACGCCGTCCTCGCGCATCGTGGTGCCGTCGATGTCGAGCGCCACCAGCCACCGCTTCGTGCGGGCGGGAGCACCGGCGCCCGCGCCCTGCGCCGCACCGTCCACGAACCGCCCCTGCGCGCTCATCGGGGCTCGATCACCTCGACGCCACCGAGGTAGGGGCGCAGCACCTCGGGCACGACGACGGAGCCGTCGGCCTGCTGGTGGGTCTCGAGGATCGCGACGATCCAACGGGTGGTCGCGAGGGTGCCGTTCAGGGTGGCGACCGGGGCGGTCTTGCCGCTCTCGGTGCGGTACCGGATGTCGAGGCGACGGGCCTGGAACGTCGTGCAGTTCGACGTCGAGGTGAGCTCGCGGAACGTGCCCTGCGTCGGGACCCAGGCCTCGATGTCGTACTTCTTCGCCGCGCTCGTGCCGAGGTCACCAGCGGCGACGTCGATCACGCGGTAGTGCAGCCCGAGGTCCTGCAGCATCTGCTCCTGGTACGACACCAGCTTCTCGTGCTCGGCCTCGGCCTGGTCCGGGTGGACGTACGCGAACATCTCGAGCTTGTTGAACTGGTGCACGCGCAGGATGCCGCGGTTGTCCTTGCCCGCCGAGCCGGCTTCGCGCCGGTAGCAGGTCGACCAGCCGGCGTAGCGGTGCGCGGTCTTCTCGATGTCGAGGATCTCGTCGGCGTGGAAGCCGGCGAGGGCGACCTCGCTCGTGCCGGTCAGGTACAGGTCGTCGGCCTCGAGCCGGTAGACCTCGGCCGCGTGCTCGCCGAGGAAGCCGGTGCCCGCCATCGTCTCGGGGCGGACGAGCGTCGGGGTGATGAGCGGCTCGAAGCCGGCAGCGATGGCGCGGTCGAGGCCGAGCGACATGAGCGCGATCTCGAGCCGGGCGCCGAGGCCGCGCAGGAAGTAGAAGCGCGAGCCGGAGACCTTCACGCCGCGCGGGATGTCGATGATGCCGAGGTGCTCGCCGAGGTCGGCGTGGTCCTTCGGCTCGAAGTCGAACTCGGGCTTCGTGCCGACGGTGCGGAGGGTGACGAAGTCCTCTTCGCCACCGGCGGGGACGCCGGGCAGGACGACGTTCGGGATGGCGCGCACGACGGAGTTGAAGGTCTCCTCGGCCGCGGTGACGGTCGCCTGGGCTTCCTTCACCTGGGCCGAGAGCGCCTGGGCCTGCTGCACGAGCGCGGCCTTCTCGTCCTTCGGGGCCTTGGCGACGGTCTTGCCGAAGGCGTTCTGCTCGGCGCGGAGCGACTCGAACGCGGTGATCGCGCTGCGTCGGGCGGCGTCGGCGGCGACGGCCTCGTCGACCACGGCGACGGATGCGCGGCGGGACTCCTGCGAGGCCTTGATGACGTCCGGGTTGTCACGAAGCAGCTGGGGATCGATCACCGCTCCATCCTAGAGGCGGCGACATGGGGAGGAACCCGCCGCTCGCAGCGTCCGATCGGTACCGTTGATCCCATGTCGACCCCTTCGGAGACCGCGCCCGCGGACCAGGACGCCCTCCCCACCGAGCACCGGACGGCTGCGGTGGTCTACAACCCGGTCAAGGTCCACCTGCCGACCCTCAAGGCCACCGTGGAACAGCACCAGCAGGAAGCCGGCTGGGCCGAGACGCTCTGGTTCGAGACCACCGAGGAAGACCCGGGCGGGGGCATGGCCCGCGCCGCGCTCGCCGCGGGGGCCGACGTCGTCGCCGCCGCGGGTGGTGACGGTACCGTGCGCGCCGTCGCCGAGGTCGTGCACGGCTCCGGTGCCTCGCTCGCGCTGCTGCCGAGCGGTACGGGCAACCTGCTCGCCCGCAACATGAAGCTCCCCCTCGACGACCTGGCGAGCAGCGCGCACACGATCTTCTCCGGCCACGAGCGGGCGATCGACTTCGGACTGATCGGCATCGAGCGGCCCGACGGCGCCCGCGAGCAGTTCGGCTTCGTCGTGATGGCGGGCCTCGGGCTCGACGCCCGGATGATCGCGAACACCCGCCCCGAGCTGAAGAAGCGCGTCGGGTGGCTCGCCTACCTCGATTCGCTGCTGCGCTCCGTGCGGGACACCGACGGCTTCGAGTTCAAGTACCGGCTCGACGAGTCGGCTCGCAACGGTTCAGTGCGCGCGCACTCGGTCATCGTCGGCAACTGCGGCATGCTGCAGGCGAACGCGATGCTGCTGCCCGACGCCGAGATCGACGACGGCGTCTTCGACATCGTCGTGATGCGCCCCCGCGGCTTCTTCGGCTGGGTGCGGATCGGTGCCCGCGTGTTCTGGGAGAACGGGATCCTGCGCTGGTTCCGGCGTTCGGCGCTGTCCGAGACCCTGATCGGGCGACGCATCACCACGGCGGCGAAGCAGGAACGTCCGCTGCGCTACATGCGCGGCGAGGAGTTCACGCTGCGACTCGAGAAGCCCGACGAGTTCGAGATCGACGGCGACCCGGTGGGCGAGATCACGGCGTTCCGTGCGCGGATCGACCCCGGTTCACTGACGGTCAAGGTGCCGACGGTGGAGCCGCGGCCGAGCTGGGTGCGCGGCCGCAAGCGCTGAGCCGGGAGCTGGCCGCGCTGCACCGTGCGGGGTCGTTCGGCCTGTGCGAGGTTGCGCGGATCGGCCGATCACGCACGGTGCGGGTTTGTTCAGCACGTGCGCGGTTGAGCGGACCGGGGTGATCACGCACTGTGCGGGGTCGTTCGACTGGTGCGCGGTTGCGCGCTCGGTGCGAGGTTGTAGCGGCGCACGGAGCGGGCAAACTCGCACCGGCCGACAAGAGCCGCACCGTGCGCCAGACGCGCCGACCGACGAGCACAGCACCGACGAGCACAGTACCGACCGACCGACCGACGAGCACAGCACCGACCGTCAGCACAGCACCGGCCGACAGCACAGCACACCGCCGCGCGTCAGCCCGCGTCGGGCTCGCCGGACACGATCGCGCGCAGCCAGTCCCGCGCCTCGACGAACGCGGCGTCCGAGTAGCGCGCCGGCACCTCGGGCTGCGCGCCGTCGGCCCGCGGGTACGACCCGAGGAACGTCACGCGGGGGCTGAACCGCCGCAGGCCGAGCAGGGCGTCGGCCACGCGCTCGTCCTGCACGTGCCCGTCCAGGTCGATGACGAACCGGTAGCGACCGAGCTCGTCACCGATCGGCCGCGATGACAGCAGCCCCATGTTGATGCCGCGGGTCGCGAACTGCTCGAGCATGTCGACCAGGGCGCCGGGGTGGTCGGCCGGCAGCTCGACGATGACGCTCGTCTTGTCGGCACCGGTCGGTTCGGGCAGCGCCAGCGTCTTCGACACGAGGACGAAGCGGGTGACGGCCGAGGCGTTGTCGCCGATCGACGACGCGAGCACGACGACGTCGTGGTGGTCGGTGATGCCGGGCGGGGCGACGGCGGCGTCGGCGGTGGGGTTCGCCTCGAGCAGGGCGAGCGCGGCGGCGACGTTCGACGACGCCGGGATGTGGCCGTGACCGGGCAGGTTCGCCTCGAGCCAGTTGTGGGTCTGCGCGTACGCGACCGGGTGCGCGTTCACGGTGCGGACGTCGGCGAGCACGGTGCCGGGGCGCGCGACGAGCACGAAGTCGACCGGCACGAGGTACTCCCCCACGATCCGCACGCCGGGGATCCGGGCGAGGGCGTCCTGCGTTGCGCTGACGCCACCGTCGACGCTGTTCTCGATGGCGATGACCGCGCCGACCGAGCGGCCGGACATGACGTCGTCGAGGGCCTCACCGACGTTGTTGACGCTCCGCCAGGGCTTGCCGGCCGCGGCCTCGACGAGCTTCAGGGCCGCCTCGGTGAAGGTGCCGGCGGGTCCGAGGTAGGAGTACGTGTCGGACGGCGCGGCGGGGTCGGTCATGGGCCGAGCCTATTGCAACGACCGAGCCCGCAGACGCGGGCGCACAGCGCCGTTCAGTCGGTGCTGGCGCCGGTCAGCCGGGCCTCGCAGATCGCGGTGCCGTCGTCGTCCCGCGGGTACGTCAGGGCAGCGAACCGCCCCTCGGGGTCGAGCCGTGTGAGCAGTGCGGCCGCGATGCCGTCGAGCTGGACGACCTGCTCGTCGCTCAGGGCGTCGATCACGACGTGGCGTGCGGTGCGGACGTGGTCCGGAGCGGCATCGACGATCGTGGCGTACCCGGCGTCGGTGAGCCGGACGTCGGTCGCGCGGCGGTCCGAGGTCGAGGGGCAGCGCGTCACGAGTCCGCGCTTCTCGAGCCGGGACACCACGTGCGACAGCCGGGGCAGCGAGGCGTTCGTCGCCGAGGCCAACGCGGACATCCGCAGCGTGCGGCCGTCGGTCTCGGAGAGCATCGCGATGACCATGTAGTCGAAGTGCGTCAGGTCCGCGTCACGCTGGAGCTGCTGGTCGAGCGCCGCCGGCAGGAGTTCCATGACGGCCACGAGCTTCATCCACGCGCGCAGCTGCTCGCGGGTGAGCCACGGGGTCTCGTCGGTCATGGCTGCATCCTACCGAATGGTTGTCGGTTTAACCAGTGTCGCGTGAGCCGCGGACAGCAGACTGCCGCGCCCGGACCACCCCGACGACGAGCACCGCCACCACCACGAGCAGCAGCACCCCCTCGACGATCAGCAACCGCGTGCCGTAGTCGAACGGCAGGATCGTGGGGTTCTTCTGCCCGTGCCGCTTCGCCGCGATCTCGGGCAGCACCACGAGGGCGAGCACACTGCCGAGCACGATCACCGTCTGCACCACGACGAGCACCCACGCCCGGAGCGACCGCCCCGCCCGACGCAGGAGCAGTCCGGCGCCGACGACGAACGGCGACAGGATCGCGTCGTGCAGGATCACCGCGCCGAGCAGCCAGGTCGCCAGCCCACCGATCCGGTTCGGCTTGACCGACGTCACCAGGACGTAGGCGCCGAACGCGATCACCAGCACACCGAGCACGACGAGCACGATCCGTGTGGCCTTCACCGCAGCACCTCGATCTTCTCGATCCACTTGGTCTGCAGCACGCCCGGTCGCCCCGGGGCGATGATCCGCGCCGGGAACCCGTGGTCCAGGTCGAGCGTCGAACCGTTCAGCTCGAGCGCGACCAGGGTGGTCGGGTCCTCGGCGTACTCCGGCCCCATGTCCATGATCCGGTAGCCGCCGTGCCGTTCCAGGCTCGTGACGCGCACGTGCGATCCGGGTTCGGCCTGCACGGCGCCGAGCAGGTCACGCATCCGCACGCCCTTCCAGCTGCCCATCTGGCTCCACCCCTCGACGCACGAGATCGGCAGGTCGACCTCGGTGGTGCCGAGCGCGACGAGCTCCGCGCGCACGAAGGTCCGGGTCACGTCGGGCCCGACGACGGTCAGCGTCCAGTCCGCGGCAGTCGCGCTGGCGAGCACCCCCGCCGCGCGGGCGGTGCGGTTGACCGGCAGGCCGTTGGCGCCGAGACCGCGCTGGCGCGCGCCGAACACGTTGAACGGTTCGGCGAGCTTCGAGGACTGCCCCGCCGTCAGGGCGACGACGCCGACGACCGCGGCCGTCACGCCGCCGAAGAACCCGCGTCGTGCGATCCGCTGGCGTCGGCCCTGTGCGCGCTCGTCGACCGACCGGGAGGCCCGGGTCGGCTCCGGCGCATCGGCCACCGGTTCGTCCGGGGCTGCGTCGACCGCCTCGACCGCCTCGACAGCCTTGACCGCGTCGACGCCGTCGATCCAGCGGAACACGCGGCCGAGCAGGCCGGCGGCCGTGGACTGGGCCGTCTCGGCACCCGCAGCCGGCGGGGCGGACGCGGGGCGGGCCTCCCGTACCGGGGGAAGCAACTCGCTGCCGGACGCGGGGTCCGCGATGAACCGGCCCTGCTCGTCGTAGGAGTCGCGCTTCCGCCAGTAACGGGCGATCACCGGCAGCTTCGACGCGATGTGGATGATGAGCGACCCGATGATCACGTACGCCATCGCGTTGTGCACCTGGCGGAACGGGAACGGCCACGGGTACCACTGGTACGTGTTGAGCAGGCCGGTCGTGACCTGGATGATCGACGCCGACACGAGCACGGCGATCGACAGCCGCTCGAACAGGTGCAGCACACCGCGCACCGGCGGGACCTGCACCAGCGCGGGCATGACGGTGTTGAGCTTGGCCAGCAGCAGCGGGATGATCGCGATGCCGGTGGTGATGTGCAGGCCCTGGGTGAACTGGTAGAGCTGCGTCGGCCGGGTCGGGAACCGCATCCAGCCGAGGGGCTCCTGCAGCAGGTGACTGTAGATGCCGGTGCCGAAGCACACCACGAAGGCGATGCCGAGCAGTCGTCCGAGCACCACCGCAGAGCGCGCGTTCCGGTTCGGTGAGGCCAGTGCGGCCCGCGCCTCGAACAGCAGGTGCCGCACGCCCGCTAGCCTCGACGGACCATGAGCGACCGACTGCGTGCCGTCCGACCGTCCTCCGCCGTCGGACCCGGTGCCCGCCTCGCCGTCGTGGGCGCGGTCGTCGGGGTACTGGCCCTCGCGGGCGTCATCGCCTTCGGCGTCACGCATCTGGGGTTCCTCCGATCCGACACTCGTTCGTCATTCGTTGCGTGGACGCTGATCGCTTGGACGGTGTTCGTGATCGCCGTGCTCGCGCTGCGGTTCGTGCCCGCCCGGTGGATGACCGCCGTGGTCATGGTCGGGGCGGTGGTGGTCGGCCTCGCGGCGTTGGCCGGGCCCCCGAGCACCAGCACCGACTCGGCGCGGTACGCGTGGGACGGCATCGTCCAGCATGCCGGAGTCTCACCGTACGCGCACACCCCCCAGTCCACGGCACTGTCCGGTCTGCGGCCGGAATGGCTGTTCCCGGACAAGGTGAACGGCACGTGCGACGACCTCAAGCCCCGGTTCCGCGGCCTGGGCGACGGCGCGGACGGCCACTGCACCCCGATCAACCGGCCGGACGTGACGACGATCTACCCGCCGATGGCGCAGCTCTGGTTCGCCGGGGTCCGCGCCTTCGTGCCGGCCACCGCCCAGTACATGCCGTTCCAGGTGGCGGGCCTGCTCCTCTCGCTGGTCGTGACCGTCGCCCTCGTCGTGGTGCTGCGGAAGACGGGTCGCCCGACGTGGTGGGCAGCGCTCTGGGCCTGGTCGCCGCTCGTGGCGTCCGAGGCTGTGACGAACTCGCACGTCGACGCCCTCGGCGCGGCGCTCGCGACCGCGGGTGCCGTCCTCGTCGCGTTCGGTCGACCGATCTGGGGCGGGATCGCGCTCGGAGCGGCCACGGCCACCAAGCTCATCCCGGCGATCGTGTACCCGCCGTTGCTCGGCCGGTGGCGTTCCTGGTGGGCGATCCCGGTCGGCATCGCCGTGTTCGGACTGCTCTACGTGCCCTACGTGCTGACGACGGGGCTCGACGTGCTCGGGTACCTGCCCGGCTACCTGAGCGAGGAGGGCTACGAGGACGGCTCCCGGTTCGCCCTGGTGTCGCTGGTGTTCCGGGGCGACGCCGCGACCGTCGTGGTCGGGCTCGCCGTGCTGCTCGCCGCCTTCGTGGCCTGGCGGCTGTCCGACCCGTCGCGGCCGTGGTCCGGTGAGGTGCTGATGATCGGCGTGACGTTCCTCGCCGTGACGCCGCGCTACCCCTGGTACGCGCTGCTGCTCATCCCGTTCGTGGTGCTGTCGGGGCGGTGGGAGTGGCTGTCGATCGGGCTCGCCATCGCGCTGCGCGGGGTGTGGCCGTCGACGGACGCCTACCGGTGGTGGCTGCTCGCCGCCGTGGCCGTCATCGTGGTGGTGACGCTCCTGCGCACGAGCCGGTCGGACTGGCGGCGCTGGTGGGAACGGCTGTCGTTCCGGCGCGTCGAACACGTACGCTGAGCCGCATGGCACCCGCGACCCTGCTCGGCACGACCGTGGACCCGGCGTCCGCCGGGCTCGTCGACCGCTTCGGGCGCCGTGCGATCGATCTGCGGGTGTCGCTGACCGAACGGTGCAACCTGCGCTGCACGTACTGCATGCCGGCCGCCGGGCTGCCCTTCGCCCCCGACGACGCCCTGATGACCGCCGCCGAGATCGAGCGGCTGGTGCGGATCGGGTCCTCGCGCTTCGGCGTGCGCAAGGTGCGCTTCACCGGTGGCGAGCCGATGCTCCGGCACGACCTGGTCGACGTGATCGCCCGGTGCGCCGCGCTGCCCGACGCCCCGGAGCTGTCGCTCACCACGAACGCCATCGGTCTCGCCCACCGCGCCCAGGCCCTGTACGACGCCGGGCTGCGGCGCGTGAACGTGTCGCTCGACACCGTCGACCCGGACGTGTTCACCACCGTGACCCGCCGCCCGTTCCTCGACAAGGTGATCGCCGGGCTGTCCGCCGCCCACGACGCCGGCCTCGACATCAAGGTCAACGCGGTGCTGCTGCGCGGGATCAACGACGAGGCCGCGCCGGAGCTGCTGCGCTGGTGCCTCGACCGCGGCTACGAGCTGCGGTTCATCGAGCAGATGCCGCTCGACCCCGACCACGCCTGGGACCGCACCGAGATGGTGACCGCTGCCGAGACCCGGGCGCTGCTGGCGTCGTCGTTCGTGCTGACGCCAGACGAGGCACCGCGTGACGGCGCCCCGGCCGAGCGGTACCGGGTGCAGGACGCGCGCTCCGGTGCGTCACTCGGCACCGTGGGCATCATCGCGAGCATCACCGAGTCCTTCTGCGCCGACTGCACCCGCACCCGGTTGACCGCCGACGGCAACGTCCGGAGCTGCCTGTTCTCCGACGCCGAGACCGACGTGCTCGGCCCGATGCGCGCGGGGGTCTCCGACGACGACCTGGCCGAGCTGTGGCGCCGGGCGATGTGGGCGAAGCCGCGCGACCACGGCGACGACAGCGACGAGCTCGTGCACCCGACGCGCGGCATGAGCGCGATCGGCGGCTGAGCGGTGACCACGATCCGGTTCTTCGCCGCTGCCCGGGCGGCAGTGGGCGCGGACACGCTGACCACCGCGGCCGGCACGCTCGACGAGGCGCTGCGCGAGGTCACCGCCGCCGACCCGTCGCGCTGGAGTGCGCTGCAGGAGCGGTGCTCGTACCTGGTCGACGGCGTGACCACCCGCGACCGGGCCACCGCGCTCGATGGTGTCGCGGTCGTCGACGTCATGCCCCCCTTCGCCGGCGGCTGAACGGCCCCTCGCCCGTTCTTTCCCAGAACGCACGCGATGCCTGGTGCTTCCGGGCGTACCGGGGCAGAACTTCCGACCAGGTATGCCCGATCCAACCAGGTACGCCGGGGGGGGGGGGGGGGGGGGGGGGGGGGGGGGGGGGGGGGGGGGGGGGGGGGGGGGGGGGGGGGGGGGGGGGGGGGGGGGGGGGGGGGGGGGGG
>NZ_RKIF01000001.1:0-129435 GCF_003752545.1 Curtobacterium sp. PhB172
GGGCGGAGGAGATGCCGAACGCGGCACCGCCGAGCACGAGGGCGCCGGTCGTGGCGAGGGTGATGGAGGTCTTCAGGCTCTTGCGCATGGTGATCTGTCCTTTGCTGTGTGGGCACCCCGGCCGACGGCCGACGTATGCTCCTGTGCGTACGCTGAACAACGGCCATGTCTGACCGGAGAGCGCCCTGGGCTTTTGCCCTGTGCAACTCATTCGGTGCACCCCCGCGATCGGTTTGGAACGGGTTTCCTGAGGTTCACGGGGCCGGCATTTCGTAGCGTGGGGGCATGGCTCCTGCACAGCTCTCCACCACCGACCGACTCCGGGCGGTCGACGCCTGGTGGCGTGCCGCCAACTACCTGACGGTCGGGCAGATCTACCTGCTGGACAACCCGCTGTTGGGGCGGCCGATCGAGCCCGACGACATCAAGCCCCGGCTGCTCGGACACTGGGGCACCTCGCCCGCCCTCAACCTCGTGTACGCGCACTGCAACGCGCTGATCGCCGAGACCGGACGTGAGTTCCTCTACGTCTGCGGCCCGGGCCACGGCGGCCCGGCGATGAACGCGAACGCCTGGCTCGACGGCACGTGGGGCGAGCTGTACGCGGACGACGACCTGCAGCGCTTCTTCCGGCAGTTCTCGTTCCCCGGGGGGATCCCGTCGCACGCGGCACCGGAGACACCCGGGTCCATCAACGAGGGCGGCGAACTCGGCTACTCCCTCGCCCACGCGTACGGAGCGGCCCTGGACAACCCCGACCTGGTGGTCGCGTGCGTCGTCGGCGACGGCGAGGCGGAGACCGGCCCGCTCGCGGGGTCGTGGCAGGCACACACCTTCCTCGACCCGGTGTCCGACGGTGCCGTGCTCCCGATCCTCAACCTCAACGGGTGGAAGATCGCGAACCCCACCGTCCTCGCCCGCATCCCCGGTGAGGACCTGACCGCCTACTTCCGTGGCCTCGGGTACGACCCGATCGTGGTGGACTCGAAGCGGGTCGACGACGACCCGTACGCCGTGCACGCCCTGTTCGACGGCGCTCTGCGTCGAGCGCTCGCATCGATCGACGACATCCAGGCGGCAGCTCGCGCGCAGGCCGAACGTGCGGCTGCCGGGCAGGCTGCCGGCGCCGCCGACCTGCGCCCGCGCTGGCCGATGATCATCCTCCGCAGCCCGAAGGGGTGGACCGGGCCGAAGGAGGTCGACGGCCAGCAGATCGAGGGGACGTTCCGCGCCCACCAGGTGCCGCTGTCCGAGGTCCGCGAGAACTCCGCACACCGCGCCCAGCTCGAGGAGTGGATGCGGTCCTACCGACCCGAGGAGCTCTTCGACGCGGACGGGAACCCCGTCGGGATCATGACGACGATCCGTCCCACCGGCGACGACCGGATGAGCGCGACTCCCCACGCCAACGGCGGGCGCATCCGGACGGCCCTCGACCGACCAGCGCTCGACGCGTACGGGGTCCCCGCCGGCTCGACGGCCTCGGCCACCGGCACGCTCGGCCCGTGGCTCGCAGCGCTGATCACGAAGAACCCGTCGACCTTCCGGCTCTTCGGCCCGGACGAGACGATCTCGAACAAGCTCGACGCGGTCTTCGACGTCACCTCGCGCGTGTGGCGGGCACAACGCGCGGTCGGCGACGAGCACCTCGCGGCCCGTGGACGCGTGACCGAGGTGCTGTCCGAGCACCTGCTGGAGGGCATGCTCGAGGGCTACGTCCTCTCCGGCCGGCACGGGCTCCTGAACACCTACGAGGCGTTCGCCCACATCATCGACTCGATGGTCGGCCAGTACGCCAAGTGGCTCGAGTCCTCGACCGACATCGACTGGCGTGCGCCCGTGTCGAACCTGTCGATCCTGCTGTCGTCGCACGTCTGGCGGCAGGACCACAACGGGTTCTCCCACCAGGACCCCGGGTTCCTCGACGTCGTCGCGTCCAAACAGCAGGACCTGGTCCGGATCAAGCTGCCCGCCGACGCCAACACGCTGCTCGCCGTCGCGGCACACGCCTTCGAGACCACCGACCGCATCGAGGTGATCGTCGCCGGGAAGCACCCCGAGCCCGTCTTCCTGTCCCTCGAGGACGCCGTCGCCCACGCGGACGCAGGTCTCGGGGTCTGGGACTGGGCCGGTACCGAGCAGACCGTCGGTCGGGTCGACGTCGTCCTCGCCTGCGCCGGGGACGTTCCCACGGTCGAGGCGGTCGCCGCCGCGGACATCATCCGGCAGCACGCTCCCGAGGTCGGCGTCCGGGTCGTCAACGTCGTCGACCTGCTCGCCCTCGGCGACCCCCGGAAGCACGAGCACCCGATCGCCGACGAGCGGTACGACGAGCTCTTCCTGCCCGGGACCCCCACGGTGTTCGCGTTCCACGGGTACCCGTCGCTCGTGCACCAGCTGACCTACCGGCGCAACGGCCACGACGACCTGCACGTGCACGGGTTCCTGGAGCAGGGCACGACGACGTCGCCGTTCGACATGCTCATGCGGAACGAGATGGACCGCTTCGCGCTGGCGCACGACGCCCTGACGCGGGTCGATGCGGGTGCACACGCCGAGTTGCTCGACCGGCTGTCCGCCGCACGAGACGCGGCCCGCGAGTACGCCTACTCACGGGGCGAGGACCACCCGTCCGTCGACGGGTGGGAGTTCTCGGGGTGGCCGCAGGACCCGTCTGCCTGATCCCTCCTGCACAGGCCGGGAGGCCCGGATCACCGTCCACAGGACCGGTCACGCTCGCCGCGTGGCCGGTCCTGTGGCGTCAGGGTGGCGGTCATGGACATCGGCTGGATCAGTGCACTCGTGTCGGTCACGAGCGCGTCCGTCGCAGTGGGCGCACTCGTCGCCTCGGTGCTCGACGGGCGCGCCGGTCGGCGAGATACGGAGTTCTTGGGGCATCGCGACCTCTGGTGGCAGCGTTGGTCGTGGGTCGCTGACCGAGCAACCTCGGATGACGAGGACAGGCGCGCGGCAGCTGCCGTGATGTCCGCGGCACTGGTGACCCGGAGCTGGACGACTGATGACGACACATGGACGTCCACGGCGCTCGCTGACTTCGAGGCAGCACGAGCGGAAGCCCGGAGACAACAGGAAGGAGTGCTCGCAGATGATCTCGACGCTGACTGATGAAGAGTTCAAACGATGGCTCGACAACCGCGAGATGACGACGCCACGGCTCCTCGCGAGCCCCCACTACGGTCCGCTCATGCGCGCCAAGGGTGCCGAAGAAGAGCTCGCGCAGATGCGGATCGAGTGGCGCGAACGGCAGGAGCGCGCCCGCGCGCGGAAGCTCAAGTACGAGGCATCCTTCGGTGAGAGCTGAACCGACTCCCTGCGAGCCTGCCACGCTGAGACCGTGACCGACCTCGTCATCCCGGCCCCGAGCCTCCCGACCGTCCCCACGACCACGGGCGCACGCTTCCCCGTCCGACGCGTCTTCTGCGTCGGTCGGAACTACGCGGCGCACGCACGCGAGATGGGTCACGACCCAGATCGCGAGCCGCCGTTCTTCTTCACCAAGCCGGCGGACGCCGTCGTCGTCGACGACGCAGACACCCCGTACCCGCCGCTGACGGTACAGCTCGAGCACGAGGTCGAACTGGTCGTCGCGATCGGCACCGGCGGCGCGGACATCGGCGTCGACGACGCGCTCACCCACGTCTGGGGCTACGCCGTGGGCATCGACCTCACCCGACGCGATCTCCAGGCCGAGGCCAAGCGTCTCGGTCGGCCCTGGGACACGGCGAAGGGGTTCGACGCCTCGGCACCGATCGGCGCGATCGTCCCGGCGCAGGGCATCGACCCGGCGGCTGGTGCGATCGAGCTCGTCGTCGACGGCGAACGACGGCAGGTCGGTGACCTGGCCGAGCAGATCTGGTCGGTGGCAGAGACGATCGCGGCGCTGTCGCGGTCGGTGACGCTCGCCCCCGGGGACCTGCTCATGACGGGGACACCCGAGGGGGTCGGGGCCCTGCAACGCGGACAACTCGTCGTCGGCACGATCGCCGGCATCGGCACGGTCCGCACCCGCATCGTCTGACCGGCGTTTCCGCAGTGTGACGCGCCGCTGGGAGGGCTCGCAGACACGCCGGGTACCCCTGGTGCGACGCCAGGTGGGGATCGCGGCGTCACACACACGGGGCAGGACCATCGCGACGGGCGTCTGCAGCTGCTCCGGGATGACGGAGGTACGGCCGTGATGGAACACGATCTGCTGGCGACGTCGTGGACGTGGGCGGGCGACGAGCCCATCAGCGAACGCGTCCACGCGGTCAGTGCCGCCGGCTTCGCCGGACTCTCGTTGTCACTCGACGACCTGCACGAGGTGCGTGCGACGACGGGCTTCGCCGAACTCCGCCGCATGCTCGACGGTGCGGGGATCGTCTGGGTCCAGCTGGGGCCGCTCGACCGCTGGTGGACGTGCACGAGCCGGACCGACGACGCCGCCGCCGACCGCGGGGTGGTCCTCGAGGCCGCCGCGGCGCTCCGGGCCTGGCAGGTGATCGCTCGTGCCGACACGACGTTGCCCGGCGCTTCACCGATCACCATGGCCGACGACTGGACCGTGCTGGCCGACCAGGCCGCGGCCGTCGGCGCGCAGCTCGTGCTCGAACCCGAGCCGTGGTCGAACCTGCCGACGATCGAACGGGCCTCGCGGTTCGTCGCGGCGGCGGGTCACCCGAACGGCGGGCTGCTGCTCGACGCGATGCACACCCTGCGGGGCGGGTCCACCTTGGCGTCGATCCGCCAGGCGGTCGCGCCCGCGACGCTCGCGGCGGTCGAACTGAGCGACGGGCTCCTGCACACCCCGGCCGGCATGACCCTGTCCGAAGAGGCCCGCGAGGCACGGTACCTGCCCGGAGCGGGCGCGTGGGACCTGCCAGGGCTCGTGCGCACCGTCCGGGAGCTCGGCTTCGACGAGCCGTGGGGCGTCGAGGTCCGGACCCCCGGCCACCGGGCGATGCCGACCGGCGACGCCCTGCGGACGGCCGCGGCGGCGACGCGCGCCGTGCTCGATGCGGCAGACGCGTACGGCGCACCGGCCGCACCGGCGATGCCCTCGTCTCCAGCTCCGACTTCAGCGGTCGACTTCGAACCGCCCCACCCGAGGTCCGATCCGCGGGGCAGAACACACTGGGGATCGCACCGCCCGGCCGGACGCCGGGACGCCGACACAGGCACGCCCGCGTAGCCTCCTGGAGCATGAGCGACCAGACTGCACACGACGACGACGACCTCCTCCGCCGCTCGCAGGAGTCCATCGACGAGGCCAAGGCCGCTGCGGCCGAGGTGTCCGAACCCGGCGAGGACGAGCTCGTCGACGAGGACCTCCCCGTCGCGGACGACGCCGAGCCGTCGGACGGACCGGCACCGGCCGCCTGACGCTCAGTCGATCTCGACGACGCGGACCGTGACGTCGGAGGGCGCTGCCCCGAGGGCGTGGCGCGCTGCGGTCACGACGGCGTCACGCACGGCCCGGATGACCGTGGTCGTCGGCACGGCCCGGTCGGTCGTGACGACCACGCGGATCCGCGCCCCGTCCGGGCGGTCCTGCACGAGCACGGCCCCACCGTCCCGGGGGATCTCGAGCACGGAGCGGACGTCGCGGACGAGCGTGGCGAGCCCGGGTCCGGGCGGCAGGACCGACCGGACGCCCGGCACCGCGAGGACGACGGAGGTGAGTTCGCGGGAGAGCACCCGGACGTCCGCGGTCACGGTGTGACCCCGACCACGACGTCTGCGACGCGGACGACGACACTGCGGATGCGGAACGGTGCGTGCGCGCCGAGCACCGACGTGATGTGCGCCCGGAGTGCCTCGGCACGGTCCGACACCGATGCCTCGAGCGTGGCCACGATGGTGACGTCGACGTCCACGGCACCGCCGGGGACCCCGACGTCCCCGCTGAACCGGGTCCGCCGGACGACGACACCGGGCACGTCGTCACCGAGGGTGCGGACGAGTCCGCGCAGAGCCCCCTCGGTCACGACCAGGTGCGCAGCCGGGTCGCCGTCGGGGACCGGGATGTCCCGTCCGGCGTGGGCGGTCGTCCGGATGGACGCGAGCACCGAGCTGATCCAGCGCTCGTCGCCGTCCGCCGATGCCTCGGTGTCGAGCAGGTCCCGTGATGCCACCCGCAGGGCCTGCAGCCGCTCGAGTGCGGCGACGGCTTCGGGATCACCCTCGATGTCCGCCCGGACAGGCGTCCGGTCGGCGTCGAGGTAGTCGGAGAGTTCGTCCAGCGTGAAGGCACCGTGACGGTCGTCGACGTCGTCGGTCATCGCCACCCCTCCATCTGTTCGAGCACGTGTCGCCGTGCACGTGCGAGCAGCCCGCGGACGGTCGGCGCGGGCAACCCGGTCGCCTCGGCGATCTCGGCGTAGGGCGCCCCACCCACCTCGCGCATCACCCAGACGGCGCGCTGTGCATCCGGGAGTGCCTGCACGATACGCGCGAGTTCCCGCACCTGCATCCGGGTGGCGACCACCTCGTCGACGGGTCGTTCGTCCGGGGCGTCGACCATCGCTTCGAGGTCGGCGTGCGGGTGCCGCCCGCGGAGCCGGTCGAGGGCCTTGTTGGCCGCGATCCGGAAGAGCCAGTTGCGCACCCGTTCCGGGTCCTCGACCCGGTCGATGCGCTGCCAGGCCTGCAGTGCGGCTTCCTGAACGGCGTCGTCGGCCTCGCCGTCACCGTACCCGAGGATCCGAGCCGCGTAGGCCCGCATGTGCGGTCCGTACCGACGGATCAGCACCCCGAACGCGGCCGTGTCGCCGTCGGCGCTGCGCTCGACGAGCGAGGCGTCGGACAACGCCGCGAGGGCTTCGTCGCTGGACAGGAGCAGCTCCTCTTCGCGGATCTCGGATTCTCGTGTGACGAATCGGGTGTTCGTCACGTCCTTAGTACGTGCCTACCAGGTACGCCTCCGCGCGCCTGGTGCGAGCGCGCCGTGGCCGGCCATCCCTGAAGGGTCGGTCACGGTGCTTCGACGGCGGCCCGTGCGCTCCCTGATCCGGTGCACGGGCCGTCTTCTCCCTGGTGGCTACTCGTCGGTCTCGTCGGCGAGGAAGTCCGCGTAGGTCGCGTCGATGTCGGTCACCACGGCCCCCGGATCGACCGGGATCCGTGCGGCACGATCTCCGTTGATCGCGACGCGTTCCTCGGCCGTGTACGGCGGCAGGTACTTGCTCGAGCTCATCCCCAGGCCCTTTCGTCCCGGCGAACGTAACAGTCGGCGGCGGACCGGCGGCCGGACGGGTGGAAACGTCCCCCGCCCGGGCGCCGGACGGGGGACGGAATTTCGCCACGGGCGGACCCCATGCGCACGCATCAGCGCGTTCGCGAGCTGGCACAGGGCGGCCGGTCCGGCGAGCAGGTCAGTGCTCGCGCGCCACGTCCTCGGGGTCCTTGTCCGGACGCCAGCCCCGCCAGGACGGCTGCCGCAGGCGTCCGTCACCGGTCCACTCGGCGAACTCGACCTCGCCCACGCGCTTCGGCGTCACCCAGTGCGCGTCCCGTGCGTCGATCCGCGGCACGTCGACGAACGGCGAGGTCTTCCGGTCGAGCGGTCGCAGCGCTGCGGCGATCTCGTCGAGGTCGCGGTCACGGAACCCGGTGCCGACCTTGCCGACGTACTCGAGGCCGTCCGGACCGGGCACGCCGAGCAGCAACGAGCCGATCCCGCCCGCTCGACGACCGCTGCCCGGCTTCCACCCTCCGACCACGACTTCCTGCGTGGCGTGGTGCTTCAGCTTCAGCCAGGCCTCGGACCGCCTGCCCTCGGCGTACTTCGAACTGCGCTTCTTCGCGACGACCCCCTCGAGGCCCTGCTCCTGCGACGACGCCATGACGCCGTCGAGGTCACCCGTCGAGGCCGGCGGCACGTCGATCGCCCCGCCGGGCTCGACGACCGTCTCGAGCGCTTGCCGCCGGGCGTCGTACGCCAGGCGGGTGAGTTCGTGCCCGTCGGCCTCGAGCACGTCGAAGACCAGGAACCGCACGGGGGTCGCCTGCTGCGCCGCCCGCACCTCACGCGCCTTCGTCAGGCCCATCCGGTTCTGCAGGAGCTGGAAGCTCGGGCGCCCCCGGTCGTCGAACGCGACGATCTCGCCGTCGAAGACGCCGTCGACCCCGGCACGGTCGCCGAGTTCCTGCAGTTCCGGGTACTGCTCCGTCAAGTCGTTGTCGTTCCGGCTCCGCAGCGTGACCGAGCCGTCCCGGACGGTGGCGAGCGCACGGACGCCGTCCCACTTCATCTCGAACGCCCAGTCGGCCGGGTCCAGCCGGGGTGCGTCCTTCGCCAGGGTGGCCTGCATGGTCCGTCGGTCCCCCGGAGCGGTGTCCGCGGGGCTGGCGCCGCTGATGCGCCGCTGTCCGTCTCGGTGCGCGGCAGCGGGACGGGAGGCCCGCCCCGCGTCCGTCGCGCCGCCGGCGTCCGCCAGCCGGTCGGGTTGCTCCTTCGTGCGGTGGATGAGCCAGTTCTTCTCGTCGCCCGCTCCGCCCCGGCCGCGGGTGTGCAGGAGCGCCAGTCGGCGAGCGCCGCCGGTCCGACCGTGCAGGGTGACGATGACCTCTTCGCCCTCGCGCCACTTCTCGAGCTCGTAGGTGCCGTCGTCCCAGAGCGTGACCGTGCCGCCGCCGTACTCGTCCTTCGGGATCGTGCCCTCGAACGCGCCGTACTCGAGCGGGTGGTCTTCGGTCTGCACGGCCAGGTGGTTCTTGCCCGGGTCGTTCGGTTCGCCCTTCGGCAGGGCCCAGCTCACGAGCACGCCGTCGTGCTCGAGCCGGAAGTCGTAGTGGTCGCGGGTGGCGTGGTGCTCCTGGATCACGAACGTCGGGGTGCCGTCCTTCCGGACCGTGGGGGCTCCTTCGGGCACCGGTTCCGGCGTCTTCGAGGCGTCGCGCTTCGCGCGGTAGGCGGTGAGCCGGTCGCGAGCCGGCTGCTCGGCCTCGTTCGCACGCTCGGTCCGGTCGCTGTCCCAGTGACCGTGGTCGTCGCGCCCGACGGCCAGCGAGGCGGAGGCGACCGGATGCAGGTGGTCGCCGTGCGCCTGCAGGCGTTCGAGGACCTCGTCCAACGTGAGCTGCGCGAGCCCGCGTTCCTCGAGCTCCTTCCAGGTGCGGGGTGCTGCGACCGTCGGCCGCTCGCGGCCGCGCAGCGAGTACGGCGCGATCGTCGTCTTGTTGCCGTTGTTCTGCGACCAGTCGACGAACACCTTGCCCGTCCGCTCGGCTCGGCTCATCGACGACAGCACCAGGTCGGGCAGGTCGTGCTCGAGCGCCTTCGCGAGTTCGTGCGCGACGTCGGAGACGTTCGCCGTGGTCGACCGGCCTTCGAGGGCGGCGTAGAGGTGGATCCCCTTCGAACCGGAGGTCACCGGGTACGGGTCGAGCCCCATGCCGTGCAGGATCTCGCGTGCCGCGACCGCCACCTCGACGCACTCGGGCAGGCCGACGCCCTCGCCGGGATCCAGGTCGAGCACGAGCCGGTCCGGGTTCTGCTGCCCACCGCGCGGGCCGAACCGCCACTGCGGCACGTGCAGTTCCAGCGCGGCCTGCTGCGCCATCCACACGAGGGTCGGCAGGTCGTCGACGATCGGGTACTCGTTGTCGTGCTCGGAGTGGTGGATGGTGTGGTGGCGGACCCAGTCGGGGGCGGAGTCCGGCAGGTTCTTCTCGAAGAAGACCTTGCCGTCGACGCCGTTCGCCCACCGCTTCCGGGTCACCGGGCGGTCCTTGACGTGCGGGATCATCCACGGCGCCACACGCTCGTAGTACTCGATCACCCGCCCCTTGGTCGTGCCGGTCTCGGGGTAGAGCACCTTGTCCGTGTTCGTCAGCGCCAGTCGCCGATCGCCGATCAGGACGACGGTCTTGCGGGCCGCCGGACTCACAGCGCCACCCCGGTCGCTCCCGCCACCGTCAGGGTCGTGCCCGAGGTGTACGACGACTCGGGCCCCGCCAGGTACACGTAGGCGCTGCCGAGCTCGACGGGCTGCGCCGGCCGGCCGAAGGGGGTGTCCTGGCCGTACCGTGCGATCTCGTCGCCCGGGTAGCTGATCGGCTGCAGTGGCGTCCACACCGGCCCGGGCACCACGGTGTTCGCCCGGATGCCCTTCGCCGCGAGCTGCCGCGCGAGGCCGTTGGTGTAGGTGATGATCGCGGCCTTCGTCGCCGCGTAGTCGATCATGCGGTCCTGCGGTTGGTACGCGGACACCGAGCTCGTCGTCACGATCGCGCTGCCCGGCGCCATGTGCGGCACGGCTGCCCGGACCAGCCAGAACAGCGAGTAGAGGTTGACCTTCATCGTGCGGTCGAAGTCCTCGGTCGACTGCTCGGTCACGTCCTCGTGCACCAGCTGGTGTCCGGCGACCAGGACGAGGGCGTCCAGCCCACCGAGGTCGCGCACCGCCGTCCGGACGAGTTCGTCGCAGAAGCCCTCGTCCGTCAGGTCGCCGGGCAGCATCACGGCGTTGCGCCCGAGGTCGGCGATGACGTCACGGACCTCGGTCAGGTCGTCGATCTCCTCGGGCAGGGAGTTCAGAGCGACGTCGGCCCCTTCCTTCGCCATCGCGATCGCCGCGGCTCGGCCGATGCCGGAGTCGGCACCCGTGACGAGCACGCGGTACCCCCGCATGCGCCCTGTGCCGAGGTAGGAGACCTCGCCGTGGTCGGGCGGCGGGTCCATCGCACTGGCCAGCCCGGACCCCTGCTGCGTCTGCGCGGGGAAGGGCGGGCGTGGGAACTGCTCACGCGGGTCCTGCTTGTCGAGCTGGCTCATGCGCCCATCGTGCTCGCGTCGACCGGTCGACGGTCCAGCGAACCCGGATCTGTGGAGAACCCGTCGGCTGCGGGCACTCCCGTGCGGACACGGGCATCATGTGCCCATGAGGTCGATCTGGAAGGGTTCCATCGCGTTCGGGCTCGTCAACGTGCCCATCAAGGTGTACGCGGCCACCGAGACCCACGACGTGTCCCTGCACCAGGTCCACGACGAGGACAAGGGCCGCATCCGCTACAAACGCGTCTGCGAGTTCGGCCACGAGGTCGAGTACGCCGACATCCAGCGTGCCTACGACGACGGTGACAAGACCGTGGTCCTGACCGCGGACGACTTCAAGCAGCTCCCCGAGGAGCAGTCGCACGAGGTCGAGGTGCTCGAGTTCGTCCCCGTCGAGCAGGTCGACCCGATGATGTTCGAGAAGACGTACTACCTCGAGCCGGACTCGCGCTCGCCGAAGGCCTACGTGCTGCTGCGCGAGACCCTGGCGAAGACCGACCGGCTCGCGATCGTGCAGTTCACGCTGCGCCAGAAGACCCGGCTCGGCGTGCTGCGCGTCCACGACGACGTCATCCTGCTGCAGGGGCTGCTCTGGGGCGACGAGGTCCGAGCCGCCGACTTCACGGCGCTGGACTCGTCGGTGAAGGTCAGCGCGAACGAGCTGAAGATGTCCTCGTCGCTCGTCGAGAGCATGTCGACGGACTTCGATCCCGACCGCTACACCGACTCCTACCAAGAGGAACTGCAGCAGCTCATCGACGCCAAGCTCGACGCCGGTGACGACATCGACACCGAGAAGACGTTCGGCACGAAGGAGGACGAGGACGACGAGGGCGAGGGCGGTGACGTCCTCGACCTGATGGCCGCCCTGCGTGCGTCCGTGGACAAGAAGCGGACAGGAGGCTCGGGGTCGCGTTCGTCGTCCAGCTCGCGTTCGTCGTCGGGTACCGACTCGAGCACGTCCGGCTCGACGAAGAAGGCGCCGGCCCGGAAGGCCCCGGCAAAGCAGGCGACCACCGAGAAGGCCCCCGCGAAGAAGGCTCCGGCGAAGAAGGCACCCGCGAAGAAACCCGCGGCCAAGAAGGCGCCCGCCGAGAAGAAGCAGGCGAGCTAGGACCGTCCGACACGAGCCGGTAACACGCTTCCGCGAGACTGGACCCATGACTCCACAAGAGCCTGGGAGCCTGCAGTCGTCACCCGAGACCGCCGGCCCGCCCGTCACCGTGTCCATCACCCGCCTGGTCGAACCCGACCGCATCCCCGAGGTCACCCACTGGGTGCAGTCCGGCGTGAACCTCGCCAACCGGTACCCGGGGTTCCTCGGCTCCGGGTGGGTGCGCTCCCGGGCGCAGTCCCGCGAGTGGCACATGCTCTACCGCTTCGCCGACCACGACTCGCTCGCCACGTGGGAGAACTCCGACGACCGCCTGCGCTGGCTCGACCTCGGCCGCGACCTGGTCGTGGAGTCCCGCGTCGAGAAGCGCACGGGCATCGAGGGCTGGTTCGACGTCCCGCAGGACGCCCCGGCATCGAGCGCTCCCCCGCGGTGGAAGCAGGCGGTGAGCATCTGGCTCGGCTTCTTCCCCGTGAACCTGGCTTTCACGTACTTGATGGCATGGCTCGTCCCAGCGTTCGCACACGTCGCGATCCTGCCCCGTGTGCTGGTCACGACCCTCGTCCTCACGCCGATCATGACGTTCTGGGTGCTGCCCTTCGTGACGAAGCTGATCCGTCCGTGGCTGCTGGCGCCGCCGAGGTCCGAGCGGGCTTAACCGACCACCCCGAGCGGCACGGGCCCACCGTGGCCGAGAGCGTCCCACCCGACCTGCAGCACGTGCGGCCGGGCCTCGGCGGCGGAAGCCTCGGTCTCGTACGTCAGTGCGAGCATCACGATCGCACCGAACGCGCCGGAGACCCGCGCCCGCCGCTCGAGCGGGGTGGCCGTGGCGTCGGCCATGTCGATGCCGAACACGTCGAGGAGCGTCGCGGCGACCGGTTCGAGCCGGACGCCGACGTCGTCCCCGCGCCGCAGGGTGAACGCCGCGAGGGCGAGTTCCGCCCACCCCGGCCGGGCGAGTGCGAGGTCGGCGATCCCCGCGAGCGCTGCGGCGTCACGGGACTCCCCCGCGGGGGCGGCGGCGGCAGCTGCCCGGATCGCCTCGGTCTGCACGGCGCACTGCCCGAGCGCGGCCTCGACGAGCAGCTCCTTGCTCGTGAACCGGGCGAGGATGCCCGCCTTCGAGTAGCCGGCCTGGTCGGCGACGGCCTGCACGGCGGTGTCCTTGATGCCGCGGCGGGCGATGAGTCCGGCGGTGATGTCCAGGACGTCCCCGTTGATCTCCTCGGCAGAGGGCCGAGCACGGCGCACGGGGCGGGTCATGCGCGGACCGCCGCGGCTCGCGCCGCCCGCCGGCGCCGGGCCCTCGCGACCAGCAGGGTGATCCCGGTCATGAGCTCCCACGCGACGATCGTGTACACCGACGCACGCTCCCACACGCCGTCGGGGAGCACGTCGATCACCGTCGACGACGAGTCCACGACGAGCATCACGAGGGAGACGAGGCCGAGGATCCCGAGCACGACGCTCGCGATCCGGTACGCCGCCGGTGCCCGCAGCGCTCGGGACCCGATGCCGGCGGTGATCGCCACGAGGTTGCCGGTCGTGATCGCTGCTGCGGCGCCGAGCACGTGGAACACGATGGTGCCGCCGTCCGTACTCGTCTGGCTGCCGTGGAACGAGCCGACCAGGACCATCCCGACGAGGTGGACCACGGCGAGGACCGCGGTCGCCACCCGCGCACGGCGGGACGCGGCACGGAACACCACGACGGCCAGCACCGCTGCGATCCCGAACAGGACGCCCTGCCCGATGAACGTCGTGTTCATGAGCACGTGCAGCGGTGAGTCGATCCCCCGCCCCTGGAACGCGCCGACGTCGGGGACCCCGAGGTCGGAGATGTAGTTCGTCGCGTAGCTGTAGCCGGGGAACGCCGACGCCGAGACGGCTTCGCCGACGAGCCATCCGACTCCCGCGACCGCCCAGAGTGCGCCGGGGACGAGTGCACGGGGTGTGTCCGATTTGGTCATGTACTGACCATAACGGTCACTACCGGGAGCTGCCCAGCACCGACAGCTGGTCGAGCCGCTCGAGGATCACGCCCTCGCGGAGCGCCCACGGGCAGATCTCCAGCGCCGGCAGGTCGAAGATGTCGAGGCAGGCCTCGGCGACGAGCGCACCCGGCACCACCTGGTGCGCCCGGCTCGCCGACACCCCGGGCAGCGTCGCGAGTTCGTCGACCGACATCGTCAGCAGCGCGGGCAGCTTCGACCGGAGCACGTCGCCGTCGAGCGCCCGCGGCACGAGCGGACCGGCAGCCGACGGCGCCGCCCCGCAGATCCGCGCGATCGACCGGAAGGTCTTCGAGGTCGCCACGGCACGATCCGGACGCCCGGCGCGGAGCAACTTGCCGGCGTCGCGGGCGATCTCCACGCGGATCTCGTGACGGATGCGGCGGACGTCGTCCTCGGTCGGGGTGCCCGCGGCGAAGTACGAGCGGGCGAGCCGTGCAGCACCGATCGGCATCGACCACGCGACGTCCGGAGCCTCGTCGGCGCCCCCGGCGATCTCGAGCGAGCCACCGCCGATGTCGAACACCGCGAGCCGTCCGGCCGACCACCCGAACCACCGCCGGACGGCCAGGAACGTGAGTCGCGCCTCGTCCCCACCGGACAGCACGGCCAGCTCCACGCCGGTCGAGGCCTCGACGTGGGCGAGCACCGCGTCGGAGTTCACCGCGTCGCGCACGGCCGAGGTCGCGAACGCGAGCATGTCCTCGCAGCCGCGTTCCTCGGCGACGCGGACGGCGTCCGCGACGAACCGCGTCAGCGCGTCGACGCCCTCGGGCGTCACCGCGCCGGCGTCATCGAGGTGCTCGGCCAGTCGGAGCGGCTGCTTGAACGAGGACGCCGGCAGCGGCGCGGCACCGCCGTGGGCGTCCACCACGAGCAGGTGGCCGGTGTTGGACCCGATGTCGAGGACTCCCACGCGCATGCCACAACGCTAGCGGCCGGGCCGGCGGTCAACGACCGGGAGGCCCGTCCTCCGCCCGCAGGAACGCCTCGAGTTCTGCCGTGGTCGGGTACGAGGCCTGCGCGCCCGCCTTGGTCGCGGCGTACGCCCCGACCCCCACCGCGAAGCGTGCGGCGTCGACGAGGGAGTCCCCCGCCGCCAGCCGCAGGGCCACCGAGCCCATGAAGGCGTCGCCGCAGCCCGTGGTGTCCACCGGCTCGACCCGGACGGCGTCGATCGACACCGGGTCCGCGTCGCCGTCGTGCACGACGCAACCCGAGCCGCCGCGGGTGACGATCGAGCGCGCGACGCCGTGCTCGCCGAGCGACGCGGCCTCGTGTTCGTTGACCAACAACACGTCGGTCAGCTCGAGCAGCTCGGCGGGGACGTCCCCGAAGGGCGACAGGTTCGTCAGCACCGTGACCCCGGCGGCGTGCGCTGCCCGGGCCGCGGCGAGGACGACGTCGATCGAGACCTCGAGGCAGAGGCCGAGCACGCCGGCGTCGTCGAAGGCGTCGGCGGGCACGTCGTCCGGCGTCAGCGTGCCGTTGGCGCCGGCGGAGATCACGATGGTGTTCTCCCCCGCGGCGTCGACCGTGATGACGGCAGTGCCGGTGGCCACGCCCTCCCGGACGGCGACGTGCGTGGTGTCCGCACCCGCAGCCGCGACGGAGTCGCGGAGCAGCGCACCGTTCCCGTCGTCGCCGACCGCACCGATCATGCGGACCGTGCCCCCGAGCCTCCCGGCAGCCACCGCCTGGTTGGCGGACTTGCCACCCGGCAGGATCGCCAGGTCGGACCCGTGCAGGGTCTCACCGGGCTTCGGGAACCGCTCGGTCCGGACCACCAGGTCCGCGTTGAGCGATCCGACGATCACGATGGTCTGGGTCAACGGACGGTCTCCTTCTGCGGCGCGACGGACGTGGTCTCGGCACTCTCCGGGCGGGGGATGAGGAACGAGATCGCGAGCGCGGCGGTCGTGATCACGGCACCGAGCAGCATGCCACCGGAGTACCCGGCGGTGCCCGCGGACCCGCCGACCCCGAGCGCGATCTGCAGCGCCGGCAGGACGGCGAAGCTGACCCCGGCGCCGAGGTTGAACGCACCGGCGTTCAGGCCCGGCAGGAAGCCGGGGTTCGACTCCGGCGAGAGCACGATGCCCAGGCCGTTCAGGATGATGTTCGCGATGCCCGCGTACGTGATGCCGATCAGGACGGTCGCGGTGACCAGGACCGGCAGCGAGTGCACGCCCACCAGTGCCATCAGGACCGTCGAGACGATGCTGCCGATCAGGCCGAAGCGGAGCACGGCGCGGTAGCCGATGGTCGGCGCGAGGCGCCCGGCGAACGGACCGACGATCCAACCGACCAACGCGTACGGGGTGAGGAACACCAGCGAGGCGAGGTCGGGTTCCATGCCGAAGCCGGCGTCGCCGTTCTGCGCGAGCGACGTGACCAGCCCGTTCACGACCGCGAAGACGCCGGTCATGGTCAGGAACGTCGTCGCGAGGAGCGCCCACGTGGCACGGCGCTTCAGGAACCGGGTCTCGACGAGCGGCTCCTTCACGCGGGACTCGACCGCCCAGAAGACCGCGAAGGCGGCGAGCGCGACGACGACGCCGCCGATCACCAGTGCCGGGTTGGCGGCGCCGAGCTTGCCGGCCTCGTTGAACGCGGTGAGCAGGGCCCCGACCGAGACGACGAGGGGCACGACGCCGATCCAGTCCATCCGGGTCCCGGCGGACGGCTTCGACTCCACACCCCACACGGCGACGAGCGCCAGCGCGATGACGGTGACGACGGCGATGACCCAGAAGATCCCGCGGAACCCGAAGTTCGTGGCGATCCAGCCACCGGCCAGCGCGTCCACGCCGGCGATGCCGCCGTTCACGGCGGTGAGCAGACCGAGTGCGGCGCCGTAGCGCTTCGGGTCGGCGATCTCGTTGCGCAGGACGAGCAGGCAGATCGGGACGACCGGGCCGGTGACGCCCTGGATGATCCGGCCGGCGAACAGCATCGGCAGGTTCACGGCGAGTGCGGCGACGATGCTGCCGACGAGCATCACGGCGAGCATGCCGATCAGGACGCGCTTGCGGCCGACGATGTCGGACAGGCGCGGCAGGAACAACGAGAACAGTGCCGCCAGCGTGAAGTACAGGGTCTGCGAGAGCCCGATCGTGGCGTCGTCGGTCTTGAGCTCGCGCGCCATCGTGACCAGCGCGGGGCTGAGCATGCTCGCGTTGAGCTGGAACGCGATGCACGCGGCGAGGAGCGCCGCGGTGAGGGCGCCGATCGACTTCTTCGTCGAGGTGGTGGTCATGGTGTTCAGATCTCCGGGGTGGTGGTGATGCCGGCTTCGACGGCGTCGGCTGCGGCGCGCGGGGTCCAGCCGGTGTCGGTGGTCTCGCCGATGCGCTCGAGGGCGTCGACGACCAGGTCCCAGAACCGTTCGTGGTCGAGCTCCATGGCGGCGCTCGTCCGGCAGTCCTCCGGCGCGGGCGCACGGAAGTCGGCGACGGTCATGCCCAGCGTCAGGCTGCCCTGGGTCTCGATGTGGATCGGGACCTTCACGGCGCGGACGATGGTCGGGTCGATGACGTAGGCGACGGCGCAGGGGTCGTGCACCGGCGGGGCGTCGAAGCCCTGCGCGTCCTTGTAGGTCTGGCCGAAGAAGTCGAGCAGCTCGCCGACGAACGCGGCCGGGGCGGTGCCGACGGCGGCGATGCGTGCGGCCACCTCGGGGGTGGCGAGGGCCTGGTGCGTCAGGTCGAGTCCGACCATGACGACGTCCCAGCCGGCGTCGAAGACGATCGAGGCGGCCTCGGGGTCGATGACGATGTTGAACTCGGCGACGGGGCTCCAGTTGCCGACGTGCACGCCACCGCCCATGAGCACGACCTGCTTGACGCGCTCGACGATGCGGGGTTCCTTGCGGGCGGCGAGGGCGATGTTCGTCAGGCCGCCGGTCGGCACCAGCGTGACGGTGCCGGGCTCGTGCGCCATGACCGTCTCGATGATCAGGTCGACGGCGTGCCGCTGGTCGAGCTCGAACGAGGGCTCGGGCAGCATCGGTCCGTCGAGGCCGCTCTCGCCGTGGATGTCCGGGGCGACCTCGATCTGGCGCAGGAGCGGACGGTCGGCGCCCGCGGCGAACGGCACCCCGGTGATGCCGGCGATGCGCGCGACGGCGAGGGCGTTGCGGGTGACCTTCGGCAGCGTCTGGTTGCCGACGACGGTGGTGACGGCCAGGAGCTCGATGTCCGGGTTGCCGTGAGCCAGCAGGATGGCGACGGCGTCGTCGTGGCCGGGGTCGCAGTCGAGGATGATCTTCGAGGGCTGGGTCGCACTGGGCACGCTGGGCGCTCCACTTCTTCGGGGAATCGAGGGGTCTGAGCTCGATGCGGTGGGGATCCGCGGTCCGACAGAGCGTCGTCACGCAGCGCGTCAAGCGTTTGACATCGAAACACGTCAAGCGCTTGACGTCAAGTCGTCGAGGCGTCCTCGGTAGCATCGACCCGTGCCTTCATCCGTCGCTCCGGGCCGCCGTGTGACCGCTGCCATGGTGGCCGAGCGCGCCGGCACGAGCATCGCCACGGTCTCCCTGGTCGTCAACGGCAAGGACCGCGGCCGGGTGTCCGCCCCCATCGCCACGCGGGTGCGCGACGCCGTCGACGAGCTCGGCTACGTCGTCGACCACGCCGCGAGCTCGCTGGCACGCGGGAGCGGCGACCTGGTCGTCCTCATCGCCCCCGACCTGTCGAACCCCTTCTTCGCCGAGGTCATCCGCGGCGTGCGCGACACCATCGGCGACCGGTTCCAGCTCGTGCTGTCGGTCACCGAGCGCGGCGCGCAGCCCCTGGCAGCCGACGTCCGCCGCTTCGAACGCCTCCGGCCGGCGGGCATCCTCGTCGACGCCCCGGCCGCGGGCGAGTCGATGTCGGCGAGCGTGCCCGTGGTCCTCCTCGACGCCCCCGGTGGTTCCGAAGCGGTCAACTACGACCTCTCCCCCGGCGTCCACGACCTCGTCGCACACCTGCACGAACGGGGGCACCGCCGCGTCGGGTACCTCGACGGGACCTCCCGCGCGACGACGTTCGGGGTCCGGCGCGACCTCTTCGAGCAGGAGTGCGCCGCCGCAGGCATCACCGTGTCCGAGGTCACCGCCCGCGCCGACCTCACCGTGGACGCCGCCGCCTCGGCCACCGAGCACGTCATCGAGGCCTGGCAGGACGACGACGTCACCGCGGTCGTCGCCGCGGCGGACACCCTGGCCTACGGCGTCCTGCGCGTCGCCGGGTCACTGGGCATCGCGGTTCCCGAGGAGCTCGCGGTCGCCGGCTTCGACGACCTGCCGTCGTCGTCGGTCACGGCCCCCGCCCTGACGAGCGTCGCCCTGCCCGGTGCCGACCTCGGGCGCGCGGCCGCGGAACGGCTGCTCGCGACGCTCGACGGCACCGCGGCCGAGCCGGCAGCGCTCCCCACGCGCCTGGTCCGCCGCGCGAGCACCGGCGCGTAGCGCCGCTCCTGCCCGCGGAAGCGACACTCCTCGCTGAGGCAGCCCCCTCACCCCCGCGAAAGCGACAGTGTGCCGCCGATGGTCGGCGGCACACTGTCGCTTTCGCGAGCAGGGTCGCGTCGAGTGCGGGCAGCGGCAGTGGACGCGACCGGACGACGGACGGGAGGCGCGGCACCAGCTGGCACCGCGCCTCCCGTCAGCACGCGGTCGCGACCACTCCGCCAAAGCGACGGACCGCGCCGACGCGCCACCGTCCATCCCGCGAAAGCGACAGATCTCCACGGATGTTCCACGGAGATCTGTCGCTTTGCCGGGACCGGACTACTGCTGCGCGCGGTCCGGCGTCTCACCACCCGACGACCCGGACTCCGACGACACGGACTCCGCCCGGCCCGAACGCTGCGCACGCTCGAGCTCGTCGGCCTCGTCGCCACCGACGGCCTCGCCACGGGCGACCATGCCGGCCGTGTCGGAGAGCGTGATCTGCGGCAGGAACAGGGCGAGCAGGAACGCCACCGCGATGAAGGGCAGCAGGTACCAGAACACGGGCGCCAGCGAGTCGGCGTACGCGTTCACGATGCCGTCCTGCACCGCCTCGGGCAGCTTCGCCACGGTCGCCGGGTCGATGCTGCCCGCCGACGACGCCGCATCGGTCGCCGAGCCGCCGGCACCGGTGAACACGTCGGTGAGCGACGTCGTGAGCCGGGCCGTGAACAGCGCACCGAACACGGCGGTCCCGAGGGAGGCGCCGACCTCGCGGAAGTAGTTGTTCGTCGAGGTCGCGGTGCCCACCTGTTCGGCCGGCACGGCGTTCTGCGCGACCAGGACGACCACCTGCATGATCAGTCCGAGCCCTGCGCCGAAGACGAACAGGTAGGCGCAGATCAGCCAGATCGGGGTGGCCGCGGCGAGCTGGGTCATCGCGAGCATCGCGATGGCGACCAGGACCGTGCCGATGATCGGGAACATCCGGTAGCGACCGGTCTTCGTGATCAGGTTGCCGGACGCGATCGAGGTCCCGATCAGGCCGACCATCATCGGCAGCATCAGCAGACCCGACACCGCGGCCGAGGTGCCTGATGCCATCTGCAGGAACGTCGGCACGAAGCCGATCGCGGCGAACATGCCGATGCCGAGCACCAGGCCGATGCCGGTCGCGAGCAGGAAGGTGCGGTTCTTGAAGAACGACAGCGGCAGGACCGGGTCCTGCGCACGCGACTCGACGAGCACGAGGAGCGCGGCGGAGACGACGAGCCCGGCGAACCAGGCCCAGGTCTCGGGTGCGTCCCAGCCGTGGTCCTTGCTGCCGCCGAACTCCGAGAAGAACACCAGGCAGGTGGTCGCGGCGGACATGAAGAGCACGCCGAGCACGTCGATGCGCTTCGTCGCCTTCTTGTTCGGCAGGGTCAGCGCGAACCACGCCACGAAGAACGCCGCGATGCCGACCGGGATGTTGATGTAGAACGCCCAGTTCCAGGTGAGGTGGTCGACGAAGAAGCCACCGAGCAGCGGGCCGCCGATCGCGGACAGGCCGAAGATCGCACCGAGCGGGCCGAGGTACTTGCCACGCTGCGAGGCGGGCACGATGTCGGCGATGATCGCCTGCGACAGGATCATCAGACCGCCACCGCCGAGCCCCTGCATCGCGCGGAACACCACGAGCTGCGTGAAGTCGCCGGCGAAGGCACACCCGGCCGACGCGATGGTGAACAGGGCGATCGCGATGAGGAACAGGTTGCGGCGGCCGAGGACGTCACCGAACTTGCCGTAGACGGGCATCACGATGGTCGAGGCGAGCAGGTACCCGGTCGTCAGCCATGCCTGGTGCGCGACGCCGCCGAGTTCGCCGACGATGGTGGGCATCGCCGTCGAGACGATGGTCTGGTCGAGGCTGGAGAGCAGCATCCCCGCGATGAGCGCGGAGAAGATGATCCAGATCCGGCGCTGTGTCAGCAGCAGCGGTCCGTCGGTGCCGGGGCGGGCACGCTTGGTGGTGCCCGGCGCGGTTGCGCTCATGGTGTGGAGTCCTGTCCGGTGGTGATGGCCGCCCTCATCAGGCGGAGGTTCTGGGTGAGCAGCTCGTCGAACGGCGGGCCGGTGGTCTCGTCGAAGGCGTCGTCGAAGTAGGTCTCGGCGGTGACCTTCGCCAGCGCCGCGGCCGCTTCGGTGACCAAGCGCGCACGGCGGTCGGACGGATCCGACCAGCCGAACCGCTGTCGCAGCGCCGCGGTGATCCGGGCGAGCTGCACGTCGGTCGCCGACAGGAACCGCGCGACGAGCGCCGGCTCCCGCTCGAAGACCCGGCGCACCAGGGCCTCGTCCGACCGGTCGATGCCGTAGCGGCGGAGCTGGTCGATCGCCAGGGCGACGATCGAGTCGAGCGGATCGAGGTCGGTCGGGACGACGCCGCCCGCGGCGTACTCGTCGATCGCCTCGACGTCCGCGTGCAGCTCGATGCCGAGCACGGCGTCGTCCTTCGACGCGAAGTGGTTGAAGAACGTGCGCCGTGACACCCCGACGATCTCGCAGAGCTGCTCGATCGTGAAGCCGCTCAACCCGTGCTCGACCGTCGCCCGGCGCGCTTCGACGATCATGCGTCGGCGCAGCTCGCGGGTGCGTTCGGTGGTGTTCACCGAGCAAGAATTGCACTATCTGACTGAGAGTGCAATACGGGTCGGAACGCTCAGAGCGCTTTCTCGAAGCAGAACGACCACGGCATCGTCGCCGCGTACGGCGCGTAGACCGGGATCAGGCTCCACCCGGTCTTCTCGTACAGGGCGACCGCGTCAGGCTGCTTGTCACCGGTCTGCAGGATGAGCCGGGGCGCGCCGAGCTCGCGGCCGATGCGCTCGCACTCGTCGAGCAGTGCGGTGGCGGCACCCTTGCCACGGGCCGACGTCAGCACGATCAGCCGCTTGAGCTCGACCTCGTCGCCGAGACGCCGGATCGCGATGTGCCCGACGGCCTGCCCGGCCTCGTCGAGGGCGAGGACCGAGGCGACGACGGTCGACGGGTCGACGGACAGCGCGCGGCTCCGCTCGGCCGTGATCGCCGGGTCCTCGTCGCCGTTCGACGAGCCGTAGCGTTCGTGCATCTCGTCGTCCATGCGGGCGCGGAGCAGCACGGATCGGGGGTCGTCCCAGGACACGCGTTCGATCGTGATCACGGTCGACGATCCTGTCACGGATGCCGGCGGCGACGCACGTTCACGCGCGCCCGTCCAGCGCCGCGATCGCGCCGTCCCCGGACCGCAGCGCGGCGAGCAGGGCAGCGGCGTCGTCGTGGACCTCGGCAGCGCCGGCGCCGCGGAGTTCGTCGCCGCCGATGCCGCCGGTCATCACCGCGACACACGTCACCCCGACGCGTCCGGCCGATTCGACGTCCCACATCGCATCACCGACCATCACGGCAGCGTCCGCACGAACACCGGCCCGGTCGAGCGCCACCTGGATGATCCCGGGGTCCGGCTTCGCCTGCTCGACGTCCTCGGAGCTCGTCACGGCGGTGAGCCACTCCTCGGCGTCGAGCAGTTCACGCAGCCGCGTCAGTTCGTGCTCCGGCGCACTCGTCGCCAGGACGACGGCGTGCCCGGCCTCGGCGACCGCACGGAGCAGGTCACGGGCACCCGGCAGCAGCCGCAGCTGCGGCATGTGCTCGGCGAAGTAGGCGGTGTGGAACTGCTTGACGGTCTCGCGCGTCTCGTCGGACGCGTCCGGCAGCAGCGTCTCGAGCAGCTTCGCGGAGTCCATGCCGATCGCGCGGTGGATCCGCCAGGCGTCCACGGACTCACCCGCTGCGCGGGCAGCGCGCCACCAGGCATCGATGTGGGCGTAGTTCGAGTCGACGAGCGTGCCGTCGATGTCGAAGAGGACTGCGGTCGAGGGAGCGTCGGACATCCCTCCATGCTGCCCGGGAGGCGCGGATCGCCTCCCAGGAGCACGGTCGCGTCCGTCAGACGGTGATCGATCCCCCCGCGGGCAGGATCAGGACCGGCACCGGTCCGAGACCGTCCGAGCCGAGGAACCGCGCGGTGGACTGCTGGCCGAGGTCGCTCAGCATCACCTCGTGGATCTGCACGGCACGCTCCGGCGCCACCGACCGGACGTAGTCGACCGCGGCAGCGGTGCTCGTCCACGGACCGCTGGTCGGCAGGAGCAGCGTCTGCACGGGGACACCCGGCTCGAGGTAGGCGTCGCCCGGGTGGAAGACGGCACCGTTGACCAGG
Organism: Curtobacterium sp. PhB172; assembly: GCF_003752545.1. Lineage (NCBI taxonomy): Bacteria > Bacillati > Actinomycetota > Actinomycetes > Micrococcales > Microbacteriaceae > Curtobacterium > Curtobacterium sp. PhB172. Next base: position 23,587 of record NZ_RKIF01000001.1, read on the forward strand.
TACCCGACGTTCGCGATCGTCGGGATGTCGCGGTGGATGACGGCGTGCTCCTCGCCGAAGACCTGCACGGAGAACGGCCCGACCTCGAACGCATCACCGGCACCGACCGCAGCGACACGGCCGTCGTGGTCACCCAGCTGCTCGACGATCGTCGCCGGCCCGCGGACCACGAGCGACGGGTTCGTGTCGAGCCCGGCACGGACGGCGTCGACGTCGAAGTGGTCGGCGTGCTCGTGGGTGATGAGGACCGCGGCGGCAGCGCCGGCAAGATCAGCAGCCTCGGGCGTGAAGGTACCCGGGTCGATGACGAGGGTGGTGCCGTCCTGCTCGAGGACGACGGTGGCGTGGGTGTACTTCGTCAGCTCCATGCCGACAACACTACAACTGTGTTGTATTTCTGGTGTCCGATCCGGGTGAGGGAGCACTCAGTCGGCGCGCCGGGCCAACCGTTCGAAGATGCCGGGCAGGCGTTCGAGGGCCGCGCGTTCCTCGTCGTCCAGTTCCTCGCGGATCGCCGTCGCCAACCAGTCGGCGCGCGCCGTCATGTCCCGGCGGAGGACCTCGCTGCCGGTGTCGGAGATGCGGATGACCGACACGCGACGGTCGGTGTCCGACGCCGTCCGCTCGACGTACCCGAGGTCGGCGAGCTCCCCCACCGTGCGCGACTGACCCTGGTGCTTCACCGCCCGGCGACGTGCCAGCTCGGCGATCGGCATCGGCCCCTCGCGCTCGAGGAACCCGAGGGTCGTCGCGTGGGCGGTCGGCAGCGAGTCCGCCTCCCGCTTCGCAGCACGCACGACGCGACCGATCGCGTGCCGGAGCTCCACGGCGAGTTCGTCGGTCCGGTCCATGCCCGGAACGCTACCGCGTGGCCGCACAGCGGACCTCCGGTTGGATCGGAGGATGGTCCGCGTCTCCGTCGTCATCCCCGTGCGCGACGACGCTGCGCACCTGCGACGCTGCCTCGACGCCCTCGCGGTGCAGACACTGCTCGCCGACGAGGTCGTCGTGGTCGACAACGGCAGCCGGGACGACAGCGCCGAGGTCGCCCAGGCAGCGGGGGCGATCGTGCTCACCGAACGCATCCGTGGCATCGCCCGGGCCTCGGCGCGCGGCTACGACCGGGCCTCCGGGGACGTCCTCGTCCGGCTCGACGCCGACTCCGTCCCGCCGCCGGGGTGGATCGCCGACGCGGTGCGGCTGTTGGCCGATCCGACGGTCGTCGCGGTGACCGGGCCCGGGTGTCCGCGCGACGGCGGGCCACTGATCGGCCGGCTGTGGGACGCCGTCTACATGCGGCCGTACTTCGCGCTCATGTGGGCCGCGCTCGGTCGCCCACCGCTGTTCGGGTCCGCGATGGCGATGCGGCGCTGGACCTGGGACGCGGTCCGCACCCGAGCGCACCGCGAGGACCCCGAGGTGCACGACGACGTCGACCTGAGCATGCAGCTCGACCCGGCCTGGCGGGTGGTGGCCGACCCCGTGCTCACGGTGCAGGTGTCCGCGCGACCGTTGTCGGGCCTCCCGTCCGCCCTGCTGCGGACGCGACGCGCCTTCCACACGTTCCACGTGAACGGCCGGCGGGCGAACCCGGTGCGCCGGTGGGCGCGGCGGGTGCGCGCGGGGCTGCGGGTTCGGCGCGGGTGGCGCACACGCTGACGGGGTCACGGAACGGTGACGCTTGCGGACGCCGTCAGCACGTCCGCCTACGTTCGATCGCGCGGGCACGTCCGCACGACGAACGAGGGGGAACGATGCGGCGGTCAGCGCGCACGACGACATCCGGGATCACGGCGACGCTGACGGCGGCACTGGCGATCGGACTCGCCCTGTCGGGCTGCGCCCAGAGCGCACCAGCGGGGCCGAGCACGCCGTCCGCGACGATGGCGGAGAGCACCGGCACACCGAGCGCCAGCCCGAGTGGCACCGGTACCACCGCCCCCGTGACCGACGACGCCGGCACGGTGCCGGCCGCTTGCACGGACCTCATCACCCCTGGCGAGTGGGACGAGGCCTTCGCCTCGGCCCCGCTGAACGACCCGTCGGTCGTCGGCGACCCGATCGCGATCCCGAAGAGCGCCCTCACCCCCGTCCTGCAGGCCGACGGCAAGCCTCTGTACTGCGTGTGGCGGGAACCGCAGGCCGACATCTCGTACCTGTCGATCGCGGTCGACACGGTCGACGCGGCGACGGCGAGCACGGAGCTGGAGAAACTCTCGGCGGATGGCTACGACTGCGCTGACCAGGCCGACGGCTACCAGTGCCAGAAGGTGTCGAAGAACGAGCAGTACCCCGTGACCGACGGGGACACCTACTTCACGCGGGGTGACATCGGCATCCACATCCAGCAGTCGAACATCGAGACCTCTGGGCTCCTCGACGACGTCGTGGACCACGTCTTCGCGGCGTAGACCGGGCGGTCAGCGCGTCGGTCTCGACCGCACGTGCGCCCGCTCGCCCTGGGGTCCGTACAGGCACAGCACCTCGGTCACCGAGTCGGTGACGTTGCCCATCCAGTGCGGGGTGTGGGTGTCGAACTCCGCGACCTCACCCGGCCCGAGGTCGAGGTCGTGCTCGCCGAGCACGAGGCGCAGGCGGCCGGACAGCACGTAGAGCCACTCGTAGCCCTCGTGCGTCTTGAGCGACGGTTCACCGCCCGGTGTGTTCGGTGGGAACAGCTGCTTGAACGACCGCACGCCGCCGGTGCGCTTCGTCAGCGGCACCACCACACGTCCGCCGTGCACCTCGGGCTTCATGTGCACCCGGGGGTCTCCCGTCTGCGGTGCTCCGACCAGGTCGTCGAGCGGCACCTGGTACGCCCGTGCCAGCGGGAGCAGCAGTTCGAGGGTCGGCTTGCGCTGCCCCGACTCGAGCCGCGAGAGCGTGCTCACCGACACCCCGGTCTGCTCGGAGAGTGCGGCGAGCGTGACGTCCCGGTGGGCACGGAGCGCGCGCAACCGCGGCCCCACCCCGTCGACGACCTGGGCGGTCGTGCGGGGGGCGACTGGTTCCTGCGGGCCGTGGGACATGCTGCCCAGGTTGCCACATCAGCAAGGTTCCTTGCTGTCCGTGACCCATCGGCCGCATGCTCCTTGCATGCGTGATCACTACGACGTCATCGTCATCGGCGGAGCAGCCGCCGGCCTCTCCGCCGCCCTCGTCCTCGGGCGCTCCCGCCGCTCCGTCCTCGTCGTCGACGCGGGCGAGCCCCGCAACGCGCCGTCGGCCGGCGCCCACAACTACCTCGGACGCGAGGGCATCGCCCCCGCCGAGCTGTCCGCGATCGGGCGCGACGAGGTTGCCGCCTACGGCGTCGAGGTGACGGCCGGGAGGATCGTGGCCGCGTCCGCCACGACGGGTGACGGCACCGACCCGGTCGGCTTCTCGGTCACGCTGGACTCCGGCACGGTCGTCACCGCCCGCAGGCTCGTCGTCGCCTCCGGCGCCGTGGACGTCCTGCCGCAGGTGCCGGGCCTCGCCGAGCAGTGGGGGCGCGGGGTCGTGCACTGCCCGTTCTGCCACGGCTGGGAGATCCGCGACCAGCGCATCGGCGTGCTCGTGACGACACCGAACGGCGTGCACCACGCGCTGATGTTCCGGGCGTTGAGCGAGCACGTGACCGCGTTCGTCACCGATCCGGCCCTCGTCGACGACACCGCCCTGGCCGGTTTGCAGGCCCGCGGGATCGAGGTCGTGGACGACACGGTCACGCAGGTCCTGTCGTCAGAGGGCACGCTGACCGGGGTCACGCTCGGCTCCGGCGAGGTCGTCGAACTCGACGCCCTGGCCGCGGCGAGCACCGCTGAGGCGCGCGTGGACTTCCTGTCCGGGCTCGGCCTGGTCGCCACCGACCAGTTCATGGGCGACTTCCGGTACGCGAGTGCGCTGACGGTGGACCCGGCCGGGCAGACGTCGGTGCGCGGTGTGTACGCGGCCGGCAACGTGGCGGCCCCGATGGCGACGGTCATCGCGTCCGCAGCCGCCGGGGTCCAGGCGGGAGCGGCCGCCCACGGCGACCTGGTGCAGGCGGACCTCGCGGCGGCGTTGGCCGCGGCGGGTGCCCGCGCGGGCGCCTGACCGCCGGGCTGCTGCGCAGTTTCGCGCTGGCCGACGGTCAGTCGACGCGGTAGCCCGCCTGCGCCGCCAGCAGCGGGGCGAGCGTGTACAGCTGGTCGGCGCCGATCGTCGCACCGCGGAACCCCTCGAGCCGCTCGACCCGGTCGAGGTCAGCACCCCGCAGGTCCACGTGGTCGATCCGGGTGTTGGACCCCTCGGCGTCGCGGATGCTGCTGCCCTCGAACGACACCCGGAGCAGCTTCGCGTCCGCGATGTCGAGCTCGTCGATGACGCAGTCGCGGAACACCACGTCGGTGAGCGTCGACCCGCGCAGGTTCACGAACCCGAACTTCATCCCGACGAACTCGACGCCGTTCAACCCGGAGTCGTACAGCTCACCCGAGCCGATGCGACCGCCGGACACCCGGACCTCGCGCCACGAACTGCTCGACGCCCGCAGCACAGGGGCGTCGAGCGTGTCGATGATCGAGTCGTGCACCCGCAGACCACGGAAGTCGGCGCCGTCGCCCCGGAGCGTGTCGATGACGCACTCCTCGATCTCGAGATCGGGCAGCCGCTCACCGGCCAGGTCGAACACGCCGATGCGCTTCCCCTCGATGCGGTCGCCGGTCAGGACGTCGCCGGGTCCGGGGACCCAGTCCTGCAGGTCGACGGGCTCGGTCAGGGTGATGCGCGGGGCTTCGGTGCCGGAGGAACGTGCCATGGACTCAGTCTGGCGCGTGCCGGTGACGCTCCAGCACGCTGTCGAGCCGGTAGTCCTTCGCCGGGCCCCGGGCTTCCCAGCGCACGGTCCACCGCTGCTCGTCGCCGTCCAGTGCCCCGGTGTAGTCGTCCGGAGCACAGGCGTGGGCGACGCTCGCTCCCCACACCCAGTCGTGGAACACCCGGCCGTCGGCGAAGTGCACGGTCCAGTCGTCGGGGTCCCCCGTGCTGCGGCGACGCGCGACGAGCGTCCGCGACACCGGGGTGGTCCGGCCGTCGAAGGTCATCACGCCCGCTTCGTCCCAGCGCACCTCGTCCGCACCGACCGCGGTCAACGTGGTGGTACCGGCGACGACGCCCCGCACGCCGGCACGCCGGTCGTCCAGGGTCCGGCGGAGTACCCACTCCCCCAGCAGGTCCGTCGGCAGCAGCACCGCCCCAGGCTAACCGCGCAGGGCCTCGGCTCGCGCCGCGCGTTCCTTCCCATCACACGCGCGATGGAAAGCGGAATCGGGCGTACCTGGTCGAAACTTCCGACCCGGTACGCCCGAAAGCACCCGGTACGCCCCGCCAGCCCCCGCCCAGCCCCAACTACCCCCGCAGCGGATCCGACGCGGCCACGTGCGCACCGTCCGCGAACCCGGCCACGAGCGCACGCAACGCGTCTTCGGAGGTGTGCCGGGCCTCCCATCCGAGCACCGACCGGGCACGGTCGGTCCGCATGATCGGCACCCCGGCCGCGATGTCGATCCAGCCGGCGTCCGTCGGCTGCAACCGCAGCCGCCACGTCAGCGTCACGATCCCGCGCAGCAGCCCGAGCGGGATCCGGACGGCACCGAGCATGCCGAAGGCCCTGGCCAACCGCGGCGGGTTGAGCACGGGCGACGCAGCGATGTTGAACGCTCCGCCGGCCCGCTGGTCGACGGTCCGCCAGTAGGCGTCGGCGACGTCGTCGGCGTGCACCGCCTGGAACACGAACGGGTACGGCAGGGGCAGCACGAGCCACCGGATCCACCGCACGATCGACATCGGCACGAGGTGCCCGAGGAACAGCCCGCGGATCTCGGCGGCGGCGTCCCGCTGGAAGATCAGGCCGGGGCGCAGCCGCGTGACGACCAGGGACGGATGGTCTGCCTCGAACGCGTCCATCGCCGCTTCGTTCGCGGCCTTGTGGATCGAGTACGTCGCGGTGGGGATGCCGTCGGTCGGCCAGCTCTCGTCGACCGGGGTGCGCTTGCCCGCGGCGTCGACGCCCCGGTAGGCCCCGACCGACGACGCGACGACGACCTGCGGGACCCCCGCTCGAGCGACGGCCGACAGCACGTTCGCGGTGCCGGTGACGTTCGTCCGGTACTGCAGCGGGATGTCGTGCGTCGGCTGCAGCGCCCAGGCCAGGTGGATCACGGCGTCGGCACCGGTGAAGACCGCGGTGAGCTGGCCGACCGCGTCGGACGCGCCGATGTCGACGGCGTGCCAGACCGCGGAACCGTACGGCTCCGCGTGCACGTCCGGCAGCCGCCGCGCCACACCGACGATCTCGACGCTGTCGTCGCCCCCGTCCGCCCGCGCGGCGACCCGCGCCTGCGCGAGCCGACGGAGCACCGCCGTCCCGACGTTGCCGGTCCCGCCGACGACGACGATCCGCATCAGGCGGCGGCCAGGGCGGGGTCGAGCACGACCTTCACGCAGCCGTCCTGCTTCTTCTGGAACACCTCGTACATGTGCGGGGCGTCCTCGAGCGACACCCGGTGCGTGGTCAGGTCGAGCGTGCCGAGCGGGTCCGACGGGTCCTGCACGAGCGGCATGATGTCGTCGATCCAGTGCTTCACGTTGCACTGTCCCTCGCGGATGGTGATCTGCTTGTCGAAGAGCGTCATCATCGGCATCGGGTCGGCCATGCCGCCGTAGACGCCGCTCAGGGAGACGGTGCCGCCGCGACGGACCAGGTCGATCGCGGCGTGCACGGCTGCGAGTCGGTCGATGCCGGCGACCTCGATCGCCTTCTGCGCCAGGGCGTCGGGCAGCAGCCCGGCCGCACGCTGGGCGAAGCCGGCGACGGGGTTGCCGTGCGCCTCCATGCCGACGGCGTCGACGACCCCGTCCGGGCCGCGGCCGCCCGTCAGGTCGACGAGCTCCGGCACGGTGTCCTTCGACAGGTCGAAGACCTCGGCGCCGTGCTTCGCCCCCAGGTCGCGTCGGACCTGTTCGGGGTCGACGGCGAGAACGCGGTACCCCAGGTGCTTGCCGATGCGAGCGGCGAACTGGCCGACGGGGCCGAGTCCGAGCACGGCGAGCGTGCCGCCCTCGGGCACGTTCGCGTACTGCACGGCCTGCCACGCGGTGGGCAGGATGTCGCTGAGGAACAGCCACCGGTCGTCGGGCGTGCCGTCGTCCGGGATCACGATGGGCCCGTAGTCCGCGTGCGGGACCCGGAGGTACTCGGCCTGGCCGCCGGGGACCTGGCCGTACATCTTCGTGTAGCCGAAGAGCGCCGCTCCCGAGCCGTACTCGGTGACCTGGGTTGTCTCGCACTGCGACTGCAGACCGTTCTTGCACATCCAGCAGTGGCCGCACGAGATGTTGAAGGGGACGACGACCCGGTCACCGACCTTGAGGTTCGTGACGGCGCTGCCGACCTCCTCCACGATGCCCATGGGCTCGTGGCCGAGGACGTCGCCCTTGTCGATGTACGGGCCGAGGACCCGGTACAGGTGCAGGTCGGAGCCGCAGATCGCCGTGGACGTGATCCGCACGATCGCGTCGGTCGGTTCCTGGATGGTCGGGTCGGGGACGGTCTCGACGGACACCTTCTCGGTGCCCTGCCAGGTCAGTGCGCGCACGTCGCGTTCCTCTCGTGGTCGCTTCGGGCCGGCCGGGAGGCGCGGCTCGCTTCTCCCTCCTCGCTACGCGCCCGCCCCGTGGTGCGTTCACAGCCCCGCCTCGGTTCGGGGCTCCGCCGCCCGGTCAGACGACGGGATCCGCGAGCACCGTGTCGAGCACGCGCTCGTGTTCCGCGCGGTCGCCCGGGCCGGCGCTGCCGGCGAGCATGATGAGCGCCTTCCACAGCGCCCAGCCCCGCCCGCGCGCCCAGGTGTCGGCGTCGAGCCCCACGGCCTCGCGGAACACCGGTCGCGCCGTCGGGTCGAGGAACGTCCACGCGAGCACCAGGTCGCACGCCGGGTCCCCGACGCCGCAGGTGCCGAAGTCGATCAGCGCGCTGAGCCGTTCCCCGCCGTCGACGAGCAGGTTGCCGGGCGCAACGTCGCCGTGGAACCAGACGCCGGGACGCGCCCAACTGGTCGCCGTCGCCGCGGACCAGACATGCTCGCACGCCGCTCGGTCGACCTCCGGCCCCAGGGTGTCGAGTGCCGCGACGACCTGGGCGCCGTACACCGACGGGTGCTCGCCGCGGTGGAACGAGTGCGCGCCGGCGGTCGGCCCCCCGGTGGCGGGGAGGCTCCGGAGCTGCCGGAGGACCGCGCCCAGGTCGGTGGCGAAGCGCTCGTGGTCGAAGGCGCTCGCACGCGCTGCCACCGTGCCGTCGAGCCACCGCCGGACCGACCACGGGAACGGGTACCCCTCGCCCGGTCCGCCCAGGCCGACCGGCTCGGGGACCGCGACGTCCAACCGGCGCGCCAGGTACGGCAGGACGTCCTGCTCCTTCTCGACCCCGGGCACGTAGCCGGCGGCACTCGGCAGCCGGACGGACAGCGCGTCGCCGAGTCGGTACGTGCGGTTGTCCCAGCCCTGGTGGTCGACCTCGCGCACGGGCAGCCCGCTCCACTCGGGGAACTGCGTCGCGACGAGTCGTTCCACGAGTGCGGCGTCGATCCGGGGCACTTCGGTGTGCATGGCCCCACGGTACCCACGGCCCGGGCCGTGGTGGCCGATCGGCCACCACGGATCATTCGTCGAGCCGATGCGGACCCCGGCGACGATCCCGGACGATACGACCGATGGACCACCGAACCACCCGCCGCGCGCTGCTCGCCAGCGCCGCCGGCCTGCTCACGGCCACGACCGTCGCCGCGTGCGCGGCGACGGGACGGAGGCCGGCGACCGCACCGTCCGCGACCGCTCGCCCGACGACGACACCGGGGTCGTCGTCGACACCGACGGCGACGCCGACGCCGACGCAGACCGCGACGCCGATCGCACGACGGCCCCTGCCGGCCGGAACGGTGACCGCATTACCGGAGGGGACCCCCGGCATCGCGTGGACGGTCGACGACGGTGCGAGTTCGGACGTGGTCGAGGCCTACGCCCGGTTCGCGGCCGACACCGGGACGCGTCTGACCTTCTTCGTGAACGGCGTCCGGCCGTCCTGGACCGACCACGCCGATCTCCTGCGCCCCCTGGTCGCGTCGGGGCAGGTGCAACTCGCCAACCACACCTGGGACCATCCGGCGCTGACGAAGCTGTCGGACCAGGGCATCGAGGACGAGCTCGTCCGGAACCACGACTTCATCGAGCAGACCTTCGGCGTCGATGCACGGCCGTACTTCCGGCCGCCCTTCGGCTACCACGATGCCCGCGTCGACGCCGCCGCGGCTCGGGTGGGGTACTCCACACCACTGCTCTGGTACGGCACGCTCGCCGATTCCGGGAACATCTCGTCCGACCAGATCGTCGGGTTCGCCGAGCAGTGGTTCCTGCCGGCGCACATCGTCATCGGGCACGCGAACTTCCCGGGGACGATCGGCGCGCTGCCACGGCTGGGGAAGCTGCTCGAAGAGCGGCGCCTCGCGACGTTCACGCTCGACGACGTGTTCGGTCGCTAGCCGGGCTCGGCCAGGGCGAGCAGCGCGTCGCGGGTGACCGCGACCTCCCGCTCGTCCAGGTAGGGCGGCATCGCGATGGCCGCCGCCAGGCCCTCTGCGGCGTTCCGGACCACGAGTGTTCGGTCCTCCGGCAGGCCGTCGCGCGCGAAGATCGTGCGCCAGTCCTGCGCGTCGGCGGCGACGAGGACCTCGACTCCCGGCACGGCCATCAGGCCGGTCCAGTGCGACGACGGTGAGAAGACCTCCATCGCCCGCTCGCTGCCCCCGCTGAGCGTCCGGACGTAGGCGCGGAGGACCTTGCCGGGGCGGTTCTCGGCCAGGTCGACGTGTCGCATGACCTCGTCCGTGAACGTGGTGAGGCCCTGCTCGACGACCGCGAGCAGCAGCGCGTCCTTCGACGGGAAGTGGTGCAGCAGTCCGCTCTTCGAGACGCCGGCGTCCGCCGCGATCTCGGCGACGCTCACCCGGGTGCCGCGCTCGGCGAGCAGCCGCTCGGCGGACTCGATGACCGCCTGGCGGGTGCGCTCACGATCGCGGGTGCCGTCAATGCCCATGACGACCTTCAGTGCTCATGCGGTCCATCCTGCCGGTTCGGGATCACTCGGAGGGCGACCGCGGCGGCGACGGCGAGCGCCACGGCCGCGCAGATCGAGGCGAGCTGCATGCCGCCGGTGAAGGCGTGCCGAGCGTGTTCGAGGATCGGGTCGCCGTCTTGCAGGACCTGGGACGCCGACGCCAGGGACTCACGGATCCGGTCGCCGACACCGCCGCTGACCGCGCCACTCGTGACGTCGAGGTTCGACCGGTAGAACGCGGTCTGCAGCGAGCCGAGCACCGCGATGCCGAGCGCGACGCCCAGTTCGTACCCGGTCTCCGAGATGGCCGAGGCCGCACCAGCACGCTCCCGAGGTGCCGCGGCGACGACAGCGTCGGTGGCCAGGGTCATCGAGACCCCGACACCCAGGCCGACCACGGCGAGCGAGATCGCGATGCCCCAGTACGTCGGCAGCCCCTCGGCGAACGCGAGGCCGGCCATGCCCACGGCGGCGACCGCCAGGCCGAGGCCGATCGACCGACCCGGTCCGACCCGCCGGGACAGCAGCCCGATGATCGCGATCACCGCGATCGAGGCCAGGGTCGCCGGCAGCTCGGCCGCTCCGGCGAGCAGCGGCGTGAACCCGCGGACCAGCTGCAGGTACTGCGAGAAGAAGAACAGCAGTCCGCTCAGCGCGAAGACCGACAGCGAGTTCGCGACGACGGCGCCCGAGAACGCCGGGATCCGGAACAGCTGCAGGTCGATGAGCGGCGTCGCGAGGCGCTTCTGGCGGCGGACGAACCACCAGCCGGCGCCGATGCCGAGGAGCGCCGTCAGGGGCACCGTCCAGTCGAACCCGTGCCCGGCGACGTGCTTCACGGCGTACACGAGCGGCACGATCGCCAGCACCGAGAGGACGGCGGACAGCAGGTCGATCGGGGTGCGCGCGCCGCCCTTCGACTCGGGCAGCAGGATGGCTCCGGCGATGACGATCACGACGATGACGGGGATGTTGATGAGGAAGACCGAGCCCCACCAGAAGTGCTCGAGCAGCGCACCGCCGACGAGCGGTCCGGCGGCGGCACCACCCGTCGCACCCGCCGACCACACGGCGATCGCGGTGGTGCGCTGCCGGGCGTCGCGGAAGATCGTGCGCACCAGCGACAGGGTCGACGGCATCAGGGTCGCTCCGGCGATGCCGAGCAGTGCCCGCGCGGCGATGAGGAGTTCGGGCGTCTGTGCGAACGCCGCGGCGGCCGAGGCCAGGCCGAACGCGACCGCGCCGATGAGCAGCAGGCGCTTCCGGCCGATCCGGTCGGCGACGTTGCCCATCGTCACGAGCAGCCCCGCGAGCGCGAACGAGTAGACGTCGCCGATCCAGAGCACCTGCGTCGCGGTCGGGTCGAGGTCCGCTGTCAGCGACGGGACGGCGAGGGCCAGCACGGTGCCGTCGATCGCGAGCAGCACCACGGCCAGCGTGAGGACGCCGAGGGACGCCCATTCACGGACGGAGGCGCGGTGGATCGGGGCGGTGCTGGTGCTCGGGGTGGTTTCGGTCACCCGGAGACCCTAACCGACCACATGGTCGGTAAAACCGACTGCACAGTTGGTTGTCAGTGTCGTTCGTGCTCAGCCGCGCAGGCGGTCGCGATCCGCCGGCGGCAGGTGCTCGGTCGCCGTGTGGCGCGCCGCAGGCGTCAGGAACCGTCCGCTCTTCTCGAGGAACGCCACGAGCGCCGCCTCCGACGCCCGCTTGCCCGTCTCACGCAGCACCCACCCGAGCGCCGACTGCACGGTGTCGCTCCGCTCCCGCACCAGGCGCCCGGCGATCCCGAGCGGCACCTCGGCGTCGCCCTGCTTCGCGAACGCCAGCGTCGCCACGATCGCGATCCGCCGCACCATCGCGACGTCGGACTTCACGAGTGCGAACAACGGCCCCGTCGAGCGGCCGACGAGCGGCGCACCGACGAGTTCCTCGGCTGCGAGGTTGACGAGCGCCGGGTCGTCGAACCGCTCGGCCTTCGCCGCCGACAGGTACTCGTCGGTCAGCTCCGGGTCCGGGTGTGCCCGCATGGCCTGCACCAGCAGCAGCACGGCGACGAGCTTCGCGCCGGCGTCCTCGCTCCACAGCAGCGCGGAGCGCTCGCCGTCGTCCAGGCCCTCGAACCGCCGCGCGACCCGCCGTGCCGCCGCGACGTCGCCGTTCGTGCGCGCGAAGGCCACGAGCACGGCCTCTGCGTCGGTCCCGTCCCCAGCCCGGAGGCCCTTCACTCGCTCGCCCCGTCCGTCGCCTCGTCCATCCCGGCCAGCGTAGTTGCGCCGACGCCCGCGTCAGGAGCAGTAGTCGTACGGCGGCTCGGCCGTGCTGCTGACGGTCACCGAGGCGACGCGGGTGCCGCGTGTTCGACGTCGTCGGGGGTCGCGGACACCGCCCAGGCGTACCGCGTCAGCGCCGGTGCGAACCGGTCGAACGCGGTCGCCAGTGCGGCCTCGTCCCCGGACACACACGGCGCACGAGGGACACATCGTCGTCAGTCACGGGTTCCCTTCCACCTGAGCAGTGTCGTCGGCTCCGCGATCCTGACAGATCTGGTCACGGCCCAACGATCTCGACCCGAGGCTGGGCTCACCGGAAGTGCAGGACCCCCAGCGGGTCGACGAGCGTGCCGCCCTGCCGGACCTCGACGTGCACATGGGGCCCGGTGGACTGCCCGGTGTTGCCGGACTTCCCGACCTCGTTGCCCTTCGTCACGATCTGCCCCTGCTTCACGCCGATCTTGCTGAGGTGCGCGGTGAGCACCGTCGTGTTGCCGTAGGTCACGACGACGTAGTTGCCGTAGGACGCGTTGTTCGACACGGTGGTCGTGACCGTCCCGGTGCCGGAGGCGTACACGGGCGTGCCGACGGCCGCCGGGGAGTCGGTGCCCTGGTGGTAGCGCGGAACGTGTCCGGCACCGCGGTCGTCCCCGTACCTGCCGGTGATCTTGGTGCTCGCGACGGGCCAGAGCAAGCCGGTGACCGGACGGGTCGACCACGCTCGGGTGTCGGCCTTGCCGTACAGCACGACGTTGCCGTCGACCTGCACCATGAGCTTGCCGCCACCGGCCTTGCTCGTGGCGCTCGACCAGAGCCACTTCTTCGCTGCGGAGTACACGGCGAAGTTGCCGTCGGACTGGACGGAGGCGTAGGCGCCGGCGTTCCCGGCCGTCTTCGTGGCCCAGACCTGCTTGCCGTCGACGACCTGCGCGAGGACGCCGTCGCCGCGCATGGTGAGGGTGCGCGACCCGGTGCGGTCGGACCGCAGCACGGTGCCGGGCAGGATGACGTTGCCCGCGGCGACGCTGTCCTGGTAGTTCGGGAACTCCACGACGCTCTTGTTCGCGGTGTTGATCATGCGCATGGTGCCGTCGGGGCGGACCCCGAAGTTCCGGCCGACGTTCCCCGCGCCACCCCACAGGGCGATGCGCACGTTGTTGTGCACGATGGCGAGCGTGCCGTTCGCCCGGACCTGCGTGAAGGCCCCGGCCTTGCCCGAGGTGTTCGACGCCCACAGGACCTTGCGGCCGATGCCGTACTCGACCAGGTTCCCGTCGCCCTGCATGACGAGTTGGAACTGCCCGTTGTTCGAGGTGACGGAGTCCCCGGGCCAGAGCGTCGAACCCGCAGCGACCGTGCCGACGTGGACGGCCGTGGCCGCGACGGCCGGTGTGGCGGTGGCGACGAGGCCGGCGGCGAGTGCGGCGATCGCGACGACCGAGGCGAGGAGTCGCCCGCGCGCCGGACGTGCCGTGGACGTGGTGGTGCGCATGGTTCCCCTGACTCGGGACCGCCCAGGGAGACGATCCGGTGTGCCGGCCCCGCCCCTGCGCGACCGTGAGCGACACGCCGGTTACGCGCCACCGAACGATGGTCGCTTTTCCGGGAAGCCTGCACAACCCCCTTGACATGACGTGCAGAACCCCAGTTCCGGGGGTACGCGGTCGACTCGGGGAAGGGTCCCCGGGTCAGGGTGACGATCGTGCCGTCGCCGTCCGTGGCGACGGGGCGGGCGAACCGGCGGGTGGGACGGTGGACGGGCCACCCACCGGGGGCGGGCGTGCGCTGGGCGGCGAGCAGGGCCTCCAGACGGTCGAACCGGAGCGCAAGACCTCAGCGGAACCGGGACGGCGGGGCCCCGAACGCCTTCGAGAAGGCGGCGGTGAACGCCGCGGGGGTCGCGTAGCCGAGCCAGCCCGCCACCTCCGTCACGGTGCCGCGTCGCAGGGCCGGGAGGCTCGACAACAGTCGTGCACGCACCCGCCAGCTCGCGGGACCCATCCCCGTGGCCGCACGGAAGTGGCGGTCGAGGGTGCGTTCCGAGACGGCCGCCGCACGCGCCCAGTCGGCGTTCGTCACGTGGACGTCGGGCTCGGCCAGGTACGCCCGACACAGGTCGCGCAGGACACCCCGTGGCGGCAGCGAGACGCTCAGCGGGATCGGTGCGACGCGCTGCAGCTCGTGCAGGGCGAGCCGGACGAGGGCGCCGTCCCGGCCGCCGTCGTCGTACGGCACGTCGAGCGCGTTGGCGGCGCGCAGCACCTCGCGCAGCAGGGGCCCGACCTCGACGACGGTGCACCGTGTCGGCCACCAGGGCACGGCGTCCGGCTCGACGTACAGGCTCCAGGTGCTGACGTCGAGCATCCGGACCTCGTGGGGCACCCCGGGCGGGATGAGCACGGCCCGGTCGGTCGGCACGGTCCACGAGCCGTCGTCGGTCTCGACGAGCATCACGCCGCTCGCGCCGTACAGCAGCTGCGCCCGTCGGTGCTCGTGCCGGGCGAGCAGGTGGTCCGGCGGGTAGTCGGTGCCGATCGGCAGGACGTCGAACGGCTGGTGGTCGAACTCAGACACGGGGACGTTGCGCACACGACGAGGCTAGGTCTCGAAGGAAGCTGCCGCACACCCGATCGTCCGCCGTGGCGATCCCCGCTGGGATGGAGGGCATGTCGTTCATCGTGCTCGTGGTCATCGGGGTCCTCGTCGGGGTCACCACCGTCCTGTTCGGGTTCGGCGGTGGGTTCGTCACCGTGCCGATCATCACCGTCGCCGACGCAGGCCTCGGTGGCGACGCCGTCCGGGTGGCGACGGCGACCTCGGCCCTCGTGATGCTCGTGAACGCCGCCGTGGCCACCGTCTCGGCCCGGCGCGGCGCACTCGCACCGCTCCGGGGCCGTTCGTCGCTGTTCGTCCTGCTCGGGGTCGGCGGCGCCGTCGGGGTGCTCGCCGCACGAGAGGCTCCGGACGCGCTCCTGCGCTGGGGCTTCGTCGTCTACCTCGGGGTCACGGTCGCCGACCTGCTGCTGCGCCCGGGCTTCCTGCGCAGCGCGGCGACGGATCGCGCAGTCGCGACCCGCGGCGGTGGACGCGACCAGGGACCGACCCGCACCGGCGTGCCGACTGCCACGGGCCTCCCGATCGGTGCGGTCGCGGCGTTCCTCGGCGTCGGCGGCAGCGTGATGACGGTCCCGATGCTGCGCCGGTCCGGTGCCACCATGACCGCGGCGACCACGCTGGCGAACCCCCTCACGCTGGCGATCACGACGCCCGCCGCCGCGGTGACGATGCTCCTGCCCGCCGCCGTCCCGCCCGCCGCCGGACTCGTCGGCGCGGTCGACGTCCGGGCAGCCGCGGCCCTGCTGATCGGTGCCATGCCCGTCATCGTGCTGCTCCGACGACGCCCGCCGCACCTGCCCGAGCTCGTGCACGCCTGGGGCTACGTCGCACTGCTCGTCGCAGCGGGGATCGTCGTGGCCCTGGGCTGAGCGACGAGCCCCGGGGACAGGATGGGAGCATGCCGACTCCGAACCACGCCTTCGTCCCGCCCGCCACGCAGACCTCGCGTCCGGACCTGCAGGGCACGTTCGGCATGGCGGCCGCGACGCACTGGATCGCGACCGCCACCGCGCAGTCGGTGCTCGAACGCGGCGGCAACGCCTTCGACGCAGCCGTCGCGGGCGCGTTCGTCCTGCACGTGGTCGAGCCGCACCTGAACGGCCCGGGCGGCGACCTGACGGCGGTGTTCGCGACGGCGGCGGACCCGACGCCGGTCGTGCTCGTCGGCCAGGGGCCGGCACCGGCCGGTGCGACGCCCGAGCACTACCGCGCCGAGGGGCTCGACCTCGTCCCCGGTTCCGGCGCGCTCGCCGCAACCGTCCCGGGTGCCGTCGACGCGTGGCTGCTGCTGCTCCGCGACCACGGCACGTGGGAGCTCGCGGACGTCCTCGCGCCGGCGATCGGCTACGCCCGCGACGGCCACCCGGTCACAGCCGGGGTGGTCCGGACGATCACCGCCGTGCAGTGCCTGTTCCGTGACCACTGGCCCACGTCCGCCACGCAGTGGCTGCCAGGAGGCACGGTGCCGGTCCCCGGGGACCTGGTGCGCAACGAGGCGCTGGCCGCAGTGCTCGACCGGCTCCTCGACGCCGGTGACGGCTCCGGCAGTCGGACCGCCCGCATCGACGCCGCACGGAGCGAGTGGGCCGAGGGCTTCGTCGCCGAGGCGATCGACCGCTTCGTGCGGGAGCCCCACCGACACGCGTCGGGGACCGACCACGCCGGGGTCGTCCGGGCATCGGACCTGGCGGCGTTCCGGGCGTCGTACGAGCCCGCGGCGACGGCGGAGTTCCGCGGCTGCACGATCGCGAAGACCGGGCCGTGGGGCCAGGGTCCGGCACTCCTGCAGACCCTGCGGCTGCTCGAACCGCTCGACGACGCACTGCTCGACCCGTCGACGTCGGTCGGCGCACACACCATCGTCGAGGCGCAGAAGCTCGCCATGGCCGACCGCGAGGCGTTCTACGGCGACGGCGACGTCCCCCTCGACGTGCTGCTGTCCGATGCCTACACCGACGAGCGGCGCGCGCTGATCGGGGAGCGGGCCTCGGCCGAGCTGCGACCGGGCGCGATCGCGGGCGTCGAGCGGGCGATGCCGCCGGCCCGGACGTCGTACTCAGCGGGCGACGGCGCTGGTCTCGGTGAACCCACCGTGCAGGTCGCGCGCGAAACCGAGCGCGCGCCGATCGCTCAGGTCGCGCCGGTCGCTCCCGTCGCGCCGGTCGCCCCGGTCGCCCCGGTCGAGGACCGCGGCGAGCCGTTCGTGGCGCCGGACGGCGAGACCCGGGGCGACACCTGCCACATCGACGTCGTGGACCGCTGGGGCAACATCGTGAGCGCGACACCGTCCGGCGGCTGGCTGCAGTCGTCGCCGACGATCCCGGAGCTCGGGTTCTGCCTGGGCACCCGGCTGCAGATGACCTGGCTCGAACCGAGCATGGCGTCGACGCTGCGCCCCGGCGAGCGCCCCCGCACGACCCTGACGCCGACCCTGGTGCTGCGTGACGGCGTCCCCGTGGCCGCGGTCGGCTCACCCGGCGGTGACCAGCAGGACCAGTGGCAGCTGCTGTTCCTGCTGCGGTGGATCGTCGGTGGGTACACCCCGCAGCAGGCGATCGACGCCCCGGCGCTGCACACGACGTCGTTCCCGGGGTCGTTCTGGCCGCGCACGTGGGAGCCGGCGGGCCTCGTGGTCGAGGACCGGCTCGGCGACGACGTCATCGCGGAACTCGAGGCCCGTGGTCACGTCGTCACCCGCGCTGGCGACTGGTCGCTCGGACGGCTGTCCTGCGTGACGCGGGACCCGGCCACCGGGGTGCTCGGCGCCGCGGCGAACCCCCGCGGTGCCCAGGGCTACGCCGCGGGCCGCTGACCCGGGGCCGTTCCTTCCCAGGACACTCGCGCTGGAAAGCGGAATCGGGCGTACCTGGTCCGAACTTCCGACCAGGTACGCCCGATTCGACCAGGGACACCGCGAGGCGCCCCGCGTCAGAGCGTCGGGACGACCACCGCGCGACCCGACAGCTCGCCGGCCTCGAGCTTCCGGTAGGCCTCGAGCGCGTCCGACAGCGCGTAGCGCTCGACGTCGGGGACGATCTGCCCGGCGCGGTACATGGCGACGACCTCGTGCAGGTCCTCGATGGTGCCCCAGTAGGTGTTCGTGATGGTCGACTCGTACGGCGTCCGGAAGAAGTTCCACTCGGTGGTACCGCCGGCGATCCCGACGACGGTGAACCGGCCGCCGACCGCCATCGAGGCCTGCGCGACCTTGATGGTGGGCGTCGCTCCGACGAAGTCGAACGCGGCATCGACCCCGCGGCCGCCGGTGACCTCGCGGATCGCAGCGGCCTGGTCCGGCCCGCCGGGCACCGTGATCGCGCCACGGGCGGCAGCGCGGTCCATGGCGTCCTGCTTCACGTCGGTCGCGATGACCGTGGCGCCGGTGAGCGCGGTGAGGATCTGCACGGCGATCTGCCCGAGGCCGCCCAGGCCGACGACCAGCGCGTACTTGCCGCCGCCTGCCAGGTTCGGCAGCGCGTTCTTGATCGCGTGGTACGGCGTGAGCGCGGCGTCGCTGAGCGGTGCGGCGGCGATCGGGTCGGCGTCACCGAGCGGCACGAGGTTGCGAGCGGGGACGCTGACGTACTCGGCCATGCCTCCGTCGCGCCCGAGACCGATGCCCATGTACGGGTTGGTCGCGGCGTTCTCGCAGTAGGTGTCCTGCCCCTTCGAGCAGTACGAGCAGTGCCCGCAGCCGACCGGCCCGTAGACCAGGTAGGCGTCGCCCTCGGTGAACCCGGTCACGCCGTCACCGACGGACTCGACCCAGCCGGAGTTCTCGTGCCCGAGGACGAACGGGGGCTGCTGCGACCCCGGAGCCCCGGCGGCGAACTCGCGGTACACCGCGACGTCCGAGTGGCACGCGCCGGCACCTGCGACCTTGAGGAGCACCTCCCCCGGACCCGGGGTGGGCTTGGGGACCTCCGTCAGGGACGGGAAGGCCTGGTACTGCTCGAACACGACGGCGCGCATGGTGGGTCTCCTCAGAACACCCTCACGCTACACCTGTTGTTGTGGGCAACACCTGTCGCCCAGCCTCCCGCGTTCGGTTCTTCCCAGAGCACTCGCGATGGCACGAAGGATCGGGCGTACCTGGTGGGAAGTTCCGACCAGGTACGCCCGACTTCACCAAGTGCGCGACCACGTGCGAGCGGAGCACCCGCAAAGCCTGCGTCTTCGCCGTGAGCCGGTTGCGAGAACGCGCGTTCTCCGCTTGACTCGGCTGCGACGGTCCCGCTCGGGTCCGATCCCCCACACGAAAGGAGCGGCCATGCCCACGCGCACCGCACGCACCGCCTGGAACGGCGGCCTCAACGACGGTTCCGGCCAGGTCGAACTCTCCAGCTCGAAGGTCGGCACCTACGACGTCTCGTTCCCGAAGCGCGCCGCTGACGAGGCCGGTGGCAGCACCAGCCCCGAGGAGCTCATCGCCGCCGCACACTCAGCCTGCTACGCCATGCAGTTCTCCGCCGTCCTCGGCGAGGCCGGCGGCACGGTCGAGGCCCTCGACGTCAAGGCCGACGTCTCGCTCGGCCCGGACTCCGCCGGCGGCTTCAAGCTCACCGGCATCGCCCTGACCGTGCACGGTGAGGTCACCGGCATCGACGAGGCGACCTTCCTGAAGGCCGCCGAGGACGCCAAGGCGACCTGCCCGGTCAGCAAGGCACTCACCGGCGTCGAGATCACGCTCGACGCGACGTTCGAGCAGTAGTCGGGTCGCGTCCGAGACGCGACCGACCACCTGACGGGAGGCCCGGTGCCAGCTGGCACCGGGCCTCCCGTCCGCTCTGGTCGCGTCCAGATCGCGACTGGCACCATGGTCGGATGGCCGAGCAGCACTTCCCCGGCGAACCCAAGCCGGGGCGCCCACACCGGCCGCCCCGCCCCCGACGCCGCAGCCTGGCGCAGCACGACCTGCGCGACGCACGTGCCCGACTGCGCGGCACGATCTACGAGCACGTCGAACCCGACGCCAAGGGGCGCGACCAGTACACCGCCGCCCAGATCGTCGACTTCTGCCTCGACCTGGCCGAGGTGATGCTCGCGTCCGGTGCCGACACCCGCAGCGTCGAGACCGCCGTCGTCGCGGTGTCGACGAAGTGGAACCTGGCCCCGCTCGACCTCGACTTCTCCGGCAGCTCGGTGACGATCCAGTACGCGCCGGCCGACATCCCGCCGCTCGTGAAGGTCCGGACAGTGAGTTCCGACGGCTCCGACCTCGACCGGCTCGCGCGCGCGAACCAGATCGTGGACGACCTGATCCACGACCAACGGGACATGACCTCGGGCGTGAGCGCCCTCGTGGCGGTGCTGCGGATGCCACCGCGCTGGCCCACGTGGCTCGCCGACGTCGGGCTCTCGATCCTGGGCACCTCGATCGCGATGCAGGCCGGTGGTGGGTGGCGAGCGGGCATCGGTGCCTTCGTGCTGATGTTCGGGATCATCCTGTCCGGGCGCTGGCTGACGGGTCGTGGCTACCCGCAGTTCTTCGTGTCCGGAGCGCAGGGAGCGGTCGCGTCGGTGATCGGCACCCTGGCCATCGGTGCGGGCGTCCTGCACCCGGCGGGCGCCGCCACGATGGTCGCCGCCCTGGTGGTGCTGCTCCTGCCGCACGTCTCGCTCGTGACCTGGGCCCAGGACGCGATCTCCGGCTTCCGTGCGATGGCGGTCGCTCGGGCGTTCTACATCGGCCTGGTCATCGCCGCGATCGTCGTGGGGGTGCCCGCGGGGATCGCGATGACGAAGTGGCTGCACCTCGAGGTCGACCCGTCGGGCATCGTCACCCAGGCGCTGCCGTTGTGGGCGTCACTCTCGCTCACGGTGGTGTCGGCCGGGGCGAACTGCTTCGTGCAGCAGGCCAGTGCGCGGGTGATCCCCGTCGCCGTGGTGTTCTCGGTGGCCGCGGGTGCTTCGCTGTGGGGGCTGCGGCAGCTCGGCCTGCCGCTGCTCGGCGCGACGTTCCTGGCCGCGGTGCTGCTCGGCGTGCTGTCCACCTACGCGGCCGCGCGGATGCGGACCGCGGTCGCGGCGATCGCGGTGCCGGCGTTCTGTGGAGCGCTGCTGCCCGGTGTGGCCGTGTCGAACGCACTGCTGAACTTCATGTCGGGCTCGTCGAGCGCGGCCCTCGACTTCGTGGCTGCGGTCTCCGTGGCGCTCGGGATCGGTGCCGGGCTCGTGCTCGGCGGCCTGTTCGCGACACCGGGCGCGCGCCGGGCACTCCGGCGGACCCGTCGGGTCGTCGTGCACTCGGTCCACAACGACACCACCGCGCTCCGGGTCATCCGCGACACCGGGTACGACCCCGGTGACGGATCGGTGCCCCGCGGGTCACGGTCGGCGCCGGACGGACGCTGACGGTGCGGCGCTCCGGACGGGCGCTGCCGGTCCGGGCTCAGATGTCCCAGCTGCCGTCGTCGCCGTCGCTCCACGTCGCGTGCCGGCGGGCGGCCTGCGGCTCGTAGCGCTCCATCCAGCCGCGCTCGAGTCGGGCCACCGCACGGTCGAACGCCGGCACCAGGTCGAGGTCCGAGCGGAGCAGGGCCTGCAGCTGCAGCCCCTCGTACAGCGCGATGAGCTGTTCGGCGCCGCGACGGGGCTCCATGGTGTGCGGGGCGCGGCCGACGGCGATGTCGTGCTCGAGGCCACGCCTCACCTGTGCGTAGAAGAGCTGGTAGCGCGACCGCAGGTACGTCGCCATCGGGTGCTCGGGGTTGCCCGCGACGGACAGCAGGGCGACGAGCAGGCGCATGAGCGCGGGGTCCTCGGCGTTCGACGCGACGATCGCGCGCAGGAGCTCGACGGTCGAGCCGTCGCCGACCTCGCGGGTGACCTCGTCCATCCGACCGCCGTTCCAGCGGTCGACGGCTGCGAGCACCAGGCCGTCCCAGGACGGGAAGTGCTGCTCGAGCTCCTCGACGGAGATGCCCATCCGCTCGGCGACGTGCACGGAGCGTGCTTCGTGGAACGGGACGTCACGGAGCAGGTCGACGGTGGCCCCCACGATCGTGATCCGGAGGTGCAGGGTCGCCGCCGCGGCCGCTGCGGCCTGCGTGTCGGCGCTGGTGTTCTCGAGCATCGTGCCCTCCGTCGTTCCACGGACGTCCTGTCCGAGGTCGCCCCGACCCGGGGCACGTCCATCCAAACGCAGAACGGGGGACAACAGAATCCCCGGTACGGGTGTCAGCACATGGGGGGACACGGACACCGACACCACGCCCAGCGCGTTCGCACGGATCCGTGTGACGATGCCGGGCATGACCCCGAACGACCCCACCGCACAGGGACTCGCGACGATGGCCTCGGCCGGCTTCGAGTTCGGCGGCGCCCCGGAGCAGGTCGCGCACGACGTCCGCGCGATGTGGGAGCAACTCGGCCGACCCGCGGGAGCGTTCGACGCCGCAGCCCGGGCCATCGCGGTGCTGCCGCAGCGCCCCGAGGTGCCGATCGTCGACCAGGCACGTCGCCGCGCGTTCGAGCACGCGATCGGCATCAACCCGGTCGAGGTCGAGCTCGCGGCAGCACTGTCGGCGCGGGAGCTCCTCGAACGGCTGGCGCGCGCCGTCACCTGCTGACGTCACCACGGCCCGCAGACGGGACCACCCGGACGACGGGAGGCGCGGTACCCACCGGCACCGCGCCTCCCGTCAGCCCGTCGGCCCGTCGGCCCGTCAGCCCGTCGGCGACGCGCTACGGCGTCGGCATCCCGCCGTCGACGTGCAGCGTCTCGCCCACGACGTACGACGACTCACCGCTCGCCAGGAACACGTACGCCGGCGCCAGCTCGGCCGGCTGCCCCCAGCGGCCCAGGTAGGTCTGCTCGCCCGCGGACGGCAGCGCCTCGGGCGGCTGCCCGCCGGCCGGCTGCAGCGGCGTCCAGATCGGCCCCGGTGCGACGGCGTTGACGCGGATGCCCTTCGGTGCGAGCTGCGCGGCCAGGCCCTTCGCGAGGTTGTTCACGGTGGCCTTCGTGGCCGCGTAGTGCACCAGGTGCGGCGACGGCGCGTAGGCCTGGATCGACGTCGTGTTGATGATCGTGGAGCCCGGCTGCAGGTGCGGCACGGCGGCCTTCGTGATCCGGAACGTCGCGTAGGCGTTCGTCTTGAAGGTCTCGTCGAACTCCTCGTCCGAGATGTCCTCGATCGAGGAGACGTTCTGCTGCTTGCCCGCGTTGTTCACCAGGATGTCGATCCCGCCGAGCTGCGCGACGGTGTCGGCGACGATCTGCTCGCAGACCGCGAGCGAGGTGATGTCGCCGGGCAGCGCGACGGCCTTGCGGCCGGCTGCCTCGATGAGCGCGACGATGCGGTCGGCGTCCTCCTGCTCCTCGGGCAGGTACGAGATCGCGACGTCGGCGCCCTCGCGTGCGTAGGCGATGGCGACCGCTGCGCCGATGCCGGAGTCGCCGCCGGTGACGAGGGCCTTGCGGCCCGTCAGCCGTCCGGAGCCGCGGTAGGTGTCCTCGCCGTGGTCGGCGGGGACGTTCTCCGCCATCTCGGCGTCGGTGCCGGCGCCCTCGAGGTACTGCTCGTCGGGCTTCTTGTCGGCGTACATCTTCGCCGGGTCCTGCATGGCGTATTGGTCGAGCCCTGCCTGGTCGTTCTGCTGGTCCGTCATGCCGCCGACGGTACGCAGGGGCGCACCACGGGCCGTCCAGGAGGCTGTCCCCCGGCGCGCGGTGCGGCCAGCGTCCGCCGGCCGCACCGGTCCAGGGCCGCAACTGCGTCTTCCTCGTTTGTCACGGTCCGGTGACGGCCAGGACCCGATTCGGTAACACCTGTCGTTCTGGAGGGATCGGGGTCGTACCGTCGAACGGTGACCCCTCGGACCCTGCTGGCGCTCGGCGCTGCCGTGCTCGCCTTCTCGGCCGGTGCGCTCGCGCTCGACGGCACCACCGGGCTCGGTGCCGGCGCCGCAGTGGCAGCGGAGACGTCCCACGACGCCGCTCCGCTGCACGTGTCGAACGCGAAGCTCCGGCGGGTCGACTCGATCGAGCTCGACGCCGAGTCCCTGGTGCTCCGCAACGGCGGGAAGACCGTGGTCGAGTCGTCGATGCGCGACTCCCGGTTGACCGTGAGCCTGCTCGAACGCCTGCTCGGCACCCCGTCGCGCACCCAGACCGCCGAGGGCGACGGCGGCGCGTGCTTCCCGGCCGGCACCACCTACACGTGGGGCGGTGCCATCCGCGTCGCAGCCCTGACCACCGATGCGCAGGCGGGCAACGCCGTCGAGATCCGGGTGCTGCGCGACCAGGTCCGCAGTCGGCTCGGAGCACGGATCGAGCTGACCGGTCCCGGCGGCGTGCAGGTCGGTGACGACATCGCCGACGAGATCGCGGACGCCCCGCGCTCGGAACGGGTGTCCTTCGGCTCGGACGACTTCCGCGCCTGGCAGTTGCTGCTGGGCGCCGGCTGGGGCCCCTCGGACGACGAAGCCACCTCCGGCACGAACGGCGTCTCGGCGCTGACGGACGAGACCACCGTCACGGTGCTCGGCTCCCCGATGCCCGTGCACGCGCAGCGGAGCTGCTGACTCACACGCGGATCGTCGCGATCACCGGGAAGTGATCGCTTGCGAACCACGTCTCCGGTCCCCCGTGGTCGATGACGACCCGGTCGACGCCGGCGACCCCGCGGGTCAGCACCCAGTCGATGCGCTCCCCGGTGTCCACCGGCGGCTGCCAGTCGTTGAACGTCGCGGTCCGGTCCCCCGGGTCGCCCGCGAGCAGCCAGGTGTCGTCGAACCCGGCGTCCGCGAACACCCGTGACGCGGTACCGGCGCCGGCCGGCTCGTTGCAGTCCCCGGCGACGACGACCGGACCGGTCTCCCGCGCGAGCCGTTCGACGATGAGCGCCGCACTCCTCCCACGCACCTCGTCGCCGTGCTCGCCGGCTTCGTGGTCCAGGTGCGTGGTGAGCACCGTGACCGCCGGGCCGTCGGTGTCCAGGAACACTGCGTGGTTCGCGATCCGGGGGAACAGACTGCCCCACGTGTTCGAGACCGGCTCGTCCGGGGTGTCCGACAGCCAGAACGAACCCTCGTCCGTCGGTCGGAACCGGTCGCGTCGGTAGAACACCGCCGGGTGTTCCCCAGCGGTGCCGCCCTCGCGCCCCTGCCCGACGTCCGCGTGGTCCGGCAGACCGGCGCGCAGATCGTCCAGCTGGTGCGCGAAGGCCTCCTGCACGCACACCAGGTCCGGATCGTGCCGGCGGATGACCTCGAGGAGGACGGGGAGCCGTGCCGGCCAGTCGTGCTCCGGGTCAGGGTTCTTGATGTTGTAGGTCATCAGGACGATCGAACGCGCTGCGCTGCTCACCCCTCGAACCTAGCGACCCGTGCTCCGTGGTGGCGTCAGTTGATGCAGGCGCCCTCGGTGCCGTAGTTGTGCACCGCGGTCGACTTCGGCGCCGGCTCCTTGCTCGCCTGCTCGGACGGCTTCGACCCCGAGCCGGTGTCGGCAGGCGTCGAGGCGGGCGCGCTCGGCTCGCTGGCGGCCTTCGGGGCCTTGCCGTCGGTACCGAGGACGAGCGTGACGCCGGTCACGGCACCGGTGCGGACTGCGACGGCACCAGGCACGACCGCCGCTATGGCCTTCGCCTGCGACTCCTGCCCGGCGGGGTACTGCACCTGCGTCGTCGTCGTCGTGGCGGACGAACCGGCCGGTGCGACCTGGAACCCACGACTCGTCAGGACCTGTCCGGCAGCGCCGGCCGCGCCCGTGACACCGCTGCCGTTCAGCACCGTGACGGAGGTGCTCGCCGGCTGCGCAGCCGCGGCCTTCGTGTAGGCCTCGGGTTCGCCGACCAGTCCCTGCACGAAGGCGGGCAGCCCGACGGTGTCGATCTCGACGATCGACAGCGCGGAACCGTTGACGTAGATCGTCGGCGTCCCGAGCGTCGGGATCGTGGCGGACTGGATGTTGGCCGGCCGCAGGTTGCTCATCTGCGAGGCGAGGTCGAGCAGGTTGGTGTCGGTCTGGATCGCCCCCCCGACGGCCTTCAGGATGTTGCCCATCTTGACCGGGTTGAGCAGCGTGCCCGCCGAGGTGACCTTCCGTGCCTCCTGCGACAGGAAGTACTGCTGCCGGACGTTGCGGTCGAGGTCCCCGTTCGGCAGCCCGTGGCGCTGGCGGACGAACGACAGGGCCTGCTTGGCGTCCAGCGTGGACTTGCCCGCGGGCAGGTTGACCCCGGAGTACGGATCGTTGGTGGCCTGGTTCAGGCAGACGTCGATCGGACCGAGCTCCTTGACCACCTGGTAGAAGCCGAGCAGCGAGACCCGCACGTAGTGGTCGATCTGCAGGCCGCTCAGGTTCTCGATGGTCTTGATGAGGAGCTTCGCCCCACCGGTGTCGCCGCCACCGTTGAGCGTGCCGTAGTAGAAGGCGCTGTTGAGCTTGCCCTTGCCGACGTCGGGGATGTCGACGTACGAATCGCGGGGGAACGAGATCATCGTCGCCTGCGAACCGTCTGCGCTGATGTGCAGGACGATCATCGTGTCGGTGTTCGTCGCCCCGCCGTCCGACTCGGTGCTCAGTTCGGCGAGCTGCTCGGGGGTGGCGTTGTCCGGACGGTGGTCGTCCCCGACGAGCAGGATGTTCTGCGCCTGGCCGTCGACGTCGTTCTTGTCGTCCTTCTTGCCGGTGATGGCGTTGACGATCGTGACGCCGCCGGACAGCTGGTTGTAGGCGTAGGCCGCGTACCCGCCACTCAGCAGGACCGCCATCGTGAGCACGCCCGCGATCGCCGGGAACACCACGCCCGCTCGTCGCTTCTGGCGCCCGTGGCGCGGCGTCACGGCACCGCGGCGCGCGGGTTCCGTCGTCTGCTCGGGTTCGTTGCTCACCGGGAAACCATAACCGGAGCGCGCGCAGGGGACATGGAATCCGCCTGGAAGGTCACCCCACAGCCCCTGCGACACCCCTCACGTGCAGCTCACTCGGCAGCGAGCCCCTGCTTGTTCGTCTCGCGCGCCCGGAGCACCGTCACGCCGGTGATCGCGGCGGCCGCCATCACGTAGAAGGCCGGCGCGAAGGTGTTGCCCGTCGCGCTGATCAGCCACGTGGCGAAGTACGGCGTGATGCCGCCGAAGACCGCGACGCTGATGTTGTAGGCGATGCCCATCGACCCGTAGCGGATGGCGGTCGGGAACAGTTCGGCCATCGCGGCGCTCACCGCCCCGTCGAACGCCGCCATGAACAGTCCGAGCAGCACCATCGCGGCTGCGGCGGCCCAGAAGTTGCCGGCGTCCATGAGCATGAGCGTCGGGTAGGTCAGCACCAGGAACCCCGCGCAGCCGGCGAGCATGACGGGCTTCCGACCGATCTTGTCCGACAGCAGCCCGAAGAACGGCACGAGCCCGGCGATCACCAGGAACCCGATGACGACGACGCCGTAGGACACGAGTGGCGAGTACCCGAGGTCGACCTGCAGGTACGAGGGCATGAAGGTCTGCAGGATCCAGTGGCCGACGGCCTTGAGGACGACGAACCCGACGCAGAAGAGCAGGGCCTTCCAGCCGGTCCGGAGCGAGCGGCGGAGCGGGTTCTTCGCGAGTTCCCCCTTGGCCTTGAGCGCGCGGAACTCCGGGGTGTCCTCGAGCTTCGTGCGCAGGTACAGCCCGACCAGGCCGAGCGGCACGGCGATCAGGAACAGGACACGCCAGCCCCACGACTCGAGTGCCCCGTCGCCGGCGAGCGCCGTGAACAGGAAGACCAGGCCGCCACCGACGATGAACGCCGCGAAGCCGAAGACGTCGATGAAGCTCGTCACGAAGCCGCGCCGGTTCGACGGGGCGTACTCGGCCAGGAGCGTCGTCGCCCCGGCGCCCTCGCCACCGGCGGCAAAGCCCTGCACCAGCCGCACCACGACGAGCAGGATCGGCGCGAGCATCCCGACACTCTGGTACGTCGGCAGGATGCCCATCACGGCGGTCGCGCCGCTCGTGATCAGGATGACCGTCGCCAGCGTGGTCTTCCGGCCGACCCGGTCACCGAGCGACCCCCAGAACAACCCGCCGAGCGGACGCATCACGAAGCCGGCACCGAACACGGCGAAGGCCGACAGCAGTGCGACCTGCGGGTCGCCCTGCTTGAAGAAGTACAGCGAGATGACGGTCGCCAACGTGCCGTAGAGGCCGAAGTCGAACCACTCGACGAAGTGGCCGACGCCCGCGGCGACGATCACCTTCCGCATGCCCTGGCGGCGTGCGTCGTCGCCCAGGGCCACCTGGACGTCGGGGGCGGTGGCGGCATCGACGCTGGGTTGCGTCCGGGTTCCGTCGCTCATGGGTGGGCCTCACACTTCGTTGTCGAGAATTCGTTGACGATAGCACTCGTCGGGCACGCATTGCCACACAGTGGGAAAGACGCGCCACCGAGTGATACCGTTCCGAGCATGCAATCCCGTGAACAGCACCACGACGTCGTGGTCGTCGGCGGCGGTCTCGCCGGTGTCAGCGCGGCCGTCGCCGCCGCCCGCCTCGGCTCGAGCGTCGCCCTCGTCACCAACCGCCCGGTCCTCGGCGGCAACGCCTCGAGCGAGATCCGGGTGTGGGTGGTCGGCGCGACGGCGCACGGCACGCAGCGGTTCGCCCGCGAGACCGGGATCATGGGCGAACTCTTCCTCGAGAACCAGTACCGGAACCCGCAGGGCAACGCGGTCTACTGGGACCAGGTGGTGCTCGACCTGGTCCGGGCCGAGCCGAACGTGCACCTCCACCTCAACACCGACGTCCGGACCGTGCAGACGACGGACGACGCCGGCGGCCCACCGCGCATCACCGCCGTCACGGGCTGGACCATGGGGTCGGAGATCGAGACGACGTTCACGGCACCGGTGTTCCTCGACTGCACGGGCGACGGCCTCGTCGGAGCCCTCGCCGGCGCCGAGTACCGCATCGGGCGCGAGGGCCGCGACGAACACGGCGAAGCCTGGGCACCCGAGCAGGCGGACGACGAACTGCTGGGCAGCTCGGTCTTCTTCTCGACGCACGACACCGGCCGGTACGACCGGTTCGTCCCGCCGTCGATCGCCGTCGACCTGTCCACGACGCCGATCCTGGCGAACCGGGCGATCCGGACCGGCGACAACGGCTGCAACTACTGGTGGATCGAGTGGGGCGGCGCACTCGACACCGTCGCCGAGAACGAACGCATCCGCGACGAACTCTGGAGTGTCGTCTACGGCATCTGGGACCACATCAAGAACTCGGGGGCGTTCGACGCGGACACCCTGACGCTCGACTGGGTGGGCGCGATCCCCGGCAAGCGCGAGTACCGCCGGTTCGTCGGCGACCACACCCTGACGCAGCAGGACCTGCTCGAGCAGCGCTCGTTCCCCGACACGGTGGCGTTCGGCGGTTGGTCGATCGACCTGCACCCCGTCGAGGGCGTCTACGCCGAGACCGCCGGCGCCCAGCAGCGGTACACCGACGGCACCTACGACATCCCGTTCCGGTCGCTGTACTCGGCGAACGTGTCGAACCTGCTGTTCGCCGGCCGCGACATCTCCGCGTCGCACGTGGCGTTCGGATCCACCCGGGTGATGGCCACCTGCGCAGCCCAGGGGCAGGCAGCGGGCACCGCCGCACACCTGGTCGCCCGGCACGGCACGACACCACGCTCCCTCGGCACCGAGCAGATCGCCCTGCTGCAGCAGACCCTGCTGCGCGAGGACGCACCGGTCATCGGGGTCCGCGCCGACGACCCCGCCGATCTGGCCCGCACCGCCCGGATCACCGCGAGCAGCGAGCTGACCACGATCGACACGACGCCGTTCGCGACCGCCGACCGCTTCGACCTCGACCGAGACGTCGCGGTCCTCCTGCCCGCCGACCCCGCGCTCGGCGAGTTCCGGCTCCGCACCGAGACGGACGAGGACACCGACCTCACCGTCGAGCTCTGGACCACCGGCAAGCCCCAGAACTACGCCCCGATCGACCACGTCAGCACGCACTCCGCACCCGTCGCCGCCGGACCGGGCGAAGCGGTCGTCGATCTGGACTTCCACCCGGACGCACCCTGCAACGCGGTCGTCGTGGTCCGTCGGCAGCCCGGCGTCCGCCTGGTCCTGACCGACGGACACCCCTACGGCGTGATGGCCCTGCGCGCCCGCGCCGCCGACGACGAGCAGTTCGACGACCACATCCCCGAGGAGTCCGGACAGCCCGTGACGGACTGGGAGGCGCGCGCCCTGCGCGGACACGCGTTCGCGTTCACCGCAGCCGGCGAGACGGACGCGTGGCGGGCCTCCCGGGTCAGCGACGGCCACCAGCGCCCGTTCGGCGGACCGCACATGTGGTCGTCCGGTGCGGGTGCCGGCGCAGCCGTGCTCGCGCTCGACTGGGCGGAGCCCGTCGACGTCCGCCAGGTGCGCATCGTCTGGAACGACGACGTCGACGCCGACCTCATCAACCTGCACCACCACCGCACCCCCTGGGACGCCGTGCCCACCCTCGCCCGCGACTACCGGATCGAGGCGTGCGTCGACGGGACCTGGCGGACGCTCGCCGCGGTCGACGCGAACCGGCACCGCCACCGCATCCACGACGTCGATCCGGTGCGCACGGCGGCCCTGCGGGTCGTCGTGACCGCGACGAACGGATCCCCGTTCGTCACCGCGAGCGCCGTGAAGGTCTCCTGACACGCGCCGGGACGGGCCAGAATGAGGGGATGGCGACCACCCCTCCGAACCAGAGCATCGAGCGAGCCGCAGCGGTCCTCGGTGCGCTCGGCGCGTCCGACGGCGCGGTGCGCGCCTCCGACATCGCGCGGGCGATCGGGCTGGGGACCTCGACCACGGGCCGGCTCCTGGCGACGCTCGAGTCGCTCGAGTACGTCCGACGCGACCCGGAGACCCAGGCGTACTCGGTCGGCCGGGCCGTGCTCGAGCTCGCCAGCCAGGGGCTCAACCACAACCCGGTGCACCGCGAGAGCCGCTCGGCGGCGCAGGAACTCGCGCACCGCGTCGGGCTGACTGCCAACGTCGGCGTGCAGGACGCCGCGTCGTGCATCTACCTCTGCCACTTCGAGGGGTCGCTCGCGCCGAAGTCGCACACGATGATCGGGATGCGGCAGCCGATGCACGCGTCCGCACTCGGCAAGGCGCTGATGCTCGACCTGTCGCCGGACGAACGGCGCTCGCTGCTCGGGGACGACCTGGCCCGGTACACCGACCACACGATCACCACGCACGACGCCCTGACGGCCGATCTCGCCGCCTCGGCGAAGCGCGGCTGGTGCGAGGAGAACCAGGAGCTCGCGCTCGGCCGGTTCTGCATCGCGGCACCGATCCGCAACGCCTCGGGGCGGATCGCGGCGGCGCTGTCGATCTCGGGGCGCCTGACGCAGTTGCGTGACCGCGACCTGGACTCCCTCGCCGAGGACCTCATCGAGGTCGCCGACCGCATCAGCGTCGGTCTCGGGATGATCAGCGCCGTCGCGCACTGACGCGGGCGTCGCGGCCCGTCGCCCGCCGCCCGACGGGACGGGATTCCCGCGAAAGCGACAGTCTGCCGCGGAATGTTCGCGGACATCTGTCGCTTTCGCGCCCGAGACGCGCGTGAGCGCGGGGCGCTACGCGCGCGACGGCAGCAGGTGGATGGCCTCCATCGCGAGCTCGGCCGCGATCGGGTCCTTCGCCAGGACGGCTGCCTTGAGGTTGGCGAGCTCGGGCAGGATCACCGCGGCCGGGATCAGCTCGGCGAGTTCGGGGACCCGGAGCTTGAAGGACAGCCCGTCGGTGGTCGACCGGCAGAGCTGCACGAGCGACGGGTTGCCGCAGGCGTCCGCCCACTGCGAGTAGATGTCGGCGCCGTTGCGGGCGACCTGGTCCTGCTCGTCGGCGCCGACCCGCGCGATGACGTCGTCGAGCATCTTCACGATCTTCTTGCGCTGCGGCTCGGTGAAGTTGGGCACCGCCAGGCGCACGACGCCCCCGTAGATGACGCCGAGCGTGCGGTAGGCGTCGAGGAGCTCGTCCTTCGTCGGGGCCGCCACACGGGTGTAGCGGTTCGGTGCCATCTCGATCAGGCCGGCGCGGGCGAGTTCCGCCAGTGCCTCGCGGATCGGGGTGCGGGAGACCCCGAGCCACGCGATCAGGTCGTCGTCGTTGAGCCGCTCGCCGGGCTCCAGCGTGCCGTCCATGATCGCGTCGCGGATCTTGTCCTGCACGGTGTCACGGAGGAGCTTGCGCTCGGCGGCGGGCTGCGTCGAAGGAACTGGCATGCACCCAGCGTGTCACATGTGATGGTTCGCGCGCGAGAGGCGCGACGGCCACCAGGCCCGCCGACCGAGGTCGTACGCGATCGCCGGCACGAGCAGCGAACGGACGACGATCGTGTCGAGCAGGACGCCGAACGCCACGACGAACGCGATCTGCACGAGGAACAGGATCGGGATGACGCCGAGGGCCGCGAACGTCGCCGCGAGCACCACGCCCGCCGAGGTGATCACCCCGCCGGTGACCCCGAGTCCGCGCAGGACCCCCTCGTGCGGACCGTGCCGCAGCGCCTCTTCCCGCACCCGCGTCATGAGGAAGATGTTGTAGTCCACCCCGAGCGCGACGAGGAACACGAACGAGTACAGCGGCACGCTCGGGTCCGCGCCGGGGAAGTGGAACACGTGGTCGAACACGAGCGCTCCGACGCCGAGGGCTGCGGCGAACGACACGATCACGCTGCCGATGAGCACGAGCGGGGCGACGACGCTGCGGAGCAGGAGCATCAGGATGAGCAGGATGACGACCAGCACCACGGGGATGATCAGCGTGCGGTCGCGGATCCCGGTGTCGTTCGTGTCGACGGCCGTCGCGGTGACGCCGCCGACGACCGCGCCGGGATCGACCCGTTCGACAGCGGTGCGGAGGTCGCGGACCGTCTGTTCCGCGGCGTCGGAGTCGGCGGGGTCGGACAGCGTGGCCTCGAGCAGCACGTCGCCCCGCGACACCGTCGGAGCGGCGGCGCCGCCGCTCGAGGTCGAGTCGCCCGTCACGGGCACCGTGCCGGACGGTGCGTCCTTCGCGGCCGCGACGACCCCGTCGACCCCGTCGACCCCCGTGACGGCGTCGACGAGTGCGTCGAGGTCGCGCTCCGACCCGATGACCTGCGCCGGGCTGCCCGAGCCGCCGGGGAAGTGGTCGGCCAGGACGTCCTGCCCGTCGCGTGCCTGCGAGGCCCCGATGACCAGGTCGCTCTGCGGGACCCCGTCGGCCTTGAGCCCGACCAGGCCCGTGCCCATCGCGAGCAGCCCGACCGTGCAGACGATCCACACCACCCGGGAACGCTTGGCGACGAGCCGACCGACGCGGGCCCAGATGCCGCGCGCGTCCGGTCCGGTGAGCACCGGGTGGGCGCTGCCGTACGCGGGACGGAGCGGCCAGAACGCAGCGCGACGGAACGCGAGCAGCAGAGCGGGCAGCAGCGACAGGGCGGCCAACAGGCTGAACGCGATGCCGATCGCGGCGACGGGACCGAGCGCCTTGTTCGAGTTGAGGTCGGAGAGCAGCAGGCAGAGCACGCCCACGATGACGGTGCCGCCCGAGGCCAGGATCGGCTCGAGGCTCCCCCGCAGGGCCGCCTTCGTCGCACCCCAGCCGGTGCGGTGGTCGCGCAGCGCCTCGCGGAAGCGCGCCGTGTAGAGCAGTGCGTAGTCCGTCGCGGCGCCGATCACCAGGATCGACAGGATCCCCTGCACCTGGCCGTTCACGGTGACGATGTCTGCCTTCGCGAGCCACCACACCACGAGGATCGAGGCGCACAGGGCGAACGTCGCGGTGCCGAGCACGAGGATCGGCAGCAGCGGTGACCGGTAGACGATGATCAGGATCACGAAGACCGCGGCGAGCGCCACCCCGAGCAGCAGGCCGTCGATGCCGGCGAACGCCTCGGTCAGGTCGGCGGTGAACCCGGCGGGCCCGGTGACGTACCCGCTGATGCCGGCTGGCAGGGCGTCGTCGACGTCGGCGCGGATCGCCTCGACCGCGTCACCGGTGTCGGCTGCCGTGGTGAGGGTCGCGACGATCTCCACCGCGTCGCCGTCCTCGCTCGGGATCACCGGGCTGACGGCTTCGACGTCGTCGCGGTCACCGAGCTGGGTCGCGAGGCCCTTCGCCGCGGTCAGGTCGGACGAGGACATGCCGCCGTCGCGCTCGAGCACGATGATCGCGGGTGCGCCCGACTCCTGTCGGAACTCCGACGACCGCTCCTGCACCTTGGTGGCGTCGGCCGATGCTGGCAGGAACGAGGTCTGGTCGTTCGTCGACACCTCGGAGATCTTGCCGAAGTACGGACCACCGACGGAGGCGATCGCGAGCCAGACCACGATGACGAGCGCAGGGAGGACGATGCGGAGGAAGCGGGACACGACGGTGAGCGTACACCGGTCGTCAGCATGCTGATTACTAGACGGTCGCGACGCGGATCACGATCGGTGTCGACCGTAGACTGCGCGCATGGACGACACGACCGAGCAGTGGCCCCTCGGCCGGCTGCTGTCGGCCGCGGCACGCTCGGTCGAGCGGGACTGGGATGAACGCCTCCGCGCCATCGGGCTTCCGCACGCAGCCCTCATCGCGGTCGACATCCTGATCCGCACGGGCCCCACCGGCGCCGACACGATCGCCCGCACGGCACGGGTGCAGCCGCAGACGATGTCACGGACCCTCGAGCGCATGGAGCGGGACGGCCTGGTCGAGCGCACCCCACACCCCGACGACCGACGCCGGCGCCTCGTGACCGTGACCGATCACGGACGCCGAGCATGGGAGACCGCTCGGCACATCGAGCGCGAGGTCCTGCCGGACGATCCGGCACTGCGGACGGCCCTCACGGAACTGCTCGAGAAGGCACGGCAACCGGGACACTGACACGCTGTACCTGAAATACCACATGAGGTACGATGGGTCGGTCGGTGGCACGCCGACGCGAACCCGTTGGAGTCCCCCATGTCCGAACGACGGGCGGCCCGCCTGGCCGCCGACACCGCCACCCGAAGCGGACGCCACCCGCGGCGCCGACGCCCGTTCCTCGTCGCACTGCTCGCGACGGTCGGCTCGCTGATCGGCATCGCCACCGTGATCGCCGTCGTCGCGAGCATCTTCGTCGGCGGCCTGGCGCGCAGCTTCGACGCCCGCCACGACACGATCGCGAACCCGTTCCCGAGCGGGACCCGACCGGCTGCGTCCGGCGGCGAGAACATCCTGCTCATCGGGTCCGACTCACGAGCTGCACGCGGACCGGACGGCAAGCCATCCGAGGCCGGTGGCCGTTCGGACACCCTGATGCTCGCGCACGTCCCGGCCGACCGGCAGGCCGTGTACCTGATGTCGATCATGCGTGACTCGTGGGTCGACGTGCCGGGTCACGGGAGCGCCAAGATCAACGCCGCGTACGCGTGGGGCGGCATCCCGCTCACCGTGCAGACCGTCGAGCAGCTGCTCGACGTCCGCATCGACCACGTCGCCGAGATCGACTTCACCGGGTTCAAGGACATGACCGACGCCCTCGGCGGTGTCACGGTCGACTCCGGGCAGGCGTTCGCCGCAGGGAAGCACGAGTTCGTCGCCGGCGCGAACCGGCTCGACGGCGACGCCGCACTCGCCTTCGTGCGCGAGCGGTACTCGTTCGCCGACGCCGACCACACCCGTGTGCGGAACCAACAGGCGTTCATGCGCGGGGTCGTCGGCGAGTTGCTCTCCCGCGGCACGATCACGAACCCCGGGCGCATCCAGGACTTCGTGACCGCCACGAGCGAGCACCTGGCGGTCGATGCCGGACTGACCTTCCCGACCCTCGTCGGCCTCGGGTGGTCACTGCGCGACGTCCGGACCGACGACCTCAAGACGTTCACGGTGCCGACTGCGGGGTCCGGGACGTCTCCGGACGGGCAGTCCTACGTGACACTCAACGACCTGGCGGTCGGCTCGCTGTCACAGGCGCTGCGGTCCGACGACGTCGCGGCCTGGTTGGCCGACAACCAGCAGTAGCGCTCCCGACCCTCTCGACACGCACCACGCACGACGACGCCCCGCGACCGAGGTCGCGGGGCGTCGTCGTGTTCGGTGGAACGATCAGGCGGGGAGCTGCAGCACCTGGCCCGAGTAGATGAGGTTCGCGTCGTCGATGGTCGACGTGTTCGCGGCCCACAGCTTGTTCCAGCCACCGTCGATCTTGAGCTTGGTGGCGATGGTGTCGAGCGTGTCGCCCGACGCGATGGTGTAGGTCTTGCCGCTCGTCTTCACGGCGGCGGGCTTGCTCGGCGTGGTGGCTGCCGGGGCGGCCTCCTGCGCGGGTGCCGGCGCCGGGGTACTCGGTGCGGCCTGCTCCGGGGCAGCGGGAGCCGGTGCGGCCTGCTGCGTCGGGGCCGGAGCAGCGGGGGCTGCCGGAGCCGGAGCAGCGGCGGCCGGTGCGGCACCGCTCGTGCCGCTCAGTCCGAGCTGGGCCGAGCAGGCCGGCCAGGCGCCCCAGCCCTGCGTGGCGAGGACACGCTCGGCGACGGCGATCTGGGCCTCGCGGCTCGCGCCGGCGGGGCTGCCGACGCCACCGTTCGCCTGCCAGGTGCCGAGGTTGAACTGCAGGCCGCCGTAGTAGCCGTTGCCGGTGTTGATGGCCCAGTTGCCGCCGGACTCGCACTGCGCGAGGGCGTCCCAGGTCGAGCCGGACGCAGCGTTCGCGGGGGTTGCCGCGAGGCCGACACCGGTCGCGGCGATGCCGGCGAACGCGAGGCCGCCGACGATGGTGCGGGTACGGGAAAGCTTCTTCATGTGATTGCTCCACCGGGGTCACGAGCCGCTTCGAACGCGGAATCCACTGCCCACCCCGACCGATCGCGGTCAGTTGTGGGGTGCGCCACCGGGGGCAGTGGTCATCGGGCCGGCGGCACCTCGGTCGGCAACCATAGGAAACTCTTCACCGTTATCAAACCGAGACAAACGGTTCTACCCATTGGTGCTACGTACCCCGCACCCGAACCTGTACGCCTCGATGCCCATGGCCATGGTCATCGACCCGTACCCGGGTACGTCACCTTGGCAATTCCCTGGCAATGACGGTCGGGAGGCCCGGATCACGCCCGCGACAGCAGCGTGACGGCCTCGAGATGGCCGGTCTGGGGGAACATGTCGAGCACACGCGCGCGGCGCAGCCGGAACGAGGGCATGCGCGCGAGGTCCTTCGCCAGGGTCACGGGGTTGCAGCTCGAGTAGACGACGTGCTGCACGTCGGATTCCTCGAGCCAGGTCGACAGCGCCTCGCCGATCCCGCGTCGTGGCGGGTTCACCAGGACGAGCTCGGGCACCGTGTCGGGTCGGGCGCGGAGTGCGTGCTCGGTGGCGTCGTCGGCGGCGAACCGGAGCCCCTCGAGCCCGGCCTCGCGCGCGGACTGCTTCGCCGAACGGATCGCCTCGGCACTCGTCTCGATGCCCGTCACCGCTCGTCCCGGTCGCGCAGCGTGCAGGGCGAACCCGCCCACGCCGCAGTACAGGTCCCACATCGACGCCGGGTCGAGCTCGTCGATCCACGCCGAGGCCTGCGCGTACAGCTCGGTGGCGACGACGGTGTTGGTCTGGAAGAAGCTCTGCGGCCGCAGGTGCATCGTGATCCCGCCGAGGCGCATCGGCAGCGTCTCCTGCTCGGTGAGCACGATCTCCCGGTCCCCCTCGGTCACGGCCTTGTGCTCGGGAAGCAGGTTCACCGTGACGACCACCACGTTCGGCAGGGCGTCGCGCAGCACATCGAGGTACTGCCGGATCCGAGCCACCTGCCCCTCGGACCGCAGGACGAACCGCACCATCAGTTCGCCGTCGGGCGACTCGGTGACCAGGACGTACTTCAGCTCGCCGCGTCGGGCAGCGACGTCGTACGGGATCAGCCCCGCGGTCTGGACGAAGTCGGCGAGCAGGGGCAGCGCGTGTCGGATGCCGGGCGTGCAGATCCCGCAGTGCCGCAGGTCGACGCCACGCTGCCGGTGGTCGAGGATGCCGACGGTCGGGTGCTCGGTCGAGCCGCCGACCACCATCTTCGCCTTGTTCCGGTACCCGGACTCGGGGCTCGTGATCGCCGGTGACCACGTGACGGCTCCGGGGCCACCAGCTGCCTCGACGGCGTCGTGCAGGAGTTCGCGGGTGCGGAGCTCCTTGTCGAGGAGCTGGTCGGCGTAGGGCTGCCCCATGAGCGTGCAGGACCGGCACACCCCGCGGTCGAAGTAGTCGCACTGCATGGCCGAGTCAGGATACGGCAGCGTCCCGCGTCGTCGTGGCGATCCGGTAGACCGACGTCGTCGCCGTCAAGAACAGCGTCGTGCCGTCGTCGCCGCCGAAGCACAGGTTCGACGTCACCTCGGGGACGGCCACCTCGCCGATCCGCTCGCCCGAGGGGTCGAACACGACGACGCCACGGTGCGACGACGACCACACGTTGCCGTGCACGTCGACCCGGATGCCGTCCGGTGCGCCCTCGCCCGGCTCGAGTCGCACGAACACCCGGCCGTTCTTGAGCAGGTCGCCGCCGTCACCGCCGCGGTCGTAGGCGCGGATCACGGGTTCGTCCCCCGATGAGCTCGCGATGTAGAGGACCTGCTCGGACGGGTCGAAGGCCAGGCCGTTCGGCTCGTCGACGTCGGTCGCGACGGGGCGCAGGTCCTCGCCGGACGGTCCGCAGCGGAACGCCCAGTGGTCGCCGTACTCGCGCACGCCGGGGTGGCCTTCGCGCGGCTGGGTGATGCCGTAGGCCGGGTCGGTGAACCACACGCTGCCGTCCCGGGCGACGACGACGTCGTTCGGCGAGTTGAACCGCCCGCCGGCCCAGGCGTCGACGATCGGCGTGACGACGCCGTCGCGGTCCCGCTCCACCCGCCGGAGCCCGTGCGAGCACTGGACGACGCTGCCGTCGCGGTCGAGGGTCCGGCCGTTGGTGAACTCGACGCCCTCGGCGTACGCGGAGGTCTCGCCGGAGTCGGCGTGCCACTGCAGGATCCGATCGCCGGGGATGTCCGACCAGCGCAGGGTGCGGGACGCCGGGATCCAGCAGGGTCCCTCGGCCCACGTGCTGCCGGTGGCGATGCGCTCGAGCGCGTCAGGGTCCGGTACGAGGTCGTCGAGCAGCACGGGTTCTCCTTCGAACGGTGTCCCCACCCTACGTTCGTCAGGCCGCAGCCGCCGCCTCGCCGCGTCGTCGCACGGCCTTCTCGATCGCCGTGATCGCGAGGCCGAGCAGGATCGACGCCACGACCGCAAGGGTCGTGACGAGGAAGGGCTGCTCGCGGCTCCAGCGCCCGGTGGCCGCCGCGATGCCGACGCAGTACGCGGCCCACACGACGTCGGCGAGCACGCAGCTGACCAGGAACCGCCGAACGTCGAGCCCGCTGTCCGCGCCGACCAGGTTCGTCGTCAGCCGGCCCATCGGGATGAAGCGTCCGAGGACCGCGATGCGCCCGGGAGCGGCACGGTAGCGGCCGTCGATGGCGTCCCGGGCCTTGCGGACCTTCGGACGCGCGAACCACGACCTCGAGCCGAGGTCGACCGAGCGCGCCAGGTGGTACAGCCCGAGGTCACCGAGGACCATGCCGATCGAGGCCGCCACGACCAGGACGAGGACCGGCAGGAGGCCGCCGTCACCGCCCACCAGGAGCGTGCCGACCGCGACGACGAGCGCCTGGCTGGGGAGGAAGACCGCGACACTTCCGACGGCGAGCACGAGGCCGACCACGACGAACGTCCACGGGGTGCCGATGAGCTGGACGACCAGGTCCTGTGCTGCGTCCACGCTCACCCTCCACGGGCGCCGGAGGAGCGCACCGGACTCCATCTTCCCAGGTCGGCGGGGCACCGCTCACGTGCGCTCGACGATCGCCCGCATCGCTGCGGCCGCGGCGTCCGGGTGACCGTCGAGGACGGCATCGGCGAGCGCGATGTGCAGGCCGACGTCGTGCCGGTCCGGACGGAGGCTCCCGCGTTCGCGCAGCACCTGGCCCACGACGCGGTGCAGCCGTCGGTACAGCGCGTTGTCGGACAGGTCGAGCACGAGCGCGTGGAGCCGCACGTCGGCGGCCACGAAGTCGAGGCGGTCATCTCGGGCCGCTGCGGCGGCGAGCTCGTCCGCGGTGGTGCGGAGCGCCTCCCGTCGGTCCGCGCACTCGTCGAGCGGCGCCCGCCGGGCTGCTGCGGCGGCTGCGGCGGGTTCGACCGCCGCGCGGAGCTCGCGGAGCTCGACCGCCACGCGGTCACCGTCCGGGCCCCGGAGGCGCCACCGCACGACCCGCGGATCCAGGACGTCCCATTCGCTCACACCGAGGACGGTGACGCCGACGCGGCGCCGCGCGGTGAGCAGGCCGAGGGCGACGAGGACGCGGACGGCCTCACGGACGATGCTGCGACTGGCGCCCGTGCGGACGGCGAACCCGTCGATGCTGTCCCGGTGTCCGGCGGGCAGGACGCTGGTGACGATCGCTCCGCCGAGTTCGTCGACGACGCGGTCGAACGTGCTGGTCACCGTTGGGACACCGGGCTGACCACGAGCTCGTCGATGCGCATGTACGACGGCGCCTCGAGCACGAACGACACCGCACGGGCGATGTCCTCCGGCTGCAGCATCACCGATCGTGCGGCGGCGTCGGGCACCGACGGCCGCTGGTCGAGGAAGTCGGTCGCGACGTCACCG
Source organism: Curtobacterium sp. PhB172 (assembly GCF_003752545.1). Taxonomy (NCBI): domain Bacteria; kingdom Bacillati; phylum Actinomycetota; class Actinomycetes; order Micrococcales; family Microbacteriaceae; genus Curtobacterium; species Curtobacterium sp. PhB172. Next base: position 64,261 of record NZ_RKIF01000001.1, read on the forward strand.
GGGCACAGGTGCGTCGCCCGGACCCCGTGGTGTGCCTCCTGCTGGTTGAGGCTCCGGACGACCGAACCGAGCGCGGTCTTCGAGGCGGAGTACGCGACACCGGCACCGGGCTGGAAGGACCACCCGGCGTAGGACGACACCACGACGACCACGCCGCCGGACTCGCGGAGCGCAGGCAGTGCGGCGTCGACGACCGTGACCACCGCGGTGAGGTTCGTGTCGACGATCGCGCGGAAGTCCGGCAACGACTGGTCGTCCCACCGGCGCCGCGGTGCGTTCAGCCCGGCGGCGAGCACGACCGCGTCGAGTCGTCCGAACCGCTCGAGCACGGCGTCCCGCGCAGACGCGACGGCAGCGGGATCGGCAGCGTCGAGGGGCAGGACCTCCGCCGTGCCGCCGGCGGCCGTGATCGTCGCAGCGACCTGCTCGAGCCGGTCCACGCGCCGCCCGCTCAGGACCACCGTCCACCCGTCGCGCGCAGCGGCCTCGGCACTCGCGGCACCCATGCCGCTGCCGCCGCCGGTGACCCAGAGCACACGCTGATCCGTCATGCTCGAATAGTATGCCTATTGCGGTCGCCGATGATCCGCACCGACGACAGGAGCAACGATGCACCTCGACCTGACCGACCGTGTGGTGGTCGTGACCGGCGCAGCACGCGGGATCGGACGCACGCTCGCCGACCGCTTCGTCGCCGAGGGGTGTCGCGTCGTCGCCCTCGACCTGGCCTTCGAGCCCGACTTCCCGCTCGACCACGTCGTGTGCAACGTCGCCGACCCCGAGTCGGTCCGGGCCGCCGTCGACGAGGTCGTCACCCGGCACGGCACGATCGACGTGCTCGTGAACAACGCCGGCATCAACGTCGAGGGCACCGTCGCCGGGCTGCAGTGGGATGCCTGGCGCCGGTGCATGGACGTCAACCTCGGCGGCACCTTCCTGATGAGCCAGGCCGTCGCGCCGGTGATGCAGGCCGCGGGCCGGGGGCGGATCATCAACGCCGCCTCGTTCGCCGCCATCGTGCCGAGTGTCGGCAGCGCTGCCTACGCGGCGTCCAAGGCTGCGGTCGTCTCGTTCACCCGGGTGCTGGCGTCGGAGCTCGGCCCGTGGGGCATCACCGTCAACGCGTACGCGCCGGGCATGGTCCCGACGGCGATGAACGGATTCGCGACCATGCCGGCCGAGGCCCAGGACCGCCTGCTCGACACCCTGTCGCTGCGCCGGTGGGAGACCGCGGACGACGTCGCCGACCTGCTCGTCTTCGTGGCGAGCGACGCCTCGGGCTACATCACCGGCACCCTGCTCGACGTCTCCGGCGGCAAGCTCGCGACGCAGATCCCGGCACGCGCCCACGGCCGCTGAGGACTCAGCGCAGCATCTGCTCCAGGAGCACGCGCAGCTGCCGCCGGTCCCGCTCCGGCAACCGAGCAGTGAGCGGCAGCAGTGCATCGCGGATCGCACCCTCGAGCGAGCGCGCCACCTCGAGACCGGCGTCGGTGATCACGACGTCCACCGCGCGTGCGTCGTCCGCGTTCGGCTGCCGTGCGAGCAACCCCTTCTTCTCCGCGCGCGCCACCAACCCGGTCATCGTCGACTTCTCGAGCCCCAGGTACTGCGCCAGGTCACCGATCCGCAGACGACGGTCACGCAGGATCGCGAGGACCCGCAGCTGCGTCAGTGACAGCCCCGCATCGGCCGCGAGCCCGGTCAGCGGACCCATCGTCCGGAAGGCGGCCTCGCCCAGGGCATCGACGAGCTGCTCGTCCTCGGTCATCTCCTGCACCGCTCCAGCCTAGTTGACGAACTTCGTGATGCGAACTACTTTGTTCGTAACGCGAAGCAAATGGAGGACACCATGCACGCAGCAGTCGTCACCGAGTTCGGCCACGCCCCGACCTGGCAGGAGTTCGGCGAACCGGCTCCCGGACCCGGCGAGGTCGTCGTCGACGTCGTCGCGGCCGGGCTCCACCCGCGGGTCCGGTCGCAGGCCGACGGTTCGCACTACACCAGCGAGGGCGCGCTCCCCCTGGTCCCCGGCGTCGACGGCGTCGCCCGGTTCCCCGACGGCACGCTCCGCTACGTCGCCGTCGCGAGCGACACCCGCGGCACCATGGCCGAGCGCGTCGCGGTCGACCCGCGGGCGAGCGTCGTCCTGCCCGATGGCGCCGACCCGGTCACCGTGGCCGCCGGCGTGAACCCGGTGCTGTCGTCGTGGGTGGCCCTGCGCCGGCGGATCGACTTCGCCCCGGGCAGCCGCGTCCTCGTGCTCGGCGCGACCGGGGCCTCGGGCACCGCGGCGGTGCAGGTGGCGAAGCACCTCGGTGCCGCACACGTCGTCGCGAGCGGTCGCAACCCGGAGCGACTGGCGGCGCTCACCGCCCTCGGCGCCGACGTCGTGCTGCCGTTGAGCGACGTCGACACACTCGGCGCAGCGGCAGCCGACGTCGACGTGGTCATCGACTACGTCTGGGGCCAGCCCGCCGCCGACGTCATGCGCGCCGTCGTCACCGCGCGCGCCGACCGCGGACGCCGACTCGACTGGATCGCGATCGGTTCCACCGCGGGCCACGAGGCGACGATCCCGTCCGCGGCACTGCGGGCCTCGGGCCTGACGATCGTCGGCAGCGGGCAGGGATCGGTCGGTCGTGCCGGTTTCGTCGCCGAGCTGCCGGGCATCGTCGGTGCGATCGCGGACGGCACCGTCCGGGTGGACGCGACAGCCGTGCGGTTGGCGGACGTCGAGGCGACGTGGGCCGGACAGCCCGCCGGGAGCGCGGGCAGAGTGGTGTTCACAGTGTGAACCGAGCGCGAGCATGCTGTCCGGTCGCACAGGTTCTCCACATCCCACTCTTCGTAGGCTGTGAGGGCCCAGTGAGCCGGACTGCAGCCCGACCCCGAGGAGGTGCCCGATGGTCCTCGTCCTCGTCGCGTTCGCGATCGTCGCCCTGATCGTCCCCGCCCTGACCCCCGTCCTCGGCCGCCGCGTGTTCACCGTGGCCGCCCTCGCGCCCGCAGCCGCCGCCGTGCTGACGGTGCTGCAGACGGACGCGGCCCTGCACGGCAGCGTCGTCGAACGGCACCGGTGGGTCCCGCAGCTCGACCTCGAGATCACGCTGCGGATGGACGCCCTGTCGTGGGTCCTCGCGCTCGTCGTGTCGATCGTCGGGGCCCTCGTGCTCGTCTACTGCGCCTCGTACTTCGGCCGCGACGAACCGGGGATCGGCCGGTTCGCGGGCGTGCTGACCGCGTTCGCCGGGTCGATGTTCGGCCTCGTCCTCGCCGACGACGTCATCGTGCTCTTCGTCCTGTGGGAAGCCACCACGGTCTTCTCGTACCTGCTCATCGGGCACGACGCCGACAAGCGTGCGAGCCGTGCGGCCGCGATGCAGGCCCTCGTCGTCACCACCGCCGGCGGTCTGGCGATGCTCGCCGGTCTGGTCATGCTGTCGGTCGCGGCGGGCACGACCTCGCTCTCCGGCATCATCGCTGCACCGCCGACCGGACCGATCGTCACCGTCTCGGTGGTCCTCGTCCTGCTCGGCGCACTGACGAAGTCGGCGATCGTGCCGTTCCACTTCTGGTTGCCGGCGGCGATGGCCGCTCCGACCCCGGTCAGCGCGTACCTGCACGCCGCAGCGATGGTGAAGGCCGGCATCTACCTCGTGGCCCGGCTCGCCCCGGCGTTCGCACTGCTCGACGGCTGGCGCGAGACGATCACCGTGCTCGGTGTCCTCGGCATGCTCATCGGTGGCTACCGGGCGCTCCGCCAGACCGACCTCAAGCTCCTGCTCGCCTACGGCACCGTCGCGCAGCTCGGGTTCCTCGTGCTCACCGCCGGGTGGGGCGCGCCCGCGGTGGCGCTCGGCGGGGTCGCCCTGCTCGTGGCGCACGCCGCGTTCAAGTCCACGCTCTTCCTGGTGGTCGGTGCGATCGACCACACCACCGGCACCCGCGACCTCGGGCGCCTGAGCGGCCTCGGCCGGAAGGCACCGTGGCTGGCCGTCGTGGCCGCCCTCGCGCTCGTGTCCATGGCCGGCATCCCGCCGACGATCGGCTTCGTCGCCAAGGAAGCCGTGCTGACCGGGTTCACCGAGTCGCTGCACGGTCCCGACGCCGGCTGGGCCTGGTTCGCCCTCGTCGGCGTGACGCTCGGCTCGGTGCTCACCGTGGCGTACTCGCTCCGCTTCTTCTGGGGAGCGTTCGCCCGCAAGCCCGACGTCGCCCAGACGGAACCGCACGCCCTGCACGGTCTGGGTGTGGTGCCGTCGATCCTGGCGCTGACCGGTCTCGCTCTCGGCCTGCTGACCCCGGTCGTCGCGCACGGCATCGAGCCCGCCGCGACGGTGGCAGCGCTCCCCGGCGAGGAAGTCCCGCACCTCGCGCTCTGGCACGGCCTCGAACCGGCGCTCGGCATCTCGGCCGTCACGCTGGTCGGCGGTCTCGCACTGTTCGCCCTCCGACGTCCGGTCGAGGCACTGCAGCACCAGCTCGCCGGGTTCCCGAGTGCCTCGGGCACCTACCGGCACCTCATGCGCGGCCTCGACCGGTTCGCGACGGGCCTGACCGCCGGTGTGCAGCGGGGTTCGCTCCCCTACTACCTGACGGTGATCCTGTCGGTGTTCGTCGCGGGTGCGCTCGCGAACCTCGTGCTCGGCGGGCCGTGGGAGTTCCACGTCCGGTTCTCCGACTCGTGGGGGCAGATCCCGGTCGTCATCGTGATGTCCGTCGGCGCCATCGCCGTCCTCACCGCGAAGACCCGGTTCGCCGCCGCCGTCCTGGTGGGCGTGACCGGCTACGGCATGTCCGTCCTGTTCGTCCTGCACGGCGCGGTCGACCTCGCCCTCACGCAGCTCGTGGTCGAGACCGTCACCCTCATCGCGTTCGTCCTGGTGCTCCGGCGGCTCCCCCCGCGCATCGCGACGACGAACCCGAGCCGGTTCCGCATCGTCCGTGCGCTCTTCGCGGGGCTCGCCGGACTCACGCTGGCGATCGTCGTCATCGTCGCCGCCTCGGCGCGCACCGCCGACCCGATCTGGCCGGACCTGCCGGCTCTCACGAGCTCGTTCGGGCACGGCCTGAACGTCGTGAACGTCGCCCTCGTCGACCTGCGCGGCTGGGACACCCTCGGTGAACTCACCGTCGTCGTCGCCGCGGCCACGGGCGTCGCGAGCCTCATCTTCGTGAACTCCCGCGAGGACACGCTGCCCCGGCTCCGTGACCTGCCGGAGAAGCTCACAGCCGACGGCCAGCGCACCGACGGCGAGCCGCGCGCCTGGCTGCCGACGAGCGCCGCCATCCCGACCGGCCGCTCGGCACTCCTCGACGTCGTGGTCCGACTGCTGTTCCACGGGCTCATCGTCCTGTCGGTCTACCTGCTGTTCGCGGGGCACAACGCGGCCGGCGGCGGCTTCGCCGGTGGCCTCGTCGCCGGCATCGCGCTGGCGGCCCGCTACCTGGCGGGTGGCCCGGCCGAACTCGGCGCCGCCGCCCCGGTCCGTGCCGGTCGACTGCTCGGACTCGGTGTCGCGACGGCAGCGATCACCGCGATCGTGCCGCTGTTCTTCGGTCGCGAAGCCCTGTACTCCGAGTTCTTCGAGGCGACCGTCCCGATCCTCGGCCACGTCGAGTTCGTCACCGCCACGTTCTTCGACATCGGTGTGTACCTGGTCGTCGTCGGCCTGGTGCTCGACGTCCTCCGCAGCCTCGGCGCCGAGGTGGACCGGCAACGCCTCGAAGACGCCGGGGCGCCCACCCGCGACACCACCGAGGGGTCGGTCCGCGACGCCCTCGAGGCCCCCACCCCGGAAGGGAGCGCCACATGACCGTCACCCTCGTCCTCGTGATCGCGATGGCCGTGCTGTTCTCCTGCGGCGTCTACCTGCTGCTCGAACGGTCCCTGACCCGGATGCTGCTCGGCTTCCTGCTGCTCGGCAACGCCCTGAACCTGCTCCTGCTGGTGATGTCAGGCGCCGCCGGCAACCCGCCGATCGGCAAGTCCTCCGAGGGCATCACCGACCCGCTCCCCCAGGCCTTCGCCCTGACCGCGATCGTCATCACCTTCGCCGTCAGCGCGTTCCTGCTCGCCCTCATCCACCGCTCGTGGCAGCTGTCCCGTGCCGACGAGGTCGAGGTCGACGAAGCCGACGTCGCCATCGGCCGCACGCGCGACGACCCCGACGACGACCCGGAAGCCGACTTCGACCCGAAGTCCCCCGAGGACGCCGACGATCCACACGAACACCAACCGCACCAGGACGGAGTGAACCGATGACCTGGCTCGTCCCGCTCCTCGTCCTCGTCCCGCTGCTCGGCGCAGCCGTCGCACTCGGCCTCCTGCGGCACCAGAAGCTCCAGCGAGCGATCACCGTCGTGGTGCTCGTCGTCGCACTCGCCGTCGCCGCGACCCTCATGGTGCTCGTCGACCACCACGGCACCATCGTCGTGCAGGTCGGCGGGTGGGACGCCCCGTACGGCATCTCACTGGTGGTCGACCGCCTCAGCGCCCTGCTCCTCACGGTGAGCGCCAGCGTGCTGCTCATCGTCCTGCTGTTCTCGATCGGTCAGGGGCTCGCAGCCGACGACGGCGAGGCCCCGGTCACGATCTTCTACCCGACCTACCTCGTCCTGGCCGCGGGCGTGCTCGACTCGTTCATCGCCGGCGACCTGTTCAACCTGTACGTCGCGTTCGAGATGCTGCTCGTGGCGAGCTACGTGCTCATCACCCTGGGCGGCAGCGAGCAGCGGGTCCGGGCCGGCACCACGTACATCGTCACGAGCCTGATCGCGTCGGCGATCTTCCTCGCCGCGATCGGCCTGGTGTACGGCGCGACCGGCACGGTCAACATCGCCCAGATCAGCGAGCGCGTCGCCGAGCTGCCCGAGCACGTGCAGCTGCTCCTGCACACGATGCTGCTCATCGGCTTCGGCATCAAGGCGGCGGTCTTCCCGCTGGCGTTCTGGCTGCCGGACTCGTACCCGACGGCCCCGGCCCCGGTCACGGCCGTCTTCGCCGGTCTGCTGACGAAGGTCGGCATCTACGCGATCATCCGCCTCGAGACGGTGATCTTCCCCGGGCCGCAGTTGAACAACGTGCTGCTCGTGGTGGCGGTGTTGACGATGGTCGTCGGGGTGCTCGGTGCGGTGTCCCAGACCGACGTCAAGCGCCTGCTGTCCTTCACGCTCATCAGCCACATCGGCTTCATGGTGATGGGTGTCGGGCTCGGGACGGTCGCGGGGACGGCGGCCGCGGTGTTCTACACGGTGCACCACATCGTCGTGCAGACCACGTTGTTCCTGGTGTCCGGCCTGATGGAACGCGTCGGGGGGACCACGTCGACCCGGTCGCTCGGCGGGTTGTTGAAGGCCGCGCCGCTGTTGGCCGCGCTGTACCTGATCCCGGCGTTCAACCTGGGCGGCATCCCGCCGTTCTCCGGCTTCATCGGCAAGCTCGGGCTGTTCCGCGCCGCCGCCGAGGACGGCTCGCCGCTGGCGTACGTCACGATCGCCGCCGGCGTGGTCACGTCGCTCCTCACGCTGTACGCGCTGATGCGCGTGTGGGACGCCGCCTTCTGGCGGCCGAAGCCCGCGGCCGAGGCCGCGGCGCCGCACGCGACGACCGCCGAACCGCACGCAGCCCTGCGGTCGCCGGAACCCGCCCCCTTGACCGTCTCCGAGGAGACGGGTGAGGCCTTCCACCCAGGAGGCTCGGTGACGGTCACCGACGCACCCCACGCGAGCAGTGCCTCCCGTCCGACCGCCGGGTCGACCGAGACGGTCGGCGAAGCGCCGACCAAGGTCCGACTGCCGCGCATGCTCGTCGGCGTGACGACGGTCGCGGTCCTCGGATCCGTCGCCCTCACGGTGGTCGCCGGCCCGCTCTACGGGTACGCGAGCCGCGCAGCGGAGTCGCTCGAGTCGCCGGACCGGTACGTGCAGGCCGTCCTCGGGGGTGACCGGTGAACACCGACACCCGACACGTCGCGAACGCCCGCCGCATCGCGGTGGCGTGGCGGTACGACGTCCCGCTCGTCGCCGGGCTGACCGTCCTGTGGGCCCTGCTCTGGGGCTCGTGGACACCACTGACCCTGCTCTGCGGCATCGTGGTGGCGCTCCTGGTCACCCAAGCGCTGCCGCTCCCGCCGGTCCCGCTGTCGGCCCGGTTCTCGATCGTGCACGCCGTCCGGTTCCTCGTGGTGTGGTCCGGACTCGTCATCACGGCGTCGTTCCGGGTCGCCTGGGTCGCGTTCCGCCCGCGGGGTGTCCGCCGCAGCTCCATCACGCTCGTGCAGCTGCACTCCACCGCCGAGATGACCTTCACGCTGGCGACCCTCGCGATCTCGCTGGTGCCCGGCTCGTACGTCGCCGACGTCGACCTGCGGCGCCGGCGCCTGCTGCTGCACGTGCTCGACACCGAGCGGGTCGAGCAGGTCGAGGCCGCTCGTCGCGAGGCCCTCGGCATCGAGGCCATGGTGATCCGTGCCTTGGGGTCGAAGCAAGACGTCTCCGAACTGTCCGAACCGCTGCCGGAGGTCACCCGATGAGCGCCGCCGTCGTCGTCATGGGGATCGGCATCGTCCTGGTCCTGGCCCTGCTCGGTGCCACCCTCGCGCTCGCGGTGTTCCGGATCGTGCGCGGCCCGACGATCCTCGACCGCATGATCGGATCGGACATGGTCCTGACGACCGTGCTCGTGGTGATCGCGGCGTCGATGGTGGTCCGGCGCGACCTGACCGGGATCCCCGTACTCGTGGTGATCGCGGCGACCAGCGTGTTCGCCACCGTCGCCGTGGCCCGAGCGGTCACGCCGTCGTCGGACCCGTCGGACGAGGGCCTGAGCGTCACCACCCCCGAGCACGCCGCCGAAGCAGAGGAGCAGTCGTGACCGAGATGATCCAGGCGTTCCTCGACGGCGCCGGCGTGCGGGCGTGGATCGCACTCGCCCTCCTGCTGATCGGCTCGCTGCTGTCCCTCGGCGCCGGGGTCGGCATCGTGCGGTTCCCGGACCCGCTCGTCCGCCTGCACGCCATGGCGAAGCCGCAGGTGCTCGGGCTGGCGTTCGGGCTGGCCGCGATCGTCGTCGCGGTGGGGACCTGGACGGCGTTCTGGGTCGTCCTGCCCATCATGGTGTTCCAGCTGTTCCTGGTGCCCGTCTCGACGCACATGATCGCCCGCGCGGGGCTGCGTGCCGACGACTACCGGCACGAGGACCTGTTGGTCGACGACACCGAGTCCTGATCGTCAGGCGGCGGTACGGCGCCGCAGCAGCAGGTTGACGACGGCCGCCAGCACGACGACCGCTGCCGAGGCCGCGGGGAGCGCCATTGCGACGGACGTGCCGTGCTGCTCCGCCAGGTCGCCCGTGATGGCGGAGGCGATCGACTGCCCGACGATCACGGCGGACCCGAGGATCGTCATCGTGGTCGCGGACCGGCCGACCGGTGAACGGTCCGAACCGAGGCTGTACTGCGCGACGAGGGTCGGACCGATGCCGACGCCCATGATCGCCAGGACGATGCCGACCGCCACGACGGAGTCGGCCTGCGAGAACGCGATCGCGCCGCCGAGCAGGACCACACCGAACACGAGCCAGCGCCAGCCGAGACCGAACGACCGCGGGAACGCTGCGGACCCGAGGGCGAGTCCGGCCGAACCGATGCCCATCAGGCCGTAGAGCAGGCCGGCCTGGGACGCCTCGCCGTGGGTCTCCATGAACGCCGTCAGCGACGTCAGCGTCGAGCCGAAGAACAGGCCGATGCCGAGGATCCCGACGACCACGACGACGAGCCGCGGACGCAGGAGTTGGCGCGCCGGGGCCTGGGTCAGTTCCTCGTGCTGCCCGAGCACGAGCTTGCCGGTGGGGTGCAGCGCGAAGGCGGTCACGAACACGAAGGTCAGGGCCGAGGCACCGGCCACGGCGACCCAGGGGGCGATCGCGCTGGCGAGGATGCCGACCAGGAACGGGCCGATGATGAAGACGGTCTCGTCGGCGGCGGACTCGTACGCCATCGTGCCGCTGAGGGTCTTCTCGCGGCGGGCCGGCCGCATGCGCTGCGCGATGATGGCGACGAGCCGGGTACGGGACATCGGCGCGACCTGGGGAGCGGACGCCCCGATGCAGAACGCCATCGCGAGCACGGCCAGGTCCGGCGCGCTGCCGCTGACGACGAAGGGGAACGCGCCGAGCAGCGCCGCGTTGACGAGGCCGACGGGGACGAGCACGGCACGCTGGCCGAACCGGTCCGCGGCGGCGCCGACCATCGGTCCGAACACCGCGGCACCGATGCCGACCGAGGCGGAGTTGACGCCACCGAGGGCGACGGAGTCACGCGCGGCCACGACGAGGGTGAGGACCCCGACGACCATCATGGCGAACGGCAGGCGGGCGATGAACGCCACCGGGAAGTACCAGCGTCCGGCGAGGGAGACGAGCGAGGCGTCTGCGCCGGCCGCGGGGTCCGTTCGCTCCGGAGCGGGCGCCGACGGGGTGGGACTGGTGTGGAGCATGGGGGTGTGCCTTCTCGGCCCGGCCCGGTTCGGTGGGGGGCGGACCCATCGGGTGCCGCCGTTGTCCGCCGGGGAGCCGGCGGCCGGTAGATACACACTGCGTGTTTCAGAACTGCGCCCATCGTACCAACCGTTCCGGTCAGGGCCAGGGGTAACGCTTCGTCACCGGACCGTCCTGCGGCCCGCACGGCCCATATCGTGGCGCGCATGGAACAGCGACGCATGGGGCGCACGGGGGCGCCCGTCAGCTCGCTGACGCTCGGGACGCGTGCCGTCGCCGGCGTCGCGGCCCACGACCCGTCGGCCGGTGTGACCCTCGTGCTCGAGGCGCTCACCCGCGGCGTGACGTCGGTCGACGTCTCGGACGCCGACGGCGCGGGCCTGGCCGAGACGGCTGTGGGCGCGGCGATCGCCGGACGGCGCGAGGACGTGTTCCTGTCGGTGCGGTTCGGCGCCCCGGTCGACCAGGACCCGGCGCACCGTGGCAACGGGCGGCGGTGGATGTTCCGAGCCGTGGAACGGAGCCTGCAGCGACTCGGCACCGACGTCATCGACCTGTACCAGCCGGCGCTGCCGGACCCGGCGACGTCGCTCGACGAGACGCTCGACGCCCTCGCCGACCTGGTGGCCCAGGGCAAGATCCGCGCGTTCGGCCTCCCCGGGTTCCCGGCCGAGGAACTCGTCGAGGCGCAGTGGCTCCGGTCCGGGTCGAAGAGCGCCACCGCGACGCACGTGCCCTACTCGATCCTCACCCGCACGGCGGAGCGCACGGTGTTCCCCGTCGCCCGTCGGTTCGGCCTCGGGGTCCTGGCCGGAGCGCCCCTCGCCGGCGGCTGGCTCGCGGGCACCTACCGCAACGGCACCGTCCAACCTCGTTCACCGCACGTCGACGAACAGCCGGACGCGTACGACATCGGCGCCCCGCGGAACCGTCGGAAGCTCGAGGTCGCCGACCGGCTCGGACGCCTGGCCGACGACTCCGGCTTCACGGTGTCGGAGCTCGCGGTCGCCTTCGCCCTGACCCACCCGGACGTGTCCTCGGTGGTGATCGGGCCGCGCACCGTGTCGCACGTCGACGCCTACGTGCAGGCGTCCGAGATCGTCCTCGACGACGGGCTGCTCGACGCGATCGACGCGATCGTCGCGCCGGGCACCCACGTGCTCGAACGGGACACCGGGTTCGCCCTGCCGGCGCTCAGCCGCGAGCGACTGCGCGGTCGCACCCCGGTGGGCGCCGGACCGAACCGCTCGTAGGGCCGCGGTCAGGAGACCTCGCCGGCACGCGCTCCCGCCCACAGGTCGACGTCGGTGATGCCGACCGAGTGCTCGTCGATGGTGCGGAGCTCCTCGTCGGTGAACGAGGTGTTCGCCAGCGCCGCGACGTTGTCCTCGAGCTGCGACACCTTCGACGCCCCGATCACGAGCGAGGTCACCCGCTCGTCACGGAGCGCCCAAGCCAGGGCGAGCTGCGCCAGGGACTGTCCACGAGCGGCGGCGACGTCGTTCAGAGCTCGGAGGTGCCCGACGACCTCTGGGGTGATGCTCGAGGCGTCGAGCGACTTGCCGGCGGCGGCTCGGGAATCGGACGGCACCCCGTCCAGGTACTTGCCGGTGAGCAGGCCCTGCGCGAGCGCGGTGAACCCGATCACGCCGAAGCCGAGCTCGCCGGCGGCGTCGAGCAGTCCCTCGGTCTCGATCCAGCGGTTGAGCATCGAGTACGACGGCTGGTGGATGAGGAGCGGGGTGCCGAGGTCGCGCAGGATCGCGGCGGCCTGGCGGCTGCGTTCCGCGTCGTACGACGAGATGCCGACGTAGAGCGCCTTGCCCTGCTGGACCGCGGTGTGCAGCGCGCCCATCGTCTCCTCGAGCGGGGTCGAGGCGTCGAGTCGGTGCGAGTAGAAGACGTCGACGTAGTCGAGACCCGTCCGCTGCAGGGACTGGTCGAGCGAGGCCAGCACGTACTTCCGCGAACCGCCACCCTGACCGTACGGCCCCGGCCACATGTCCCACCCGGCCTTGGTCGACACGACCATCTCGTCGCGGTACGGCCGGAAGTCCTCACGCATCAGGCGCCCGAAGTTCACCTCGGCGGCTCCGTACGGCGGGCCGTAGTTGTTCGCGAGGTCGTGGTGCGTGATCCCGAGGTCGAAGGCGCGACGGCTGATCGCGCGCTGCGTCTCGAACGGCACGTCGTCACCGAAGTTGTGCCAGTACCCCAGGGAGAGCAACGGCAGGTCGAGGCCCGAGCGGCCGGTGCGGCGGTACGTCATCGAGTCGTAGCGGTCGTCGCTGGCGATGTAGGTCATGGACCGAGCCTGCCACCGGCACCATCGGACGAGCGCAGCACGCGCGATCGGGTGCATGATCGACGCACCGACACGGAAGGGCACCACCATGGCACGGACGACGAAGACCGAGGGCACCTTCACCGACGAGGAACGCGCGGCGATGCAGGAGCACGCCGCCGAGGTCAAACGCACCCGCGGCACGAAGGGCACCAAGGCGGAGAAGGCGGCAGCGGACGCCGCCGCCGTCGAGGCGAAGATCGCGGAGATGCCCCAGCCGGATCGCGGGCTCGCGGAACGCATCCACCGCATCGCGCTCGAGGTCGCGCCCGACCTCGCGCCGAAGCTCTGGTACGGCATGCCCGCGTACTACAAGGACGGCAAGGCGGCGTTCTTCTTCCAGGACGCCGCGAAGTTCAAGGCCCGCTACGCGACGCTCGGGTTCCAGGACTCTGCCGCGCTCGACGACGGGACGTTCTGGCCGACGTCGTGGGCGATCACGCCGGAGTTCTCCGAGGCGGACGAGGCGACCGTCGCCGACCTGATCGGCCGCGCGGTCGCCTGACCCCGCGGCCGGTACCGTGAGCGCATGACCGTGCTCTGTTCGGCCGACCGATGACCGCCGTGGGGGTGCCGGCCTGCTTCGCGCTGGTCTTCGTCCTGCTGTACGCCCTGGGACGGCGCCGTGACCCGCGGATGCTCCGGAACGGCGTGTTCCTGACGGCCGCCGCGTTCTTCGCGCTCGCGACGGCCGTGACCGCACTGACGCTCGTGGTCCCCGGGTTCAGCCTGGTCGTCGGCACCGTGCTGCTGCTCGTCCCGCTCGCGGTGGCCGTCCTCGGTGTGGCGCTCATCGCGAACGGGTTCCGGATGCTCCGATCCGAGGGACGCAGTCTCGGCAACACGCTGTCACTGGTCGCCGGGGTGCTCGTGTTCGTGCTGCCGGCGGTGGCGATCGCGCTGTTCGTGTCCGCCAGCGGCGAGGGCTTCACGCTCTGGGACGGCACCCGGATCGCGGTCGCCGTGCTGATGGTGTTCGTGTGCGGGTACTTCGCCGTGTCACTCGTCGCGTTCGCCGTGTACTCCGTCGTCTACGGCCGGATGCGTCACGGCACCGTGCCGGACACGATCGTCGTCCTCGGTTCCGGGCTGATCCGCGGTGAGGTGCCGCCCCTGCTCCGCAGCCGCCTCGACCGCGCACTCGTCGTGTACCGCGCCGAACGGGCCGCCGGGCGTCGGCCGCTGCTGATCCCCTCCGGCGGGCAGGGCGACGACGAACCGCGCGCCGAGGGCACCGCGATGGCGGAGTACCTGCTGGCGAACGGGGCGGACCCCGACGACGTCCGGCCCGAGACCGAGTCCCGCAACACCCGCGAGAACCTGCGGTTCTCCCGCGCCGTGCAGGCCGAGGCCGGGCGCGACGGTCAGGTCGTCGTGGTCACGAACGACTACCACGTGCTCCGCGCCGCCACCCTGGCCCGCCGGCTCGGCCTGCCGGCACAGGTGGTCGGCTCGCCGACGGCGCCGTACTACGTGCCGAGTGCGTTCCTGCGCGAGTTCGTCGCGGTGGTCGTCGAACACCGCTGGCTCAACGTGGTGGCGTGCACGCCGTTCGTCCTGTTCACCGCGTTCCTGCTCTGGGAGTCGTTCCAGCAGCGGTAGACGTGACCAACGGTCGGCCGGGAGGCCCGTGGCGGGCCCGCCCCGCGCCTCCAGTCCGACCCGCCGTAAGATCTCGACCATGGTCGAGATCCAGCCGCCGCGTCCGACCGACCTGCTCCCGATCGGCGAGATCGTCCGACGCACCGGCGTCGCCGCGTCGGCCCTGCACTTCTACGAGCGCAAGGGCCTGATCCGCCCCGAGCGCACCGACGGCGGTACCCGGATGTACCCGCGGCACGTCGAACGACGGATCGCGATCATCCAGGTGGCGAAGCGCCTCGGCATCCCGCTCAGCGAGGTCGCCGAGCAGTTCGGCACGCTGCCGGCCGACCGGATGCCGTCCCTGCGCGACTGGAACCGGCTGAACGAGCGGTGGCGTGCACGACTCCGGGCCCGCCAGCTGGAACTCGAGCGGCTGCAGCAGGAGATGACGCAGTGCATCGGGTGCGGCTGCGTCTCGCTCGGGGCGTGCTCGGTCGTGAACCCGGGCGACACGCTCGGCGACGAAGGCCACGGCGCTCGGCGGCTGCTGCCGATCGAGGACGACGCCCCGCAGGACTAGACCCCGCGGAGCCCCTCGTCGATCCGGTCGAGCAGCGCGAGCGCCCCGGGCAACCCGGCGTCGTCGCCGCCGAGCGCGTCGCGGAGCTTGCCGGCCCAGTGCGCGCGGAGGCGTCCGATGCTCTCCCGCGCCACGTCGGTCGAGTGCAGCTGCACAGTCCGCGCATCGTCCGGGTCCTGCCGACGTTCGACCATCCCCTTCTCCACCAGGGACCGCAGCGCGACGCTGAGGTTGCTGCGCTTGAGTGCCGTCGCCTCGGCCGTCGCGCTCGGCGAGGTGCCGGGGTTGCGGTCGACCCAACGCATCACGAGCGCTTCGGTGCCGGTGAGCGGCACGATGTCGAGCGCCCCGGCACCGTGCGGGTCGATCTCCCGCGAGATCCGCAGCACGACGTCGGCGAGGTCGGCGAGGACGTGGTCGGACACGGCGGAGTGCATGTCCGTACTGTACCGAGGATCGGCAATGAGTTATGCTTTCATAACAATGACCACGGACACCGGAACCATCCGCGCGCACGCCGCGACACCCACGACCAGGCAGCAGGGCATCACGACGCCGCTGCTGCTGGTGCTCGGCCTGCTCAGCGCCGTCGCCCCCTTCGCCACCGACCTGTACCTGCCGGCGTTCCCGCAGATGACCACCGAGCTCGGTGCGAGCGCCACCACCGTGCAGCTCACGCTGACCGCGTTCCTGGTCGGTGTCACGGCCGGCCAGCTCGTCTTCGGCCCGCTGTCCGACCGGTTCGGCCGCGTGCCGCCGCTCATCGCCGGCGCGGCACTGTGCGTCCTCGCGAGCGTCGCCGCCGTGTTCGCACCGAACATCGGCGTGCTCATCGCAGCTCGACTCCTGCAGGGCCTGGGCGGAGCGGCCGGCATGGTGATCAGCCGTGCGGTCATCTCCGACCTGGCGACCGGCAAGCCCGCAGCCCGCGCGTTCTCGCTCATGATGATCGTCGGCGGGGTCGCCCCCGTCGTCGCTCCGCTGCTCGGTGGCCTGCTCACCGGTCCGATCGGCTGGCGCGGCCTGCTGTCGATCGTCCTCGGCCTGTCCGTGGTCATGCTCGTCGCGGTGCTCGCCGTCATCCGTGAGACCCACCTGAAGGCGCACCGCGACGTGCTGCGCGAGGAGCGGAAGGGCTCCGGTTCGCCGCTCCGTGCACTGCGCTCCCGCACCTTCCTCGGCTACATCGCCGTGTTCGGCTTCGCGTTCGCCGTGATGATGGCGTACATCTCGGCCTCGCCGTTCCTGTACCAGGACATGATCGGGCTCGGCACCGTCGGCTACGGTCTGGCGTTCGGGCTGAACGCGCTGGCCCTGATGGGCGTGAGCATCGTCTCCGCCAAGCTCACCGAGACCCGTTCGGTCACCGGCGTGCTGTCGCTCGGCATCGCCCTGGTGTTCGCCTCGACGGTCGCGTTCGCGCTGCTCGTCGTCTTCGCGGCGCCCGTGTTCTGGCTCGCGGTCCCGCTGTTCACCGCGGTCGGGTCGCTCGGACTGGTGCTCGGCAACGCCACGGCACTGGCCCTCGGCGCGGTCCCCGCCGCTGCCGGCAGCGCGTCGGCCGTACTCGGTGCGCTGCAGTTCGGGCTCGCGGCGCTGGTGTCCCCGCTCGTCAGCATCGGCGGCTCGGTGACGGCGGCACCGCTGGCGATCGTGATGCTCGCGGCAGCCGTGGTGGCCGTCGTGGCACTGCTCGTCGCCCGGGGTCGCACCCGCCTGGCCTGACTCGGTCGGGGCCGACCCGGTCGGGGCCGACCCGGTCGGGGCCGACCCGGAACGACATCATCGACGTCGCACGACAACCAGGACGTCGTTCCGAGTCGGCCCGAGTCGGCAGCCCCGTCGACTACCGCGCCCGCAGGAACGGGATCCGCGGCATGAGCCAGTCGACCCACACCACCCGCACCCCCGGGGCCACGGCGAGCGCCCACAGGATCGAGGCCACCGCGTCGGTCGGGTAGTGCACCGCGTCGATCGACACCGAGAAGAACACCACCACGATCGCGACGACCCCGAGCGTCAGTGCGAGTCGGTGCCACCGGGTCTCGCGCAGCAGCCAGATCAGCGCGATCACGAACGCCGTGATGTAGACGGTGTGCCCGCTCGGGTACCCGGGGTCGGGCTGCACCGGGAACGGGTGCGGCAGCACGGCGACGTCGGGCCTGGCGCGGTGGACGATCTCCTTCACGACCGCGGACGGCACCCACGTGATGGCGATCGTGCCGCCGAAGGCCAGGGCCGGGCGGAGACTCCGGGTGCGCCACCAGATCACGGCCACGACGACGACGGTGATCCCGATCGCCGGACCGGGACTGATGACGTGGTAGACGGCGGTGGTGAACGCCCCGATCGCGCCGGTGTGCAGGGCGTTCAGGGCCTTCGACAGTCCGAGGTCGACCGTGCCGAGGGCGAACCCGACGAGCGTGATGACGACCACGGCGATGACCGCGATCGCGACGGAGACGAGCGGGTAGGGCGACGGCTCGAGGATCCCGGCGCCGTCGGACTCCGGTCGGCGGGGGCGGAGCAGCGGCGCATCGGTCATCCGACCATCGTCCCAGCCCGGACTCCGACCACGGGTCCGGCGAGCCTCTGAAAGCACTCAGCGCAGCCGCCCGCGAGTAGACAGGAGGCATGCCAACCGTTGCCGAGAACATCGTCGCCACCCTCCGCAAGAACGACGTCGCCCGCGTCTACGGCCTGCCGGGGGACTCCCTCAACGGCTTCACCGACGCCCTGCGCAAGGACGGCACGATCCGGTGGGAGCACGTCCGCCACGAGGAGGCCGCTGCGTTCGCCGCGAGCGCCGAGGCCGAACTGACCGGCGAGCTCGCGGTCTGCGCCGGCAGCTGCGGTCCCGGCAACCTGCACCTCATCAACGGCCTGTTCGACGCCAACCGGTCGCGCGTCCCGGTCCTCGCGATCGCCGCGCACATCCCCACCGCCGAGATCGGCTCGGGCTACTTCCAGGAGACCCACCCGCAGGAGCTGTTCCGCGAGTGCTCGGTCTACGTCGAGTACGTCGCCGACCCGACCCAGATGCCCCGCCTGCTCGAGATCGCGATGCGCGAAGCCGTCGAGAAGCGTGGGGTCGCGGTGCTCGTGATCCCCGGCGACGTCCTGCTCGCCGAGGCGAAGGACGACCGCACCACCCGCATCGAGCGCACGACGCCGCGCATCGTGCCGAGTGAGGCCGAGCTGCTCCGCACCGCCGAGCTGCTGAACGGCGCCGACAAGGTCACGATCCTGGCCGGCGCCGGTGTCGCCGGGGCCCACGACGAGGTCATCGCGCTGGCCGAACGGCTGCAGGCCCCGATCGTGCACGCCCTGCGGGGCAAGGAGCACATCGAGTGGGACAACCCCTACGACGTCGGCATGACGGGCCTGCTCGGCTTCGCGTCCGGGTACCGCGCGATGGAGGACGCCGACGTCGTGCTCATGCTCGGCACCGACTTCCCGTACCAGCAGTTCTTCCCCGCCAAGGCGAAGCACGTGCAGGTCGACATCCGCGGGTCGCAGCTCGGCCGACGACACCCCGTCGACATCGGCCTGGTCGGCACCGTCAAGGACACCGCCCTCGCGCTCATCCCGCTGCTGACCGGTTCGCACCCGACGAAGCACCTCGAGGAATCGCTGAAGCGCTACCGGAAGACCCGCGAGAAGCTCGACGACCTGGCCGTCCCCGCCGGCAAGAAGAAGCCGCTGCACCCGCAGTACGTCGCCCGGGTGCTCGACCGGATCGCCACGCAGGACGCCGTGTTCATCCCGGACGTCGGCTCCCCCGTGGTGTGGGCGTCGCGCTACCTCACGATGAACGGCAAGCGTCGCCTCATCGGCTCGTTCGTGCACGGCACGATGGCGAACGCCGTCCCGCAGGCGATCGGTGCGCAGACGGCGTTCCCGGACCGCCAGGTGATCGCGCTCGCGGGTGACGGCGGGCTGACGATGCTGCTCGGCGAGCTCATCACGATCGTGCAGAACAAGCTGCCGGTGAAGATCGTCGTGTTCGACAACTCGTCGCTGAACTTCGTCGAGCTCGAGATGAAGGCCGCCGGGTTCGTGAACTACGGCACCGAGCTGCAGAACCCGGACTTCGCCGCGGTCGCCGAGGCGATCGGCATCAAGGGCTTCAAGGTCGACGTGTCCGACGACTTCGAGGACGCGATGGCCGCCGCGCTCGCGCACGACGGCCCCGCGCTCGTGTCCGTCCGCGCGAACCGGCAGGAGCTGTCGATGCCCCCGGCGGTCACGCTCGAGCAGGCGAAGGGCTTCACGCTCTACGCCATCCGCACGGTGCTGTCCGGTCGCGGCGACGAGCTGCTGGACCTCGCGTCGACCAACGCGCGACAGCTGCTGTAGACGCGACCGCACGGCGGACGGGAGGCACGGTGCCAGCTGGCACCGTGCCTCCCGTCCGTCACGACGTCACCACCCGAGCGGCTGGCCGTCCTCCAGGAACACGCCGGTCGGGCCCTCCGGGCCCACGCTCGCGGCGGCTGCGACGGTCGCCGCGCTCACCTCGACGGGGCGACCGTGCGGGTTCGGCACCCCGCCGAGCTCGGTCGCCGTGTAGCCGGGCTCGAGGACGACGAAGCGCACCTCGGGTGCGATGCGGGCGTACTGCACCGTGAGCATCGAGACGGCCGACTTGCTCGCGCCGTAGACCGCGGCCTGCACGGTCGACGCCGCGCTGTCCGGGTCGTGGACCGCCGTGAACGAGCCGAGCGCGCTCCCGACGTTGACGACGAGGGGGCTGGCCGATCGGCGCAGGATCGGCAACGCGGCCTCGGTCGTGCGGACGATGCCGACGGCGTTCGTGTCGAAGACGGCGAGCGCGTCCGGCCCGTTCAGACCCCACATCGCGATGCCGGCGTTGTTGACCAGGACGTCCAGGCCGCCGTTCGCGTCGATGTGCGCGAAGGCTGCGGCGACCGAGTCGTCGTCGCGGACGTCGAGCTGGACGGAGCGTGCGCCGATCTCGGCGGCGACGGCCGCTCCCTGGTCGGCGTCGCGAGCGCCGATCCAGACGGTGTGGCCGGCTGCGACGAGCTGGCGGGCGGTTTCCTTGCCGAGGCCACGGGTGGCGCCGGTGATGAGTGTCGTTGTCATGGGTCCAGCGTCGCGCCGGTCGTCCGTCGCAGGGAGTCGCCCGGTTGTCGTAGGACTGGTGGGGCCAGGACGGGGCCGCGACGTGCGCGCAGACTGGGGGCATGGCGGACACGGACTTCGGGCACACCCTGCGACGGCTCCGCGACCACGTCACCCCCGCGGCCGCCGGCATGGCCGTCGGGCCGCGGCGTCGCGCGGCGGGACTGCGGCGTGAGGAACTCGCGGGCCTCGCGGGGATCTCCGCCGATTACCTGACGCGCTTGGAACAGGGTCGCGCGACGTCGCCGTCCGCCCAGGTGGTCGAGGCGCTGACGCGTGCCCTCCGGGTCTCGGACGCCGAACGCGAGCTGTTGTACCGGCTCGCCGGGCACGCGGCCCCGGGCGCGGACGTCGTGCCGTCGCGGATCCCGCCGAGCGTGCAACGGCTGCTCGACCGGCTGGCGGACACCCCGGTCGCGGTGCTCGACGCCGCCGGGAACCTGCTCGTGACCAACGCTCCGCACGAAGCCCTGATGGGACCGATCGGCGGGATGCGCGGGAACGAACGCAACACCGCCTGGCGGCACCTGGTCGGCGCGGGGAGCCGTGCCGTGCACACGCCCGCGGAACAGGCGGCGTTCGAGGAGAACCTGGTCGCCGGACTCCGCATGACCGCGGCCCGCTACCCGCTCGACCGGCAGTTGCAGCAGCTCGTGCGGGACCTGCGGGCGGCGAGCCCGCGGTTCGTCGAGCTTTGGGACTCGGGTGCGACGACCCTGGGCGAGACGGCCCGTCGCAAGGTGATCGACCACCCCGACGTCGGGCTCATCACGCTCGACTGCGACACCCTGGTGGTCGGGCCGGAGGACCTGCGGATCCTGGCGTACACGGCGGTGCCGGGGTCGGTGGACGCCGAGCGGTTGGCGCTGGCGATCGTGCTCGGGACGCAGTCGTTGGTGGAGTGAGCTCGTCCGGCTACGCGGCGTCCTCGACGTCGAACACCACGACCCGGGCACTCGCACCACCGATGAACTCCGCCACCGGCCGGTGCTCCGGGTGCGGCAGGTACCCGGCGAGTGCTGCCCGATCGCGGAACCGCACCACGAGCATCCAGTGGAACCCGCCCTCGAGCCCCTCGGTGCTCACGCTCGTCCCCGACTGCACGGACTCGACACCGTCGATCCGCGGCAGGTGCTCGCGCGACAGGGCGTCTGCCTCGGACGACCGGTCCGCTCCGTCCCACTCGACCAGCACGGTGTGCGTCACTCCTGACACGTGGTCTCCTTCGTCTGTCACGACGCCGATCAGAACGCGGGCGTTCCGCCGGCGATCGTGATCGTGGACCCCGACTGGTAGCTCGACTCCGGGCTCACCAGGTGCACGTACGCGGCACCGAGCTCAGCGGGCTGTCCGGGGCGGCCGAACGGCGAGGTCTCGCCGAAGTGCGACACCGTCTCGGCGTCGTCGGAGCCCGGCTGCAGCGGCGTCCACACCGGCCCGGGGGCGACGGAGTTCACGCGGATGCCCTTGGGTGCGAGCTGCTGGGCGACGGCCTCGGTGAAGAGCTTGATCGCGCCCTTCGACACGGCGTAGTCGATCTTGTCGGCCGAGGGCGTCGACGCCTGGATCGAACCGGTCGTCACGATGGTGGAGCCCGGCTCGAGGTGCGGCACCGCTGCCTTGGTCAGCCAGAACAGCGAGTAGATGTTGGTCTTGAACGTCGAGTCGAACATCGACGTGTCGAGGGTCAGGATGTCCTCGTTGCTGTCCATGCGGCCGGCGACCATGACCAGGGTGTCGAGACCGCCGAACTCGTCGACGCCCTTCTGCACCAGGTCGATGCAGTACTGCTCGTCGGAGATGTCCCCGGGGAAGAGCACGGCGCGACGTCCCTCCGACTCGAGCACGTCGCGGACCTGTTCGGCGTCCTCCTGCTCGTCCGGCAGGTAGGACAGCACCAGGTCGGCGCCCTCACGCGAGAGGGCGATGGCGGCGGCGCGACCGATGCCGGAGTCGGCGCCGGTGATGATGCCGCGGTAGCCGGTGAGGCGTTCCCGGCCGACGTAGCTCTCCTCGCCGTGGTCGGGCTTCGGGTCCATCTTCCACGCGGCACCGGGCAGCGACTGCTCCTGCTTCGGGTACGGCGGGGCCGGGTAGAGGGTGTTCGGATCGCGCTTGTCGTACTGGCTCATGCGTTCCACTGTCGTCGTCGCGCGTGGACGCGCGTTCAGCCGCTGCGGTCCTGGGACACGGCTGGTGACGGACGGGAGGCCCGTGGCGGCGTCGCCACGGGCCTCCCGTCCGTCACGTGGTTCAGACGCCGGCCGTGGTCCGGATCCAGGACGAGGCCTGCGACAGCAGGGCGTAGTTCGAGCCGGCCTTGGTGTCGGCGCCGGGGTCGGCGCTGTCACCGGTGGAGCAGACGGCGACGACCTTGCCGTTCACGAGCAGCGGGCCGCCGGAGTCGCCGTGGTTCGAGGCACCGGTCACGCCGGTGAGGTGCTGAGCACGACCGCTGTACGCATCGGTGCTCGCACCGGTGAGCGAGACGGTGGCCTGGTAGAGGCCGTCGGACTGGGTCGCGTTCGCGCGCAGGCCGTAGCCCTGGATGGTGCCGGTCCCGCTCGACTTGGCGGTCGCGGTGAGGTCGAGCGGGGCGTAGGTGGACAGCGAGTAGGCGGTCCGCAGGTGCACGAGTGCGATGTCGCCCGCGGGCGAGGCGCTGACGCGGTCGACGGCGACGGCGGTGCCCCGGTTGGTCGTGGAGTTGGAGTGGTAGACGTTCATCGCACCGATGCCGTCGATGCAGTGACGGGCGGTGAGGATCCACGAGGCGTTGATCTGCTCGCCGGTGCAGTTGCTGACGTAGCCCGACGGGATGGAGCCGCCCGACGCTTCGAGCTGGACCGCCCACGAGGTGGTGGGGGCCTTCTCGCCACCGACGACCTTCGTGCTGGCCGGCAGTGCCGAAGCGGGTGACGCGGCGAACACACCCGCGGTGATGACGGCCGCGGCGGCGAACGCGGCTGCGATGGACTTCTTCATGACGACTCCTCTGTCGGGGAAGCACCTGACCCGTTGCGCTGTGCAACTAGGCAGCATCCTGACCCTCGTTCGGGGGCCGCGCCAGTCCGCACTTCGACGGACCCGGCCGCCCTAGGATCGTGTCGACCGGGAAACCGAAGGAGCGACATGAGCACGAACACCGCGCGGAGGACGCGCCCGAACGTCGTCACCATCGCGTCCGGCATCTGGTGCGCCGTGGTGCTCGTCCGCCTCGGGTTCCTGGTCGTCGCGGTGGTGCACACCGACGGTGGGCTCGCCGTCGCACTGGTCGGCTCCTTCATCGGCCTCGCCTTCGCGGCCCTGTTCGTCTGGCTGGCGATCCGGATGGCCCGCGGATCGGCGTCCGCACGGCTCTGGCTCGCGATCGTCGCCGGCTTCGCCGTGGTGAACACCGTGGTCGGGCTCGTGCTCGGCGCGGGGGCCGCAGGCTTCCTCTACCCGATCGCCCTCGTCGCCGCGACGGTCCTGAGCTACCTCCCGTCCACGCGAGGGTTCTTCCCGAAGACCGAGCGCCGCGATCGCCCCGCCGAACCCCGCACGATCGGGTGGGACCCGACGACCGGTGAGCGGATCACCGAGCCGGCACCCACCGACGGACGCGCCGGCTGACGGATCAACGGCCCCGTCAGCGGGTGCTCCAGAACGAGATCGACCGACTCTCGTCGCGGATGACGATCGTGTGCGACGCCGCACGGTCCGCGACGGGCCGGTTGCCCTCGCCGCCGTACCAGTACGAGACGTACCGGCGCTGGCTCGGCGACCAGCCGACGACCTCGACCTTGTAGCGTCCGGGGCTCAGCACCACGCCGAAGGTCCCGCCTCGACCGGGTGACCAGTAGCTCAGGTGCGTGTCGAACGTGCTGCCGATCGACTCGCCGTACACGTGGACCGTTGCCCCGGTGAAGTCGGTGCCCACGACTCGCCGCGGAGCGCCGGCCACGAGTCGAGCGTCTCGTGGTGCGCGTTGACCTGCACGCTGTAGTCGTCGCTCGGCAGGCCATGCACCCAGTAGTGGCCGTCGGGCGAGGTGACGGTCCGCCGCACGGTGCCGGTGTTCCAGCCGCGGACCACGACCGCTGCACCGGACAGGTCCGCGCCGTACGGGTTGTGGGCCGTGCCGCCGATCGAGGCACCCCGTCGCACCACCAGCACGACGGTCTCCTGCCTGCCGGCACTGACCACGACACCGGTGCGCTCCGCCGGGATGACGTCGTCGAAGTCGGTCAGCATGACGGTGAGCGCGCCGTCGTCCGGAGCGGCCACCGCCGCGGTGACCGGCGCGACCAGCACACCGATCAGTGTCAGTGCGGTCGTGATCCCGACCGACGTGCGTCGTCGTCGTACCGTCATGGTGTGCCCCTGACCCCCTGTGCGGGGTCGCCCCTGGCCCCGGTGCAGTGGAGCGTAGCGGCGTGTGGCCGCGGGCGCACGGACGGGGCCCGCAGCCATCACCAGCCGCGCTGCGCAGCGTTCTTCGCCACTGCGTCGGCGAGCTCCTGTGCGAACGGCTCGTCCACAGCGCTCGCGGCCTGTGCGAAGGCAGCAGCCACGTTCGACGTGATGTGACGGTACCGCTCGGACGTCTCGTCCGGTGCGAGGTCGAGCGCCTTCCCGAGCTCGCGGAACTGCGCGCTCCCGATCCCGTCGAATCGGTACTCGTTGCCGATGGACATCGCAGCGCGCAACGCGCTCCCGTCCGCCGACGGGTACGCGGCATGCGATCCGAGGTCGTAGAGGGGCGCCAGTCGGACGGAGGACCCGTCGAGGAGCAACGAGTAGTTCTTCGCGTGCGCGTCAGTGCCGAGCATCGCGACGTTCAGCACCAGCGCGTCGAAGAACTGTCGTTGCGCTGCGCTTCGTTCCGCCGGCTTCGTGATGGCACTCCGGAGGAGCGCAGCGATCTGCTTCACCGACGGGCCGCCCTCCTCCTGGTACTTGCGGACCGGGTAGACCGACAGCGCCTGGCACATGTCTTCTTGGTGGAGCCGTCGCCAGTGCCCACTGGCGTCGCGGGCACGGTCGTACCGTCTGCTGACGAAGACCCGTGTCCCGGCCGAGGTGCGCAGGAGCTCGTGGTCCGCAACGTGCAGCCCGAGCAGCCGTGCGGCTTCCATCGACACGAACTCGTTCACGTCGTGATCAGGTAGCGCCGCGATCACCGGCTTGAGGATGTGCGTCGTCGGGGTCGAGTCCTGCGGCACTCCCCACGTGCCGTCGTCGAAGCGGAAGAGGGCAGCCTTGCTCTGCGCGCCGGCGAGCGACCATCGCCCGGCGTTCTTCGTTCCGCCCCAGGAACCGGGGTTGCGCGCGAGCGCATCCAGCAACGTGGAGAAGTCGTCGTCGGTGAGCCGCTGCACATCCCCCCGCCGAACGGCGGCGTCCGTCGATGCCACGTCCGGTGGAAGGAGCTGGACCGCGCCGGCGGCGTCCCGACCGACGCGCTCGAGCAGCCGGAACGGGTTCTCCGAGACGCGGTTCTCGGAAGCGAGTTCGTGAAGCCGTTCCGGGCTGTCGGGCAGGAGCCCGGCGAGGAAGGGGCCGGCGGACTTCGCTGCCCACGTGCGCCGTCCGGTTCGCATCGACAGCGACAGCGGGGTGGCGGACGGGCGGGAACGGTAGGCCTCGTCGTACGTGAAGGTGGTGTTGCCGGTGGCGTTCATCTCGAAGGCACCGACCGGCTCGCCGTCGAGGAACGCGCGGAGCTCACTCATCCGCAGCCGCAGCCTCTGCGTCGAGGACCAAGCCGAGCACGGTGAGCGCATCGAGAGCGAGTCGGAGCTGCGCGGTGCCCTTGCCGTTCTCGAACTCGTTCACCCACCGGCGACTCACACCCATGCGCTGCGCCAGCTCCCCCTGGGACCACCCGAGCTCCACCCGGCGCTCGTGGACGGCATCGCCCAGCGCCAGGACACTGTCTACACGCACGGGACACCTCCGGAGTAACTGATCGCGGCAGCTCAACTGTAACCGATCGATTACACAGTCGTACTGTAATCGATCGATTACACAGTCGCACTGTAACCGATCGCTTACACCTGACTGATGTAACCGATCGATGACAGCCTCCACTCGGAGATCGCTCGCGCGAAGCCCTAGACCGACTCGGCCTCCGGCACCAACGCCCGCACCTGCGACGCGGCACCGAGCGCCACGGCGTCCGACCCGAGGGTCGACTGCGCCAGCCGGATCGTCGCGCCGCTCACCGGGGGCTCGGCCGCGATCGCCGCGGTGATGGCCGGTTCGAGCAGGTCCCACGACCGCGCGATGCCGCCGCCGATCACGATCGTCGTGACGTCGAGGATCCCCGCGGTGAGCAGGGCGGCGCGCGCCAGTCCCCAGCCCGCGGCCTCGAAGACGGCAGCGGCGTCCGTGTCACCGGCACGCGCGGCGACCGCGACGTCGCGCGCCGACAGCCGCCGGCCGGACCGTTCGGCGTACCGGTCGGCGATGCCCCGCGCGCCCGCGATGGTCTCGAGGTGCCCGATCTGTCCGCAGGTGCAGGTCGCGTCGCCGAAGCCCGGCACGTGGCCGATCTCACCGGCGGCCCCGCGCGGCCCCGCGAACAGCCGCCCACCGAGCACGAACGCCCCGCCGACCCCGGTGCCGAGGGTCATCCCGAGCACGTCGGACTCCCCCGCGACGGCACCCGTGGCGATCTCGCCGAGCAGGAACGCGTTCACGTCGTTGTCGAGCGTCGCCGGCACGCCGAGGGCGTCGTTGACCGCGCTCGTCACGCCGTAACCTGCCCAGCCGGTGAACGAGTTACCCGTCACCAGGACGGTGCCCGTGGCCGCGTCGACCACGCCGGCCGCGCCCACCCCGACACCCGTCAAGGAGGCCCGGTGCCGGACGAGCAGGCCCGTCACCGCCCCGACGGCGGCCGTCACGATCGCCGCCCCGCCCGCGTGGGCGGGCGTCGGCAGGTCGACGCGGTCGATGACCTCGAGGTCCGGGGTCGTCAGGACGACCTTGGTGTTCGTGCCGCCGACGTCGACGCCGGCGATCACCCGGGTCACGCGGTCACCGCCGCGAGCGAGGCGAGACGCTCCGTCCGACGCTGCCGTTGCAGGACGGGGTCCGGCACGGGTACGGCGGCGAGCAGGCGTCGGGTGTAGTCGGTGGTGGGGTGGAGCAACGTCGTGCCGGTGGTGCCCTGCTCCTCGACGACGCCCTGGCGCATCACCACGACGCGCTCGGCGAAGTGCTGCACCACGGCCAGGTCGTGCGAGACGAACAGGCACGCGAACCCCAGGTCGTCCTGCAGTTCACCGAGGACCTCGAGCACGGTCTCCTGCACGCTCACGTCGAGCGCCGAGGTCGGTTCGTCGGCGACGAGCAACCGCGGCTCGAGCACCAGGGCACGGGCGAGCGAGACCCGCTGGCGCTGGCCGCCGGAGAGCTCGCGGGGTGCACGCGATGCGAGCGACCGCGGCAACCGGACGGCGTCGAGCACCTCGTCGATCCGCCGACGACGGTCCGCCGACGACATCCCGCGGCGGTGCACGGCGAGCGGTTCGGCGATGCACTCCGCCACGGACATCCGGGCGTCGAGCGAGGCCACCGGGTCCTGCAGCACGACGCCGATGCCGGACCGGAGCGCCCGACGATCACGGCCACGGGCGCTGCGCAGGTCCTGCCCGAACAGCGACACCGTGCCGGACGTCGGCGTGATGAGTCCGAGCGCCACCCGGGCCGCGGTGGACTTGCCGGAGCCGGACTCGCCGACCAGGCCGACCGTCTCGCCCGCGTGCACGGCGATGTCGATCCCCTGCAACGCGTGGACGGCGCGCGCCCCGCGCCCGAACGTCACCGTGACGTCCCGCAGGTCGACCACCGGGGCCGCACCGGGCCTCCCGGCCGCCGCACCCGACGTCCCCAGCTCGGAAGACGCCGGCGTCTGCGCATCACGCCCCCGAATCCGGAGGCGTCTCGCCGACTCGGCGGCGTCGGATGACGACGCCGGCGTCTCGAGCCGCGGCACCGCGGCGAGCAGCCGCTTCGTGTACTCGTGCTCCGGACGGAGCAGGACGTCCTCGACGCTGCCGGTCTCGACGATCTCCCCCTGCAGCATGACCGCGACGCGGTCTGCGAAGTCCGCGACGACGCCCATGTTGTGCGTCACGAGCAGCACGCCCGTGCCGGTGTCGACGGCGAGCTTCCGGAGCAGTTCGAGGATCTCGGCCTGCACGGTCACGTCGAGGGCGGTCGTCGGCTCGTCCGCGATGAGCAGCTCCGGCGAGTTCGCGATCGCCATCGCGATCACCACGCGCTGGCGTTGCCCACCCGACAGCTGGAACGGGAACGACCGGGCCCGCTGCTCCGGCGACGGGATCCCGACGCGACGGAGCAGGTCGACGGCCTCGGCCGCGGCCTGCGCGGCGGTGACCGTTCGGTGGTTCCGGATCACCTCGGCGATCTGCGCGCCGACCCGGGTGAGCGGGTCGAGGGCCGTCGCGGGCTCCTGGAAGACCATCGACACCGTCGAGCCCCGCAGCGCACGCAGTGACGGTTCGGGAGCGCCCACCACCTGGTGCCCGGCGACGAGCGCGCTGCCCGTCGCCGTCGCGTTGCCGGAGAGCAGCCCCATCGCGGCGAGCGCCACCGTGGACTTGCCGGAGCCGGACTCGCCGACCAGGGCGAGCGTCTCGCCCGGCGCGACCGACAGGGACACACCCCGGACGGCCGACACGGTGCCGGACTCGGTGCTGAACGAGACGCCGAGGTCGGTCGTCCGCAAGATCGGTTCGGTGGTCATCAGCGGCCCCTCACGTCGAAGGCGTCCCGGAGTCCGTCGCCCACGGCGTTGAACGCGCAGACGATCAGGATCACGGCCAGACCCGGCGGCACGATGAGCCACCAGTGTCCGGAGTACGCGGCGGTGAGCCCCGCCGAGAGCATGCCGCCCCAGTCCGTCGCGGGCGGCTGCACGCCGAGCCCGAGGTACGAGACGTAGGCGACGAGCAGGATCGCGTCGGCGACCTGGAAGGTCGCGGCGACGACGATCGTGGACACCGAGTTCGGCAGCAGGTGCTTGCCGATGGCGCGGGCATGCGAGCCGCCGATCGCACGCAGGGTGAGCACGTAGTCGCGGTTCTTCAGCGTCAGGGTCTCGGCGCGGATCAGGCGGGACGGCACCAGCCACGACACCAGCCCGAGGATCAGGATGAGCCCGGCGACACCGGGGGTCGTGATGGCCGAGATGACGAGCAGGATGAACAGCGCCGGGATCGCGATGCCCGCGTCGACGACGCGCATCATCAGCGCGTCGACCCAGCCGCCGACGTAGCCCGCGACGGAACCCCACAGGGTGCCGACGACGGTGGCCAGGACCCCGGCGGCGATGCCGACCATGAGCGAGACCTTGCCGCCGTACATCAGCCGGCCGAGCACGTCGTGGCCGACGGCGTCGGTACCGAGCCAGTGCGCCGCGCTCGGACCCTGGTTGGCCTGCTCGAGCAGGGTGTGGGTCTGGTCGGTCGGGTACAGGAACGGCCCGACGAAGCAGAACAGGACGATGACGACGATCACGGCCAGGCCGATCACAGCGAGCGTGTTGCCGCGGAACCGGCGGGCGGCGAGCCGGAACCCGGTGGCCGCGACGGTGACGGGAGCGCCCGGTGCTTCGGGTGCCAGTTGTACGGCGCTCATGCGCGGCTCGCCTTCACTCGCGGATCGATGAGGGACTGGGCGACGTCGGCGAGCAGGGTGCCGATGACGGTCGCGATGGAGATGACGAGGACGCAGCCGAGCAGTGTCGGGTAGTCCGACGACTGCGCCGCGTTCCAGAACAGAAGCCCCATGCCGGGGTAGTTGAACAGCTGCTCCGTGACGAGGGCGCCGCCGAACAGCACGGGCAGGTAGTAGCCGAGCATCGCGACGACGGGCGTCAGCGAGTTCCGGAACACGTGTCGGCGCAGGATCGTCATCGTCGAGGCACCACCGGCGCGGGCGGTGCGGACGTAGTCCTCCTGCAGGTTCTCGAGGGTCGAGGCCCGCATGTAGCGACTGAACACGGCGATCATCGCGAGCGCTCCGGTGACGACCGGCAGGACGAGCCCGGCCGGGTCCTGGAACACCTCGGCGAGCGTGGTGCCGCTCGGCGCCTGCGACGGCAGCCACGGCAGTTGCTGGCTGAACACGATGATCAGGATGAGGCCGAGGAAGAAGGCCGGCGTCGAGTAGAAGACGAAGGCCAGCGCGGTGGCGGCGTAGTCGACCGCGCCGTTGCGGCGGGCGGCCTGGAGCATGCCGACCGGGATCGCGACGACGAGGCCGAGGACGGCGGAGATGCCGGTGAGGACGAGGGTCTTCGGCAGGCGTTCGGCGATGAGCTGCGACACCGGTTCGTTGAGCGTGTACGAGGTGCCGAGGTCACCGCTGAGCAGACGGCCGAGGAACCGCAGGTACTGCACCGGCAGCGCCTGGTCGAGTCCCTGCGCCTGGTTGAAGGCGGTGATCTGCGCGGGCGTCGCGGAGACGCCGAGGACACCGCGGGCGGGTCCGCCGGGCAGCGCGTGCAGCAGGCAGAACACCACGATCGTGACGATGAGGATCACCGCGAGCGCCTGCAGGACGCGCCTGGTGAGGTAGAGAGCTGTGGTCATGCGGCTTCCGATGGTCGGATTGGAGACGTGCGAGGGACGGGAGGCGCGGTGCGCGTCGGACGCGCACCGCGCCTCCCGTCCGTGGTCACGGTCTTACTTGTTCCACTTCCACTGGGCCGGGTGGAAGTTGGCGAGCGAGTCCTGGTCGAAGCCGGACAGGCCCTTCTTGACGACCGAGATCTGGTAGTCGGGGCTCGGCAGCCAGATCACCGGCAGGTCCTTCGCGACCGCTGCGCTGTAGTCCTGCACGGCGGTGGCGTCGGTCGAGGTGGTGGTCGCGTCGATGAGGTCGTCGACCTGCTTGTTCGAGTAGCTGCCGAAGTTCGCCGAACCACCGGTCGAGAAGAGCGACTCACCGGTCGGGTAGGCCGGGAAGTACCAGCTGCCCGCGGTGCCGAAGAACGACAGGTCCCAGTCACAGCTGGCCTCGTCGCTCGTGCAGGTCGGGGTCTGCGAGAGCACGCTCGACACCGGCGCGGTCTTGATCGTGAAGCCGATGCCGGTCTTCGCGAGCGAGGACTGGATCGCGCTCATCATGTTGTCGGTCACGGTCGAGCCGGACTGCGACAGCACGCCCATGGTGAACTTCGTGCCGTCCTTCACGCCCTCGCCGCACTGGCTGGCCGACGTGCCGGGGTCGGTGCAGACCATCGTGCCGCCCTGCTCCTCCCAGCCGTGGCTGGTCAGCAGGTCCTTGGCCTTCGACGTGCTGAACGGGTACGGGTTGTCCTTCTGCACGTCGGAGACGTAGTCGGACTCCTGCGCCTGCGGGATCGGGCCGTAGGTCGAGGTGGCGGTGCCGTTGAAGACGACCTTCGACAGGGACTTCTGGTCGATCGACATCTGCACGGCCTGGCGGGCGTACAGCTGCTTGAAGACGGCGCCCATGTCCGGGTTGTTGAAGTTGTACGGCATGTAGGTGATGGCCCAGCCGGTCCACGGCTCGACCTCGTAGCCCTTCGCCGTGAACGAGGACTCCTGGTCCATGTCCGTGGCGTTGATGTAGCCGTAGTCGACCTCGCCGGAGCGGACCGCGTTCACCTCGGCGTCGGCCGTCGTGAACGGCAGCAGGTTGACGGTCGTGATCGAGGGCTTCTCGCCACCGTCGTACTTCGTGTTCGCGGTGAGGGTGACCTTGCCGGCGGTGGTGAACGCCTTGACGCCGTACGGACCGGAGATGGTCTTCCACAGGTCGTCGGTGGCGTAGTCCGAGATCTTGCCGGCCGCGGTGTTCAGGTACTTCCAGACCTGCTTCGCGCCGGCGGTGGTCTCGTCGGCGTCGGTGACCTTCGCGCTCGCGCTCGTCTTGTCCCAGGCGTGCTGCGGCAGCGGGATGATGTGGCTCAGCTGGTTGGCGAGCATCCAGTCCGAGTTGTACGCCTTGTCGAACGTGATCGTGAAGTGGGTGTCGTCGACGGCCTTGAACGACGTCCAGTTGTCCGGCGCCTTGCCCTCCGAGTACGAGCCCCACTGGTCCTTGTTGGCCTTGATCAGGTTGAACCAGAACTCGACGTCGCGGCTCGTGATCGCCTCGCCGTCGGACCAGTGCCGGTCACCGAGGGTGATCTCGACGCTCTTGCCGTCGTCGGCGAACTCCGCGTCCGTGGCGACGGACCCGTCCTTGTTCCACGCGATCTTGCCGGTGGAGCCGTCGTACGCGACGAGCGGCTCGTACAACGACTGCGCGATGGAGCCGTTGTTCGTGTTGAGGTGCGCGGCGGTGCCGATCGGCAGGATCCAGTTGGGCGTGAAGTTCGCAGGAAGGGCGTAGTCGATCTCGTCCGGATTCGCGTTCGAGGTGGCGGAACCACCCCCGGAACATCCGGCGAGCAGGGCGCTCACGGCGATCGCTGCTCCGGTGAGGAGCGCCCAGCGGCGGGGCTTGGTCATGTGTGTCTCCTGGTGCGTGGGAGTTCTGGGGAGGTGGAGCACGCGTGCCGAGCGGCACGGACACAGTCAATGGCCAAAGCCGTTGGAAAAACAAACATCTTCGTGTAAAAACTGCGTTTCTGCCGTTTGGACGAAAGGGTGAACGGGCCGTTCCGCCGGTTAGGCTCCGGGTGTTCGGTCGGTTCGGCCGTCGTTTCCCCCGGATTGGAGAAAGTCGTGACGGACCTCTCTGCTCGCGTCCTCGAACTCGTCGCGTCGGGTCAGGCCGCGAGTCGCACCGAGATCGCCACACTGCTCGGCGCCGCTCCGTCGACGGTGTCGCACGTGGTCACCCAGCTGCTGTCGCACGGGCTGCTCGCGGAAGAGGGCACCGACGTCTCGACCGGCGGCCGTCCCCGCAAGGTGCTCCGCATCGGCGGCGTCGACGAGTACGCGGTCGCCGCCGACGTCGGCGGTGGGCACGCGCGGGTCGGGATCGTGCTGCCGGGAGGCGCGCTCGAGTCGGTCGCGAACGTCCCGTTCGCGCTCTCCGACGGTCCGACCGCCGGCCTGCAACGGTTGGCCGGCCTGCTCGAGCGGCTCGCCGACGACCGTGGCCGCGCCGGTCTGCGCGGGGTCGGGCTCAGCCTGCCCGGACCCGTCGACGTCGAGGCCGGTGTCGTCGACCTGCCGAGCCGGATGCCGGGCTGGAACGGGTTCCCGGTGGCCGCCTGGTTGTCCGACCGCTTCGGCCTGCCGGCGATCGTCGACAACGACGCGAACTGCATGGCCGCCGGCGAGCAGAGCGTGCAGCCTCCAGGGCGCCGGCAGACCATCACGATCAAGGCCGGGTCGGCGATCGGCGCGGGCATCGTCATCGACGGCCGCCTGTACCGCGGGTCCACGGGCTCGGCCGGGGACATCACCCACGTGCGGATCGACGCCGCCGGCGACACCCCGTGCTCGTGCGGGAACACCGGGTGCCTCGAGACCGTCGCGTCCGGAGCTGCCCTGGTGCGGATCCTGTCGGGCGCCGGGGTCGACGTCTCCTCGACCGCCGACGTCGTCCGACTCGCCTCGGACGCCCACCCCGAGGCCACCCGTGCCGTGCGCTTGGCCGGTCGGTACCTCGGCGAGGTGCTCGCGGCCAACGTGAACTTCTTCAACCCGGACGCCGTCTACCTGGGCGGCATCCTCTCGACCCTCGACCCGTTCATCGCGGCCGTGCGCAGTCAGCTCTACGAGAGCTGCCACCCGCTCATGACGCAGCACCTGGCCATCGAGCCGGTGTCGCTCGGTGCCGATGCCGGGCTCGTCGGTGCCGGCCAGTTCGCACTGCAGCGGGGCCTCGCCGCCTCGCTCGAGGAGCTGTCCACCCCCATCCCGCAGTCCACCACCAGGAACAGGAGCGTCCGTGTCTGAGACCGTGTCCGCCACCCCCGCCGTCCCCGCCGGTGCCCGTCGTCCGGTCGTCGCCATCGCCGGGCTGGCGATCGAGACGTCGACCTTCACCCCCACCCGCACCCACGCGCCGGCGTTCCACCCGGACCGTGGCGACGAGGTCGTGGCACGGTACCCGTTCCTGTCCGCGATGTCGGACGCGGCGGACTTCCGCGGGGCGCTCATCGGGCACGCGCTGCCCGGCGGCATCGTGGACCGGGCGTCGTACGAGGAGCTCGCGGCCGAGATCGTCACGCGGCTGCGCGCGATCGTCGACGCCGAGCACGTGGACGGCCTCTGGTACGACATCCACGGCGCGATGGTCGTCGAGGGCCTCGACGACGCCGAGGCGGACCTGCTCGGCCGGATCCGTGCGGTGATCGGCCCGGACGTCATCGTGTCGGCGTCGATGGACCTGCACGGCAACGTCACGCGCGAGCTCGCCCACCAGGTCGACCTCGTCACCTGCTACCGGATGGCCCCGCACGAGGACGCCATGGAGACCAAGGAACGTGCCGTCCGGAACCTGGTCGACGTGCTCACCACGCGTCCTGCCGGAGCGCAGCGCCCCGTGAAGGCCTGGATCCCGATCCCCGTCCTGCTGCCCGGGGAGCAGACCTCGACCCGCCTGGAACCCGCTGCCTCGCTGTACGCCCAGGTGCCGCTCGTCGAGCAGACCGACGGCGTGCTCGACGCCGCGATCTGGGTCGGCTACGCCTGGGCGGACCAGCCCCGCGACCAGGCCGTCACCGTCGTCACCGGGTGGGACGAGGCCGCCGTGGCCGCCGGGGCCGAGCGCCTCGCCCGTGCCTTCTGGGACGTCCGCGAGGACTTCGTCTTCGTCGCACCGACCGGCACGTTCGAGGAGTGCCTCGCCGCCGCGCTCGCACCCGGAGCTGCACACCCCTACTTCGTGTCCGACTCCGGCGACAACCCCACCGCGGGCGGCTCCGGCGACATGACCTGGGGACTGACGCAGGTGCTCGCGAACCCGGCCTTCGCGAGCGCCGACGGCCCCACCCTGATCTACGCGAGCGTCCCCGGCGCCGCTGCCGTGGCGACCGCGGTCGAGGCCGGTGTGGGTGCGACCGTCACGGTGACCGCGGGTGCGTCGGTCGATGCCGTGCACGCCGGACCGATCACCATGACCGGCCGGGTCCACGCGATCAAGCACGGCGACCGCGACGCCGAGACCGAGGTCGTGCTGCAGGTCGGCAGCGTCTTCGCGATCCTGACGAAGCTGCGCAAGCCGTACCACCACGAGCACGACTTCACCGACCTCGACCTGGCACCACGGCAGGCCGACGTCGTCGTCGTGAAGATCGGGTACCTCGAGCCGGAGCTGTTCGACATGGCCGCCGACTGGATGCTCGCGCTCACCCCCGGTGGTGTCGACCAGGACCTGCTGCGCCTCGGGCACCACAGGATCGAGCGGCCGATGTTCCCCTACGATCGAGTGTTCCCCGAGGCCCCGGACCTGACCGCCAGGATCATCCCGGCCTCGGACCAGCCACTCGGAGCCTCTGCATGACCCCTTCGCCCGTTGCACTCGAGATCGCGGTCACCTCGCCGCAGGGTGCGGTCGTCGCACGGGACGGCGGGGCCGACCGGGTCGAGCTCTGCGTCGGGCTCGAACTCGGTGGGCTGACGCCGTCGCAGGCCCTGGTCGAGACGACCCACGAGACCGGGATCCCGGCGCACGCGCTGGTCCGGTGCCGCCCCGGCGGGTTCGTGCACACCCCCGACGAGGTCGAGCTCATGGTGCGCGAGGTCCGGACGGTCCTGCGCTCCGGTGCCGCCGGCGTCGTCGTCGGTGCGCTGCGCCCGGACCGGACCCTCGACGAGGACGCCCTGCGCCGCTTCGTCGACGCCGCCCGCTCGGTCAGCACGACCGCCGAGATCACCCTGCACCGGGCGATCGACCACGCGGTGGACCCCGTCGCGGCAGCAGCCACGCTCGCGGTGCTCGGCTTCACGCGCGTGCTGACCTCCGGCGGCGCCCCCACCGCGGGAGCCGGCGCTGCCACGATCGCCCGGATGGTCGACGCCGCCGGGCCGGTGCAGGTCATGGCCGGTGCCGGTGTCACCCCGGCCGACATCCGGGCGTTGGTCGCGACGGGTGCCGCCGCCGTGCACCTGTCGGCAAAGCGTGCCGCGCCGGACAGCGCGCACGCCGGGGTCCCGATGGGCGGGGCCGACGACGGTTCCGCGCACTTCGTGACCGATGCCGAGGTCGTGGCGGCCGCGCGACGCGCCCTCGACACCTGACACTGGTCCGATCACGACAGGTCGCGGGAGGACGTCGGCATCCTGAGGATCGGCCGATCGGCCTGCTCGATCGCGACGGCGATCGTGTAAGCCCGCTGCGCCGTCACCTCACCGAACGCGACGAGTTCCTCGAGGACAGCACGCGTGTCTCGAGTGACGATGCCCATGCGCCCGGCCACTCTGAGCGACCCGCCGTCCTCACTCATCCAGACGCTTCTCGCGAACTCCGCGCGGGTCCGGACAGGTGGAGCGTCTGACTCTCACCGAGGTGTTCCAGGGGCTTCTCGTCGCCACCGCCGAAGCGGCCCGTGCGCACCGCCTCGATCTGCAGCTGATCGACTGCATCGCGGAATTCGATCGCCGGACCGAACCAGTCATGGAGGTCCAGCCGGGCAAGGTTCGGAACACGGGATGTGGAGCGCTCGATCTCGAACGCAACGGCTTCTACGACCCTCCCTGCACCGTGGAGGCTGGCACGCAGGAGGTCGAGTTCGTCGACGGCAGCGAAGTTGCAGATCAGCGAGTTGTCCGGAAACCAGTGGAGCGCCACGATCAGTTCTCGGTCACGCCGGCTTCTGGGACCGGTGTCGATCCGTCGTCCAGCGCAAAGAACTCCTCGGCATCCTGCGGTGCCCACCCGAGGATCGTCGCGACGGGCTTCACCGTCGTGTCACCGTCGCGGTAGGCATCGAGGGCAGCGTTGACGAGCAGCCAACTCGGACGTGGCTCCCCCGCAGCGTGCGACAGGTCGACGTACTCGGCCGCTTTCCCGAGCTGCATGTAGATCGAGCGAGCGCGCAGGCCGATCAGACCTGCTCGGACGGTCTCGTCGATGTGCTTCCCATTGAAGAGCCGCCATGCCATCGACTCGGGCGGGAGCTGGAAGTGCCCGACCAGCTCCGGGAACGCCGCTGCCGTCGAGCGCCCGCCGATCGCCGCGCTGAGCTCGTCCGCGGGGGCGAGGAAGGCCGCGGCGAAGCTGTTCGCGCGCCGCTCGACGTTCGAGCGCGCCGTCCCCATCTGTTCCTCGAGCATGCCCTGACGAGCATCACCGAAGGCGATGTGCGCGAGTTCGTGCGCGAGCGTGAATCGCTGACGCAGGGGTCGGTCGGTGGTCGCGAGGAGGATCACCCGACATTGCGCATCCTCGTACGAGAGACCGTCGATCCCCTCCGGCAGGTCGGTGACGACGACCATCACGCCGAAGACTCGTTCGATGGCCGAGATGAGATCGTGCGTCGACAGGCCGCCGAGCGGTCGACCGATCGCCGCGACGAAGCGACGCGCGAGCTCAGCCGCCTCGACCGTGTACCAGCTCGACCGTTGGGCGAGCTGCGGGAGCTCAGGCAGGACCAACGGGCGGTCGACCGATGCGAGGCCACGAACACCCGCGGCGAGGAGTTCGACCGTCCTCGCGCCCACCTCGTCATCGACACCAACGAGCCGGGCACGCTGGGCGAACACCGGTCGGAACGGCTCACGTCCAGTGATCAGCCAATCGACGCTGCGACGGCCCACGTCGGCGATCCTGGCCAGTTCAAGGGAGGAGAACCGTCGCCGACCCGAGAGCGACTTCGAGAGTTTGCTCGCGTCGATGCCGATGGAGGCCGCGAAGTCCGCTCGCCCGAGGTCGACCGATGTGATGACGGCTTCGACACGTTGTTCCAGGGATTCGGCCATGTTGCTAGCCTACTTGCGATTATCGCAAACGGCAACACATCACATGCAGCGCTTGCCAGCGTGACCGAGCAACGGACGGGAGGCACAGTGCCAGCTGGCACCGTGCCTCCCGTCCGCCGTCAGCGCGTCAGCACGTCAGCCCTTGACCGGGATCGACTGCGCCTTGAGCGCCGCCACCGTCTTGGACTGCCCGGACTCGAGTGCCTCGAGCAGCGTGCCGTCACCGGACGCCGCCGAGCCGAAACCGTCGGAGACGTCCGAGTAGGTCTGCGTCATCGTCGGACCCCAGGTGAAGGGCTGGATGTCCTTCGCCGCGGTCGCGAACTCCTCGTAGATCTTCTGGTTGCCGTAGAACGGGAGTCCCTCGGTCAGCGCGGGGAGCTCGGCGCCGGTGGAGGACGCCGGGTAGAGGTTGGCCTCCTTGTTCAGTGCGGAGAGCGCCTCGGTCGAGGTGTTCAGCCAGACCAGGAACTTCGATGCCTCGGCGGGGTGCTCGCTGCCCGCGAAGACGACGTTCGACGAACCGCCCCACGCGGCCGACTTCGACTCGCCGTCGCTCCACTGCGGCATCGGCGCGACGGCCCACTTTCCGGAGGTCGACGGCGCACCGCTCGAGATGGTGTTCGCACCCCAGACGGCAGAGACCCAGGTCCAGTCCTGGCCGCTGTCGTACGCGGCGTTCCACTGGTCGGTGAAGCTCGGCAGGGTGTTCACGAGCTTCTTGTCGATCAGGTCCTGCCAGTAGTCGGCGACCTTCTTCGACTTCGCGTCGGTCAGGTCGACCTTCCACGAGTCACCCGAGTTCGCGAACCACTGGCCGCCGGCCTGTGACACGAGCCCGGCGAACTGGTTGACGTCACCCTTGGCGAAGTTCGTGATGTTGCCGCCGAGCGCCTTGATCTTGACGGCGTCCTCGGCGTACTCCTCCCACGTCTTCGGGGCGTCGAGCCCGGCCTTATCGAACAGGTCCTTGCGGTAGTACAGCGCCATCGGACCGGAGTCCTGCGGCACGGCGTAGACGGACTTCGACTCGCCGAAGGTGACCTGGTTCCAGAGGCCGTCGGAGAAGTCCTTCTTCGCCGCCGAGATGCCGGAGCACGCACCGATGTCCTCGAGGCCGCCCTGCACCCGGAAGGCCGGCAGGGTGTCGTACTCGACCTGGCCGATGTCGGGCGCCTGCTTCGCCTTGAGCTGGTTGAAGAAGTTCTGGTACGTCCCGCTGTTGCCGTTCGCGACGATCGAGGTCTTCACCTGGATGTCCGGGTTCGCCTTGTTCCAGATGGCGACGACCTTGTCCATGTTCGGCACCCAGGTCGTGAAGTCGAGCGTGACCTTGCCGCTCGAGGGCTTGCAGCTCGCGGCTGCGGTGTCGGAGGAACCGCCGCCGCCGCTGCCGCCGGCGCTGCAGCCGGCGAGGGCGACGGTCGCGGCGACCGCCAGGGCGGCGACGCTGAGGAACTTCGTTGTCTTCATGCTGTTTCCGTTCGGGATGTGGTGTGGGGAGGGCTGGTGTGCGGAGGGAGTGCTGGTCGGGTGGCTACTTCAGACCGCCAGACCCGAGGCCGGAGCGCCAGAAGCGCTGCAGGCTCAGGAACGCGATGAGCAGCGGGATGATCGAGACGAACGACCCGATGAGCACGAGGGTGCGCAGGTCGGGGTACTGGTTCACGCTCGAGTTCCACGTGTAGAGGCCGAGCGTGACGGGGAACAGCGACGAGTCGCGGAGCATCACGAGCGGCAGGAAGAAGTTGTTCCAGACGGCGACGAACTGGAACAGGAAGATCGTCACGAGCGCCGGCGACATGAGCCGGACGGCGACGGTGAAGAACGTGCGGACCTCGCCGGAGCCGTCGATGCGCGCGGCCTCGATGATCTCGTCGGGCACGCTCGACGCCGCGAACAACCGCGACAGGTAGACGCCGAACGGGCTGACGATGCTCGGCAGGAACACCGACCAGAACGTGTCGGTCAGGTCGACCTGGCTGAAGATGAGGAACAGCGGCAGGGCGAGCGCCGTGGCCGGCACGAGGACGCCGCCGAGGAACGTGTTGAACAGTGCCTCGCGTCCACGGAACCGGTACTTGGCCAGGGCGTACCCGCACATCGCCGACAGCACGGTGCCGAGCAGCCCGGCGACACCGGCGTAGGCGATGCTGTTGAGCAGCCAGCGCAGGTAGATGCCGTCCTGCCGCGTGAACAGCTCGGCGAGGTTCGCGAAGAAGTCCTGCACCGAGGTCGCGCTGAACCACAGCGAGAACGTGGTGTTGAAGTTCGCGGCCGTCTTGGTCGACGAGACCAACAGCCAGAAGATCGGCAGCAGGAAGTACAGGGTGAAGACACCCATCACGATCATCGCGGCGCTGCGCGAGATGACGCTCTCCCGCGGCCCGCGCGCACCGTGCTGGTGCGGACGGGAGGCCCGGTTCGGCTCGAGCGGTCGGCCCGCGTCGCGCACGGTGTCGCCCGGGGTCGGTGCGTGGACGGTCACTGGGCGGCCTTCCGCTGGGTCAGTCGGAGGAACCCGATCGACAGGATGAACGTGGCGAGGGCGAGGACGACCGAGAACGCGGCCGCCAGGTTGAAGTTCGGCACCGACGAGGTCGAGTAGACGAGCATGTTGGGCGTGAACGTCGACGAGATCGTCGAGGTGAACTGCCGGAAGACGGTCGGTTCGGTCAGCAGCTGCAGCGTCCCGATCACCGAGAACACCGCGGTCAGGACGATCGCCGGCACGACCAGGGGGATCTTGATCGACAGCGCGATCCGGAGCTGCGAGGCGCCGTCGAGCTTGGCGGCCTCGTAGATCTCGGCCGGGATCGCCAACAGCGACGAGTAGATGATGAGCATGTTGTAGCCGACGAAGACCCAGGTCACGACGTTCGCGACGGCCCAGAGCACGGTGCCGGACCCCAGGAAGTCGACCTTCGAGGTGACGGCGGAGAACGGCGACAGGTCCGGGGCGTAGAGGTAGCCCCACATGATCGCCGCGATGACACCGGGGACCGCGTACGGCGCGAAGAAGGCCAGGCGGAAGAACCGCTTGCCACGCAGCAGCGGGGAGTCGAGCAGCAGCGCGAATAGGAGCGCGAGCCCGAGCATCACGGGGACCTGCACGACACCGAACAGCAGCACGCGGAGCACCGAGTCCCAGAACGCGCTGTTCTGGAACACGAGCGCGTACTGGCTCAGCCCGCCGAACACCTGTGTCGGGGCGCCGAACGTGCCCTGGCGCTCGATCTTCTGCAGCGACTGCCACACGGCGTACAGGATCGGGACGAGGTAGAACGCGGTGAACAGCAGGGCGAACGGGACCACGAAGATCGCGATCGCCAGGCGGTAGCGGGAGCCCCCGCCCCGACGACGGACGGCGCGGGGCCGCTGGGTGGTGGTGGTCATGATCGGTTCCTGTCGGTGCGGATGATCTGGGTGCTGCCGGCGTCGAGGACGGTGACGCCGTCGACGGGTCGGTCGGTGACGAGCTCGTGGCCCGTGACGGTGTGCGAGGCGGGCTGGTCGGAGTGGTTGAGCAGGAACACCCACTCGTGCTGGTCGTCGCGGCGCCGGACGACCTCGACACCCGGTGCGGTCGCGGGATCCGGGGAGACGCCGGCCTCGGCGAGCACGCGGCGGAGCAGGTCGCGCAGCGCGTCGGCCTCGAGCACGGTGGACGTGTACCAGGCGGATCCAGCGCCGTGGTCGTTGCGGGTGACCGCGGCGGAGCCGGCGAGCGGCCCCTCGGCGTACTCGACGACGCTCGTGGCGCCGCGCAGCGCGACGGGCTCCGACCACACGGTGCCGGTGGTGCCATCGGACAACGCGATCGCCTGGTCCGCGGCGAGCGGCAGGAACTCGTCGACGCGGATGCCGAGCAGGTCGCGGAAGGCGCCGGGGTACCCGCCGGTGCGGACCCGGTCGCGCTCGTCGACGATCCCGCTGAAGAAGGTGACGACCGCGTGGCCACCGGCGGCGACGTGGTCGGCGATCACGGCGGCGTGCTCGTCGCGCACCAGGTACAGCTCGGGGACGACGACCGCGGCGTAGCCGTCGAGTGGGGCGCCCGGCGCGACGACGTCGACCGTGACCCCGAGGTCCCGGAGCGCGGCGTGGAACGCGTGCACCTGCTCCAGGTACCGGAGCGC
This sequence comes from Curtobacterium sp. PhB172, assembly GCF_003752545.1. NCBI lineage: Bacteria > Bacillati > Actinomycetota > Actinomycetes > Micrococcales > Microbacteriaceae > Curtobacterium > Curtobacterium sp. PhB172. The sequence goes on from NZ_RKIF01000001.1 coordinate 106,424, forward strand.
AGTGGTGGGGTGGGCCTCCAGGTCGGCGGCCCACTGGTTCTCCCAGCTGAAGACGAGCGCGACCTCGGCGACGACCCGGGATCCGCGCAGTTCGCCGAGCCGCTCGACGAGCGACCCGAGGGCGACGACCTCGCGCCAGGTGCGCGAGTCGATGCCGGCGTGCGGCAGCAGGGCGGAGTGGAACTTCTCGGAGCCCTGCACCGACGCGCGCCACTGGAAGAAGCAGACGCCGTCCGCGCCCCGGGCGATGTGCGCGACGGTGTCCTGCAGCATCTGGCCCGGTGCCTTCGCGACGTTGTGCGGCTGCCAGTTCACGGCGCCGGTCGAGTGCTCCATCAGCAGCCACGGGGCTCCGCCGGCGAGTCCGCGGGTGGTGTCCGCGGTGAAGGCGAGCTCTGCGTGCGGGCGGGGCAGGCGGTGGTCGAGGTAGTGGTCGTTCGCGATGACGTCCATGTCGGCCGTCCACGACCAGTAGTCGAGCGCGGTGATGTGCGCGGCGACCATGAAGTTCGTGGTGACGGGCTTGTCGCTCAGTTCGCGCAGCACGGCGGCCTCGGCACGGTGGTGGCCGAGGAGTTCGTCGGACGAGAACCGGTCGAAGTCGATGGTCTGCGCGGGGTTCGTGAACGACAGCGTCGCGCGGGGCGGCAGCACCTGCTCCCACGCTGAGTAACGCTGGCTCCAGAACGAGGTGCCCCACGCGGCGTTCAGTTCGTCGACGGTGCCGTAGCGGGCACGGAGCCAGCCACGGAACGCCTCGGCCGAGACGTCGCAGAAGCAGTGCGCGTTGTGGCAGCCGAGCTCGTTCGACACGTGCCAGAGCTTGACCGCGGGGTGGTCGCCGTAGCGCTCCGCCGTGGCGCGGACCAGAGCCAGTGCGTGCTCGCGGTACACCGGGGAGCTCGGGCAGAACGCCTGCCGCCCGCCGGGCCAGCGCGTGGTGCCGTCCGCCACGACGGGCAGCACCTCGGGGTGCAGCGTGGTGAGCCACGGCGGGGTCGAGGCGGTGCCGGTGCCGAGGTCGACGCCGATGCCCGCGCCGTGCAGCAGCTCGATGACGGTGTCGAGCGCGGTGAAGTCGTACTCGCCCTGACGCGGCTCGACGTGCGACCAGCCGAAGACGTTGATCGCGACCAGGTTCACCCCGGCCTCGCGCATCAGCCGGACGTCCTCGACCCAGACCGCAGGGTCCCACTGCTCGGGGTTGTAGTCGCACCCGAAGGCGAGCCCGGTCGAGCCGAGCCCGAGCGCCCCGGTGGCGGGCGTCGGCAGGGTGGTCGTGGTCACGTCAGGGTCCTCGCTGATCGGGGCGACCGCTGCCGCTCCGGTCGTTGACGACCCCTTCGACGGCGAAGGTCACTCAGGTTCTGGGAGCGCTCCCAGTCCAGCCGGATCGAACGGGTTCGGATCGTTCTGGGAGCGCTCCCAGAGTGAACACCAGAAGCGGACCGCTGTCAACAAGACGCGTGCTGGAGCCCGTCGCGGGACGGATATGGTTGCCGCATGTCCGAGGTCCGAACCGCACGCCAGCGCGCCACGATCCAGGACGTCGCCGACGAATCAGGACTCTCCCGGGGCACCGTCTCACGGGTCTTGAACGACGAACCGTACGTGTCGCCCGAGGCCCGCGAAGCCGTGCAGGCAGCCGTCCGGCGCGTCGGCTACGTGCGCAGCGCGGCGGCCCGGAGCCTGGTCACCCGACGCTCCGGAGCGATCGCCCTGATCGTGCACGAGCCGTCGGTCCAGGTACTCGACGACCCGAACATCGGCAACATCCTGATCGGCACCAACACGGTGTTGTCGCAGGCCGACCAGCAGCTCGTCACGATCATGGTCGACTCGGCCCGCGACAACGAGCGCGTCGTCGAGTACCTGCGCGGCGGGTTCGTCGACGGTGCCATCGTGCTGTCCGCCCGCGACGGCGACCCGATCACCCGGGCGATCGAGGAGATCGGCATGCCGGCGTGCTTCGTCGGCCACCCGTCCGACGCCGCGAACATCTCGTACATCGGCATCGACAACCGCGCGGCCGCCGAGCAGATCACCCGGCGCCTGGTCGCCACCGGCCGGAAGCGGATCGGCATGCTCGCGTCCGGGCTCGACCGCGACTCGGGGCAGGACCGACTGGCCGGCTTCACCGCAGCCCTCGGCGACCGCTTCGACCCCGAGCTGGTGGCCCGGAACCCGCTGTTCAGCTACACCGCAGGTACCGAGGGCATGCGTGAGCTCCTTGACCGGGCCCCCGACCTCGACGGGGTGTTCGCCGCCTCGGACGCCGTGGCTGCCGGCGCGATGGACGTCCTGCAGCGCAGCGGCCGGTCGGTCCCCGGTGACGTCGGCGTGGTCGGCTTCGACGACAGCGCCTGGGCACTGCGTTGCGATCCGCCGCTGTCGACGGTCCGGCAACCCGCGCACACCCTCGGCGAGAGCGCGGCGCAGCAGGTACTCGCGCAGATCGCCGGCGCCGACGAGGGCCCGCACGGACTCATCCTGCCGACCGAGGTGGTCTGGCGCGGCTCCGCCTGAGCACCACCCTCCGACCGCCGTCTCGGTAGCATGGACCGGTCCCCGTCACCGTCGACCGGTCCACCCCGCGAAGGAGCCCCGATGCCCCCGACCCCTCCCCGGATCGGCCTCGTCGGCGCCGGCGGCATCGCCCACGCGCACATGCCCGGCCTGCTCCGGCTCGGCCCGGTCGTCGTGTACGCGCAGGACGGTGCGCAAGAGCTCGCGGCCGCGTTCGCCCCGGCAGCAGCCGCCGCGGGGTCGTCGATCACCGTCGTCGACTCGCTCGACGACCTGTTCGCGGAAGTCGACGTCGTGGACGTGGTGACGCCGACCTTCGCCCACGCCGAGGTCGTGCGGGCCGCACTCGCCGCCGGCAAGGACGTCGTGTCGGAGAAGCCCCTCGCCCGGACCGACGCCGACGCTGCGGACCTGGTGGCCCGTGCGCAGGACGCCGGCCGGCAGCTCTTCCCGGCCCACGTGGTGCGCTTCTTCCCCGCGTACGTGCGCCTGCACGACGCCGTCACCACGGGCCTCCTGGGCGACCTGGCTGTCCTGCGGTTCGTGCGCTCCGGGGCCTTCCCGATCCGCACCGCGTGGTTCGCCGACCGGGCACTGTCCGGCGGCATCGTGATGGACCAGATGATCCACGACCTCGACATCGCACGGTGGGTCGCCGGACCCGTCACCACGGTGTCGGCGGTCGGCGTCCGTGCCGGCACCGAGGCCGAGCCGGTGGAGGCAGCACACGTCCTGCTCACGCACGAGTCCGGGGCGATCAGCCACGTCGCCGGGATCTGGGGACCGCAGCACCTCGCGTTCTCGACCGAGTACTCGGTGACGGGCACGCGCGGCAGCCTGGCGCACCGGTCGCTCGACGAACAGGACTACGTCGCCGACCTCGCGGTGCCCGACGCCGCGGACGGCTTCCTGCCCGAGGTCGACCCCGCCGACGACCCGTACGGACTCGAGCTCGCCGAGTTCCTCGGGGCGTTCACCGGCGGTGCCGCTCCACGGGTGACGGCGGCGGACGGCGCCGAGGCGGTCCGGATCGCGAACGCGGCGCTCGAGTCGATGGACACCGGGCAGCCGGTGTCCCTGACGACGGGGGCTCGCGCGTGACCGCCCTGAAGATCGCCGTGATGTCGTTCGCCCACACCCATGCGATCGGCTACCTCACCGCCCTCGCCGCGATGCCCGGGGTCGAGGTCCGCGGTGCCGACCCGGGCGGCGTCAGCACGGGCGAGACGGTCATCGAGCTGCGTGGCCGCGACCTGGCCGACGAGCTCGGGGTCGACTACGCGGACACCTACGACGAGCTGCTCGCCTGGGGCCCGGACGCCGTCGTCGTCACGAGCGAGAACGCCCGGCACCGCGAACTCGTCGAGGCCGCGGCCGCCGCCGAAGCGCACGTCCTGTGCGAGAAGCCGCTCGCCACCACGTGGGAGGACGGCCTCGCGATCCGCGACGCCGTCGAGGCCGCGGGCGTCATGCTCATGGTGGCGTTCCCGGTGCGGTTCACCTCGGCGTTCGACAAGCTCCGCGCGGCGCACGACTCCGGAGCGCTCGGGCAGCTGTTCTCGGTCCGCGGCGCGAACAACGGCATGCTCCCCCTGACCCGGTCGTGGTTCACCGAGCCGGAGCTGTCCGGCGGCGGCGCGATCGTCGACCACGTCGTGCACATCGCGGACCTGCTCGAGGGCCTGATGGGGTCGGCGCCCGTCACCGTGACCGCGGTGGCGAACCGCACGCTGCACGCGGCCCGGGCGCAGGCGGAGACCGCCGGACTCGTCACGATCACGTACGCGAACGGCGTCGTCGCGGCGATCGACTGCTCGTGGAGCAAGCCGGACACCTCGGCGGTGTGGGGTGGGCTGACGCTCGACGTCGCCGGGACGGGCGGCACGGTGTCGCTCGACTTCTTCGGGGCGGCTGCACGCGGGATCGTCGCGGAGACCGGACTGCCGATCGAGTCCCGTTACGGCGCCGACCCCGACGCGGCGATGCTCCGGACGTTCGTCGACGCCGTCCGATCGGGCGTGCAGCCGCAGCCGGACGTGCACGTCGGGCTGCGGACCCTGTCGATCGTGCTCGCCGCGCAGGAGTCGGTGGCGTCGGGCCGCACCGTGTCGGTAGCCAGCGAGTAGCGACACGACACGCGGGAATGGCCCGCGACCGGCGCTGCTTGACGAACCCATGACCTCGTCAGCAGAGCGCCGCGGGTGGCTCGGTGTCACGTCCGTCGCACTCGGATCCTTCGTCCTCGTGCTCTCCGAGTTCCTGCCGATCGGACTCCTGCCCGCCATCGCCGCCGACCTCGACGTCGGGATCGGCACGGCCGGACTCATGGTCGTCGCCACCGGGCTGGTCGGTGCCGTCGCGGCGCCGGTCGTCACGGTCCTGACCTCGCGGGTGGACCGCCGTGTCGTGCTCGTCTCGCTGACCGTGCTGCTCGTGGTGGCGGACGGGCTCGCGGCGATCGCGCCCTCGTTCGGTGTGCTGCTCGTGGCCCGGATGCTCCTGGGCGTCGGCATCGGCGGGTTCTGGGCGATCGGCGCCGGCATCGCCGGTCGACTGGTCCGGCCGGCCGCCACGATCCGGGCGACCTCGCTCATCACCGCCGGCGTCTCGGTCGCGACGGTCGTGAGCCTGCCGCTCGGCGCCCTCGTCTCGTCGCTCGCCACCTGGCGGCTCGCGTTCGTCATCGGCGGTGTGCTCGGTCTGGTCGCGCTCGTCCTGCAGCTCGCGATGCTGCCGCGCATCCCCGCGCAGCAGCAGGTCCGGTTCGCGACGCTCGGCTCGCTGCTCCGCGTCCCCCGCGCCCGTGTCGGTCTGATCGCCGCGGCGTTCCTGTTCGCCGCACAGTTCGCCGCGTACACGTACATCGCGCCGTACCTGCAGGACCTGGTCGGGGTCGGACCGGACACCGTCACGCTCGCGCTCCTGGTGTTCGGCGTCGCGGGGATCGTCGGGAACTTCGCCGCCGGCTTCACCCTGGGACGGAGCGTGCTCGGGACCATCAGCGTGTCCAAGGTCGCCCTCGCGGTCGCAGTGGTCCTGCTCCCCCTGCTCGCGCACTCCGTCGTCGGGGTGTTCGTGCTGCTCGTGGTGTGGGGGCTGGTCTGGGGCGCGTTGCCGCTCGGCATGCAGACGTGGATGTCCACGGCCTCGCCCGCCGGGTCCGAGACCGGGCTCGCGCTGTTCGTCACGACCATCCAGCTCGCGATCGCCGCGGGGTCGGTGCTCGGCGGCGCAGCGGTGTCGTCGTTCGGTCTCGCTGCGGACTTCTGGTTGTCGGGAGGGGTCGCCGTCGTGGGTGCGATCGTGCTCGTCTCCCTCGGGCTGCGCCGCTCGAGCGCAGCGCCGGTCGCCGACGAGGCTCCGGCACCGGTGCCGGTGCCGACCTCGACGGGTTCCGTCGCCGTCGCCTGCCCCTGACCGCCACCCGCGCCGTCAGGGCGCGGGGAGCGTGACCACGGCGTCGGCTGCGGTGATCGCCACCGGATCGTGTGCGGCGTGCACGACCACGACGCCGTCGGCAGCCTCGGCGGCGAGCGCCGCCACCACGAGCGCAGCGGACGCCGCGTCGACGCCGGCCGTCGGTTCGTCGACGAGCAGCACGCGCGCCCGCTGCGCCAGCCCGAGTGCCACGAGCGTGCGCTGCCGCTGGCCGCCGGACAACGCGTCGAGCGGGCGGTCGGCCAGTTCGGCGATCGCCATCCGCTCGAGCTGCACGTCGACGACGGCGCGGTCGTCGCGTCCGAGCGGTCGCCACCAGGCCCGGTGACGCCACCGGCCCATCGTGACGGCCGCGCGGACCGTGAGCGGGAGCGTGGTCGGCGGGACGGACTGGCTCACGTGGGCGACGCCGCCTGACGGGAGGCCCGTGATGCGCCCGGCGGTCGGCCGCAGCACGCCCGCCACCACGTCGAGCAGCGTCGACTTGCCGGATCCGTTGGGTCCGGTCAGCGCGGTGACCCGGCCGGCCGGGAAGGCCGCGTCGAGGCCGTCGAGGACGGTCCGCTCCCCGCGCAGGGCGGTCACCTGCTCGAGGCGGACGGCGGGCATCGGATCGGTCGCGAACACCTGAGCACGCTATCAGTATCGATAGTCGTTTTCATGTAGCGTCTCGGATCGTGACCTGGCTGACCGACCCCTTCACCGTCGACTTCATGGTGCGTGCCCTGACCGGTGGCGCCCTGGCCGCGGTGCTGTGCGCCGTCGTCGGGACGTGGGTGCTCGTGCGCGGGATGGCGTTCCTGGGCGAGGCGCTGTCGCACGGCATGCTGCCCGGCGTCGCGATCGCAGCGCTCACCGGAGTCCCCGCGGTGCTCGGCGCCGCCGTGAGTGCCGGGGTGATGGTGTTCGGCGTCGGGGCGCTCCGACGACGCGGTGGCTTGTCGTACGACACCTCGATCGGGCTGCTCTTCGTCGGGATGCTCGCGCTCGGGGTCATCATCGTGTCGGCATCGCGGTCCTTCGCCACCGACGTCACCGCGATCCTGTTCGGCGACGTGCTGGCCGTGACCCGCACCGACCTCGTCGGCCTGGCGATCGCGGTCGCCGTCGCCCTGCTCGTCGCGGCCGTGTTCCACCGACCGTTCACGGCACTGGCCTTCGACGTCCGCAAGGCCGCGACGCTCGGCCTGCATCCCCGGCTCGCCGAGGTGGTCCTCATCGGCCTGGTCACCCTCGCCGTCGTCGCCTCGTACCGCGCGGTCGGCACCCTGCTGGTCGTCGGGCTGCTGCTCGCGCCCGCCGCCGCGGCCCGCGCCTGGACGAAGCACGTGGCCTCGACGATGCTCCTCGGCGCGGTGCTCGGTGTCGTCGCCGTCCTGGTCGGCCTGCTCGTCTCGTGGCACGCCGGCACCGCCGCCGGCGCCAGCATCGCGGCCGTCGCCGTCGCCGGGGTCGCCCTGTCCCACGGGCTGGCAGCCATCGCACGCAGCACCGCGCGCGCGACCACCAGGCCCGTCGAACACCCCGTCCGAGCACCAGCACGAGAGGCACCATGAACCACGACCCGACCACCGACCGCCCCCACACACGCGCACGACGCACGCGACTCCTGGGTGCCCTGGGCCTGACGACCGGCCTCGCGCTCACCGTCACGGCGTGCTCCACCGCGTCGACACCGCCGGCCGACGACGCCAGCGCGACCACGGCCCCGCACGGCTACGTCGCGGGCGCGACCGAGTCCCAGGAACCGCAGCTGGGCCTCCTGGCCGTCTCCGCGACCGGCGAGACGGCGCTGCACGACCTGCTCACCGGCGAGACGACCGACCTGGACCGCATCGGCGCAGCCGAGCACTCCGCGACCGACGGTCGGTTCCTGGTGACGAGCGACGGCGACCGCACCACGGTCGTCGACGGGGGATCCTGGACCGTCGACCACGGCGACCACACGCACTACTACGCCGCCGAGCCGCGCGTCGTCGGGACGCTCGAGGGCGGCGGTCCGGTCCAGGTGCACTCGTCGGAGACGATGACCACGATCGCCTGGCCGGAGCGCGGCGAAGCGGTGGTGCTCGACCGCGCGGCACTCGGGCAGGGCGAGCTCGACGAGACCGCACGACTCGACGCGACCGTGCTGCTCCCGCTCGGCGAGCACCTGGTCGCCGCCGAGGGCGACACCGTCCGCGTCCTCGAACCCGACGGAGAACAGACCGAGTCGGCCGGGTCGACCAGCGCCGGACAGGCCTGCACCGACCCCGCTGGTGGCATCGTCACCCGCGCGGGCGCCGTGGTGGGCTGCGCCGACGGAGCGGTCGTCGTCGACGATGCCGGTGCGACCTCGTTCGTCGCACTGCCGGACGACGCCGAGCGTCCGACCACCTTCGCCGCGCGGGCCGGCCGCCCCACGGTCGCCGGACTCGCGGGCGACACCGGCTTCTGGTTGCTCGACGTCCGACAGGGCTCCTGGCGGCACGTGCCGACCGAACGGCCGCTGCGTGCGGTGGTCGCCGTCGACGACCAGGACGAGCACGTGGTCGGGGTCGACGACGCGGGTCGGGTGGTCGTGGTGACCGCCTCGACCGGGAAGGTCGCGACGACTGATCCCCTGGTCGACAGCGACACCGACACCGACACCGCGCCGCTGCTACAGCTCGACGCGCAGCGCGCCTACGTGGCCGACCCCACGGCCGCCGTCGTGCACGAGGTCGACTTCGCGGACGGCGCCCGCGTGGCCCGGACCATCGAGCTCCCGTTCCCGCCCGTCGCCTTCGCCGAGGTGGGACTGTGAGCGGAACCTTGCCGGTCGGGCGCACCGCGCGGGCGGTGGCAGTGGCCCTCGTCGTCACAGCCGTCGCCGTCACGACGGCCGGCTGCACCGCCGCCGGGTCGGACCGCCCACTGGTCGCCGTGACGACGAACATCCTGGGCGACGTCGTGACCGAGGTCGTCGGCGACGACGTCGACGTCATGGTGCTCATGCCCCCTGGCGGCGACCCGCACTCGTTCGAGGTCTCCGCGCAGCAGGCGGCGCGACTCCGGAGCGCGGACCTGGTGGTCGAGAACGGCCTCGGGCTCGAGGAAGGCGTGGCCCACCACGTCCGCGCCGCGGCCGACGACGGCGTGGCCGTCTTCACCGCGGGTGACGCGATCGACGCCCTGGAGTGGACCACCGACGACGACAGCGGCCCGGACCCGCACTTCTGGACGGACCCGGCGCGCATGGTCGACGTGATCGAGGCCCTCGACGAGGAGCTGGACGCCGTCGGCATCGACGCTCCCGGCGCCGAGGCCTACACCGACCGGCTCGATGCCCTCGACGACGACATGACCGCCGCGTTCGACACCATCCCCGCTGATCGCAAGGCCCTGGTGACGAACCACCACGTGTTCGGCTACCTCGCCGACCGCTACGGCTTCCGGGTGGTGGGTGCCGTGATCCCGAGCGGCACGACCCTGGCGTCCCCGAGCGCCGCCGACCTGCGTGACCTGGCGGACGCGATCGAGCAGGCCGGCGTCCCGACGATCTTCGCCGACGCCTCGCAACCCGCACGCCTGGCCGAGGTCCTGGCGGACGAGGTCGACCTGCAGGTGTCGATCCGCTCGCTGGCGACCGAGTCCCTGACCGAGGACGGCGCCGCGTCGACCTACCTCGGGATGATGCGCTCGAACACCGAGTCGATCGTCGACGGCCTGACGGCTCCGATTTCTTGATGAGAATGAGAATCAGTACAGTGTTGCCCATGACCAGAACCAAGACCCTCCGCGCCGCGGCACTGCCGGCCGCGCTGCTCGGCACCGTTGCCCTGGCCCTGACCGGGTGCGCCACGAACGCCGCCGATGCCGAGAGCACCTCGGCCCCGAAAGCCGACAGCACCCGCATCACGCTGACCTACGACGGCGGCCTGCTCGTGCTCGACCAGGACCTGCAGGTCGTGGCCGACGACGCCGTCGACGGCTTCACCCGCGTGAACCCCGCCGGCGACGGCCGCCACGTGCTCGTCACGGTGCCCGAGGGCTTCCGGGTGCTCGACACCGCAGCGGACCCGGCCCTCACCGACGCGGTCTTCCCGGCCGACACCGGTGGGCACGCCGTCGTGCACGGCGACCGCACCGCCCTGTTCGCCGACGGCACCGGCGACGTGACGACCTTCGACAACACCGACCTCGACGGCGACGCCCTGCCCGACTCCCGGACCACCGAGTCCGAGGCGGCGCACCACGGCGTCGCGATCGAGCTCGAGGACGGCACGCTCCTGACCACCATCGGCACCGAGGAGAGCCGGAGTGGCGTCCGAGCCCTGGACGCCGACGGCGAGGAACTCACCCGCTCCGAATCGTGCCCGGACGTGCACGGCGAAGGTGCGGTCCAGGACGAGGTCGCGGTCTTCGGCTGCACCGACGGCGCGCTCGTCTACGCCGACGGCGCGTTCGAGAAGCTCGACGCCCCGACCGAGTACGGGCGCACCGGCAACCTGTTCACCACGGACACGTCGTCGGTCGCGGTCGGTGACTACAACGACGACCCGGACAGCGAGGGCTACCTGCTCGACCAGATCGCGCTGATCGACGCGGCTTCGGGGAAGTACACCGTCGCGGACCTGCCCGACGGCGTCGGCTTCACGTTCCGCGACCTCGCACGCGGCCCTGGCGACGAAGCGGTGGTGCTCGGTGACGACGGCGCCCTGCACACCTTCGACGAGACCAGCGGGGAGCAGCTCGACTCGTTCCCCGTGATCGACGCGTGGGAGGGCCCGGCCGAGTGGCAGGACGCCCACCCCGCCGTGAAGGTCGCCGGCGACATCGCCTACGTCACCGATCCCGCCGAGCGGAAGGTGCACGCCGTGGACCTGACCACCGGGAAGGTCGTCGCCTCCAGCGACGCACTGCCGGGCGTGCCCAACGAGATCGCGGTCGCGTAGCGCTCTGCAGGCGACCACGCGCAGACGGGCGCGCCCCGCTCAGCGGCAACGCGAAGCGTTGCGCGGGGCGCGCCGACCGAGCCTGCGAGGGAGGCGTGGCGACACCGCACCGAGCCTCCCGTCCGTCCTGGGGTCGCGTCAGCCCTGCGGCGGCGCGTAGAACTGCAGGTCGTTGCCCTCGCTGTCCTTGAACGGGACGATCTTGCCCCACGGGTGCTCGCTGATCTCGCCCTGCACATCCGCACCACGCTCACGGATGCTCGCCAGCTCGTCCTCGATCGACCCGTCCGGCTGGAACGTGATGACCGCTCCCCCGCCGCTCGACGGACTCGCCGATTCACGGCCGTTCAGCCCGATCATCAGGCCGTTCGCGTCGATCTCGCTCCAGTCGTCGGACTCGTCCGTGACCGTCAGGCCGAGGGTGTCGCGGTAGAACGCGACCGCCCGCTGCATGTCGGTGACCGGGACCCATACCGCTGCGACTCCGCTTGCCATGGTGCTGCCTTCCGTCGGTGTTGCCGTGCTGCGGAGCGTAGGCAGCACGGCATGCGCACCGACTCAGCAGGTGCGCCGACGTTCGGAAATCGGATCGTCCCTGCAATCCGACTGCGCATCGACTACGAATGCCCTGTGCGTCACATCCGCGACGCGTACGAGATGAGAGGTCCCACCATGACCAGCAACGCAGCAACCGCTCGCAACCGCACCGGCTCGACGTGGACCCAGAAGGGTGCACTCCTCTTCGGGGTCGTCTTCCTGATCGTCGGCATCGCCGGCTTCATCCCCGGACTCACGATGGACATGGGGTCGATGTCGATGGCCGGCCACGGCTCCATGGCCCTGCTCCTGGGGCTGTTCCAGGTGTCGGTCCTGCACAACATCGTGCACCTGCTCTTCGGCATCGTCGGACTCGTCGCAGCCCGTTCGGCGTCGGGCGCTCGCCTCTACCTGGTCGTCGGCGGCATCGTCTACGCGGTCCTGTTCGTCTACGGGCTGTTCACGGCCGGCATGGCGGACCCCGCGAACTTCGTCCCCCTGAACAGCGCGGACAACGTGCTGCACGCGTTCCTCGCCGTCGCGATGATCATCCTCGGCTTCGTGCTGCCGCGCATCGGCGCGCGCACGCGCTGACAGTCGTCCGTCGTCTGACGCGTTCGCGCCCCCTGGCGGGCATCGCGCCCGTGTGAGTCGGGGCGCGATGCCCGTTCCGGGGCGCGGTACGCGGCGGCCCAGCGTTGCGTCCCGTGACCGCCCCCGGAACCGGGCGGCGTACTGTCCGACGCATGCCCGCTCTCACCGACACGTTCACCCTGTCCAACGGCCTGCACATCCCGAAGATCGGCTTCGGCACCTGGCAGATCCCGTCCGGCGACGACGCCTACGACGCCACGAAGACCGCCCTGGACGCCGGCTACCGCCACATCGACACCGCCCTGGCCTACGGCAACGAGGCCAGCGTCGGCCAGGCCATCCGTGACAGCGCCGTCCCCCGCGACGAGGTCTTCGTCACGACGAAGCTGCCCGCCGAGATCAAGACCGCCGACGGCGCCCGTGATGCCTTCGAGACCTCGAGCCGCAACCTCGACGTCGGCGTCATCGACCTGTACCTCGTGCACGCACCGTGGCCCTGGGACGCCATCGGCTCCGACCACCGCGACGGCAACGTCGAGGTGTGGAAGGTGCTGGAAGAGGTCTACGACGCTGGCCGGACCCGCTCGATCGGTGTCTCGAACTTCGCCGTCCCCGACCTCGAGGACCTGCTCGGCCGCACGGACGTCGTCCCGCACGCCAACCAGATCCGCTGGTTCATCGGCAACACCCAGGACGAGACGACCGCCTTCGACCGCGAGCACGACATCCTGACCGAGGGCTACTCGCCGCTCGCCACCGGTGGCCTGCTCGAGAACACGCAGATCGCCGAGATCGCGGCGAAGTACGACAAGTCCGTCGCCCAGGTCGCGATCCGCTACCTGCTCGAGAAGGACGTCCTGCCGCTGCCGAAGTCCACGACCCCGTCGCGCATCGCCGACAACGCCGACGTCGACTTCGTGCTGGCCGCCGACGACGTGGCCGCGCTCGACGCGCTCGAGGACACCACGAACTGACGCGGCCCCACCCCGGACTGGAGGCGCGGTACCAGCTGGCACCGTGCCTCCAAAACGTCGCAGCGAACGACGAGTGCGGGTTGTCGGCCTCGAACGCAACAACCGGCGGCGCAGGGGCACTCACAGCCGGAAGCTCGTTCCGCTCACATCGTTGACCGTGACCGCCGAGCCGTCGAGATCGGCGTTCGCCGATCGGACTTCCCCCGGGCCCGGGGGACGTGCGCAACTGGTGCTGTCCCGTGTCCGCCCTCTCAGCGCTCTGCGGTGTCGTACTCGAGGAGTCCGTCGTTTTCCAGCTGCTGCAACCGGTCCGCGAACTGGTCGGCAGCCGCATCCCCTCGGATCGCTACTCCTGTGATCGAGCCCCACGTCTCGACGGCACCGCCGAATTCGTGGATGACGTCGTGAACGATGCGGAAAGCGTCTTCATCGCGAGGACTGATCCTGAAGACCCAAGACTGTCCCCGGTCGACACGATCCCCGTACTCGAGCTGTCCGGTCGAAGGATTCTCGACCGCATTGATGATGTCTCCCAGGTGTACATTCTTCGCGAACAAGGGGACACAGCTCACAACGTTGCGGCCGTCGTCGAGGATGATGATCGTCAAGTCTTCGTAGCGGATCGGGTCCCACGACGGATCAAGCTCCACCCGGACGACCTTCTCGACCCCGAGCACTGGGTTCTCGTGCGTGACGACGGTGTAGTCCGGCATTCCTGTGCTTCCTTTCGCATGAGCGGTGGGATCCACTCCTTGTAGTTGTAGCCTTCCTGCCCCATGCCGGGCCAGTCCTTCGCGCCCTTGGACAGGTTGCAGGGCGGACACGCGAGGGTGATGTTGCTCTCTGCGCCATCACCGCCCTTGTTCTTCGGGATGACGTGGTCGAGATGGGGGTTCTGCGTGTTCTCGCCACAACCAGCAGATCCGAATCGCGATCAACTTCGACGTCGCCGGCGAAGGCGCTGCCTACCACGCCCTGGTCGCGGACGAGTAGGCGAGCGCCGGGGGGCTCGCCGCACCGTGGGGACACCAGATGCCCCGATGACCCAGGTCGTGATCGCGACGATGAGTGCGAGGAGCGGCACGATGAGCTCCGCGACATCGCCGACCGCGTACGAACACCGCATCGTCTCGTCGGAGCACACGACGTGTACTGCACCTGCGCGACGAGCATCCCCGGCAGCGAGCCGATCGCCGCGAACACCTCGAGGAACACAACGCAACAGAGCGCGAGACCCAGCGGCCACGAACGTCGTGGGTGGCACAGTCCATCGTCAGGCATGGATGACCGCTTCAGGTGAGCCCGACCGTACCGCAGAGGTGACGCAGAGCACGTCCTCGTACTGTCGAGGTGTGCCGGCCCGGCGACGGGAACAGACAGCCGCCGTTGCCGGTTGCACCACACGGTGCCGCAGCCAGCGGCACGACGACCTCAGGAGGCCACCATGACCACCACCGAAACCGCCATCCTCGCCGGCGGCTGCTTCTGGGGAGCGCAGCAGCTCCTCCGCCGCCGTCCCGGCATCATCAGCACCCGCGTCGGCTACTCGGGTGGTGACACCCCGAACGCGACGTACCGCAACCACGGTGACCACGCCGAGTCGGTCGAGATCGTCTTCGACCCGTCGGAGATCTCGTACCGCGACCTGCTCGAGTTCTTCTTCCAGATCCACGACCCGTCGACGAAGGACCGCCAGGGCAACGACGTCGGCCGTGCCTACCGTTCCGCGATCTTCTTCACCTCGCCCGAGCAGGAGCAGGTCGCGCGCGACACCATCGCCGACGTGGACGCCTCCGGCATCTGGCCCGGCAAGGTCGTCACTGAGGTCGAGCCCGCGGGCGACTTCTGGCAGGCCGAAGAGGAGCACCAGGACTACCTGGAGAAGTACCCCGCCGGGTACACCTGCCACTTCGTGCGCCCGGGTTGGAAGCTCCCGCACCGCGACGAGGCGACCGCGGCGGTCTAGGGGCAACCCACTGACGAACGGGAGGCGCGGTGCCGGCTGGCACCGCGCCTCCCGTCTGTCTCCCTTCGCGTCGACGGCCCTAGCGCGACCCGCCGAGCAGTTCCAACCAGACCGCCGGCAGGCGGTCCGCCGGCCCGGGGACGGACTGGTCGACGGGGTGGCTCGTCGGCGCCGCGAGCTCCACGCCCTCGAACGTGGACTGGTCGCGGTAGTCGTACGCCCACGTCTCGCCGGGCTCGTAGCTCTGGATGACCGCGTGCCCGGTCGCCTCCCAGTGCCGGGTGGCGTGGGTGTTCAGCGAGTCGTCGCAGCACCCGACGTGGCCGCACGCGGCACACCGGCGCAGGTGCACCCACCAGGACCCGGTGGCGTCGCACTCGACGCACCCGTCGCCGCTGGGCGCGACCCGGGGGTGGATCATGTCGCTGTCGTCGGTCATGTCGCTCATCCTGCCCGGCTCAGCGACGCGGCACCAGGGCGTCGATCGCCGCGAGCTCCTCGTCAGTGAGCGGGGCACCCGCGAGGGAGTCGAGCGTGCCGTCCAGCTGACGGACGCTCGATGCCCCGACCAGCGCCGACGTGACGGCGGGCTGCCGGAGCACCCACGTGATCGCGAGCTGCGCGAGCGTCTGCCCGCGGGCAGCCGCGATGTCGTTGAGTGCGCGCGCCGTGGTCAGGTACTCGTCGTCGATGCGGTCCGCACCGAACCAGCGGCCCTCGGCCGCACGCGACCCGACCGGCACCGAACCGTCCAGGTAGCGGTCCGTCAACAGCCCACCGGCCAACGGCGAGAACACGATCGCACCGGTGCCGAGACGCGTGAGCTCGTCGAAGAGCCCGTCCTCGGGGACCCGGTCGAACATGTTGTAGCGCGGCTGGTGGATGAGCAGGTGCATGTTCTCGGCGGCGAGCGCCTCGGCTGCCGCGGCGGTCTGCGCCGGGTCGTAGTTCGAGATGCCCGCGTAGAGCGCCTTGCCCGAACGGACCGCGGTCACGAGCGCGCTGACCGTCTCCTCGATGGGGGTCTCAGGGTCGGGACGGTGCGAGTAGAAGACGTCGACGTAGTCCAGCCCGAGGCGCCCGAGCGACTGGTCGAGCGACGCGAGCATGTACTTGCGCGAGCCCCGGTCGCCGTACGGGCCCGGCCACATGTCGTAGCCGGCCTTCGTCGACACCACGATCTCGTCACGGTACGGACGCAGGTCCGACTCGAGGATGCGGCCGAACTGCTCCTCGGCCGACCCGGCAGGCGGACCGTAGTTGTTCGCCAGGTCGAAGTGGGTGATCCCGCGGTCGAAGGCGTGCAGCACGATGTCGCGCTGCGTGGCGAGTGCGCGGTCGGCGCCGAAGTTGTTCCACAGGCCGAGGGAGATACGCGGCAGCATGAGGCCGCTCCTCCCCACACGCTGGTACGGGAGCTGCTCGTAGCGGTCGGCGGCAGGTAGGTGGACGTCAGGCATCGTTGCTCGATCCGGGGTCGGGGGATTGGCCGTTGTCGACGCTAGCGGATGGCGGAGGGGCTGACAGGATGGGGGCACGTCCGAGACCAGGGGGAACCAGACGATGCACGACGAGCAGATCAGCGACAGCGCGCCACAGGAGTCCGCGACGAGCAAGCTGTTCGGGCCGCCGCCGGCGGGGGCGCTGGCGTTCAGCGGCACCGCCCCCGCGATCGCCTTCGCCGTGCCGGTGGTCGCCTCGGCGCTGCTGGCCGGCCTCGTCGTAGTCGTACTCGGTGGTCGCGGTGCGCTCGCGATCGTCAACGGTGCGTTCAGCACGGTCGACCCCGGCCCGACCTGGCTCGCCGTGGTCGTGACGGCCGGTGCGCTGCTCGTCCTGGGGAACGCGTTCGGGATCACCGCGGCGACGGTCGCCATGGTCGGCGCTGTCGGGTCCGCGCGGGCGGCATCGTCGGCGCGGGGTGCCTGGCGCGCTGCGGCCCGGCGGGCGCCAGCGGTGCTGCTCGCGTTCCTGGTCACAGCGCTGGTGCTCCTGATCGCCGTCGCTGCGACCGTCGCGACCGCAGTGTCGCCCTGGCTCGCCCTCGCGATCACCCTGCTCGTGTTCGTGGCGCTGGTCGTCGCGGCGCCACTGCTGATGGCGTGGCCGCAGATCGCGGTCGGTGGCACCACGTGGCGGACGGCGTTCGCGAACGCCTGGCGGACCCGTGACGTCCAGCAGTCGCCCGACGTCGAGGTCTTCCGCTCGCCGCGCCGAGCCCTGGTGACCACGGGGCTCGTCCTCGGGGTGGTCCACGTCGGCCTCGCCGCCCTGGTCGGGGTGCAGTCCCCCTCGGTCGTCACGGCGGTGCTCAGCGCGGCGATCTCGTTCCTCGTGCCCGGCGCGACCGTCCTGCTCCTGATCGCGATCGCCGTGCGAGGGGCGGCTGTCCGCTCCACGTCCGTGTGGTGGACCGCTCCCGCTGCTGCGCCGGTGCCGGTGCCAGCGGCCGCGGCAGGCTCGGCTGAGGGGTCGCCCGGCCGTCTCCGGGGCGGGGCGTTCGTGGGACTCGCGACGCTCCTCGTCCCCGCGATCGTCCTCGTGCCGACCGTGCTGGCCAACCCGTTCGGGTTCACCAGCTACTCCGCCGCCCAGACTCCGCAGATCTGGCGGGGGGCGGCGGTCACCGAGGTCGGCGCGGACACCGTGGCGCTGAGCGGACTCGGGGGTGAGGGTGCACAGGTGGACCGGTGCTCCGGCGCGACCTGTGACCCGTCGCTCGAGCCGGCGTCGATCCTCGGTACCGCGATCGCCGGCCTGCCCGACGGCGCGATGATCACCGCGCAGTGGCGTCCGGTCGAGGGGTCGGGGTCGGGATCCGACCGCTTCGAACTCGACGTCGTGCACAGCACGCCCGCCCAGCTCCACCGCTGGGCGACCGGACCGGCGACGCACGGCTTCTCGACCCCGAACGGCACCCGGACGTCCGTCGCCGGCTTCGACGTGGCCTTCCGCAGCGGTGAGTCCGTGTTCGCACGGAGCAACGCCACGCTGACCGCGGCAGCCGTCACCACCACGGGCGAGCACCCCGTCGTCGCCGGCATCGTGCGCGGTGTGTCGGGAGCAAGGGCGCAACTCTCCATCACGTTCTGCGACGACGACCTGTGCTCCACCTCGATCACCAAGCGTGTCCCGCTCGACTGGGTACCGACGTTGTCGGCATCGGGCACCCTCGGCATCACGGTCACGAAGAGCGGCACCGCGGTCGTCTCGCTCGTCGACAGCGGGCGGGACCTCGAGCTGCCGAAGCTCAGGATCGTCTCCACCACCGTCGCGGGCGAACCGCGGGTCGAGACGCCGGACATCACCACGGGGAAAGCCGACTCGTCGACCTTCGACATGACCGACGGCGCGCAGATCGGTCTCGGCACCCGCGACCGGCCGATCGTCCTCTACCGGCCCGCCGGCAGCACGACGCAGCAGCTGATCTCATGCGACGACGCTGCCTGCGGAGCCTCGACCGTCGTCGACCTGGACCTGCCGGGGGCCGACCAGCAACCTCCCGCCGTGGTCGTGGACGACACCGGCAGGCCACTCATCGCGGTCCGCAACACCGACCGGCAGTCGATCGACCTGGTGTCGTGTCTCGACCGCACGTGCTCGACGACCTGGACGAGCACCATCGCGCGGTACGTCCCGGACGAACGATCCGAGGACGGCGGTGGGTTCGCGATGGGCCTCACCGCCGACCAGACGCCGGTGCTCGCGGTGGGCGATCGTCGGGTCGGTGCCGGGAGCGCGCACCCGACCTGGGACGGCAGCGTCATCAGCTGCACCGAACGACGCTGCGGTGTCGGCTGAGCGGGACGAGCTTCACCGGGGCGACACGCGTGGTTCGGCATCCGTGGGGCTGTGCAGGACAAGATGGGCACGAGCCGACCGACGAACCGTCGATCGGTGGGCAGTGAGGGAGACACCGTGGACACAGCGCCGTACTCGCAACCACTCCGGGAGTACATCGAGCAGCTCCGGACCGAGGGCTACAGCGTCGCCGACGGGCACACTGCTGACCCGGACCTCATCGACCCGCACGGCAACCCCGTCCTGACGTGGCGCGACGACTACCCGTACGACGAGCGGCTGCCGCGCGAGGAGTACGAGTACGCGAAGTACCAGCTGCAGATCGAGCTCCTGAAGTGCCAGTACTGGCTCGAGGACACCGGCCAGAAGGTCGTCGTGCTGTTCGAGGGCCGCGACGCCGCGGGCAAGGGCGGCACCATCAAGCGGTTCACGGAGCACCTCAACCCCCGCACCTCGCGCGTGGTGGCGCTCAGCAAGCCGAGCGAGCGGGAACGCGGCGAGTGGTACTTCCAGCGCTACGTGCAGCACCTGCCGTCGGCCGGCGAGATGGTCCTGTTCGACCGCTCCTGGTACAACCGCGCCGGCGTCGAGCGGGTCATGGGGTTCTGCGACGACGCCGAGTACGAGTCGTTCATGACCCAGGTGCCGCAGTTCGAGCGGATGCTCGTCGACTCCGGCATCCACCTGACGAAGTTCTGGTTCTCGGTCACCCGCCGCGAGCAGCGCACCCGGTTCGCGATGCGGCAGCTCGACCCCGTGCGCCGGTGGAAGCTGTCCGACATCGACCTGCTGTCCCTCGACCGCTGGGAGGACTACACCGAGGCGAAGATGGCGATGTTCACCCGGACCGACAAGCGGTACGCACCGTGGACCATCGTGCGGTCGAACGACAAGAAGCGCGCCCGACTCAACGCGATGCGGTACTTCCTGACGCAGTTCGACTACCCGGACAAGGCGGTCGACGTGATCGGCAAGCCGGACCCGCTGATCGTGCGGCGCGGCAAGCGGGACGTCGACATCGAGTGAGCGGACTGTCAGGAGTCGTCACTCGGGCGTAGGGGTTCCGTCAGGGCACCTTCCCCCTTGCCTGTCCGCGCGGGAACGTGTCCGGTGTGACACTGACAGCGATCATGCCGACGCTCCGCGCGTCCCTGTCGGATCCGATGGACCCGGTCCTGTGGCCGGCCCACACCGTGGCGACCACCGACGACCTGGTGGTCGCCGCGATCTCGATGGTCCGGCTCGCCGACCTGACCGGCACCCCGAGCGTGCACACCGCGGAGCAGTCGCCGCCGCGCTACCGCCCCCGCGGCTGGACCCCTCGAGACGTCAGCGTCGCGGTCGCGTCGGTCACCCGGGTCCGACGGCCGCGCACCGGGGTGGTGCTCCTGGAACTGGACGCGGTCCTGCCGACCTGCGCCGTGCTCGACCAGGTGCGCCTGATCGGACGCCGGAGCACCGCTCCCCTCGCCACGATGTACGTCGTCACCCGATGTGACGGTCAGGCCGACGGTCCGTTCCACCGCCTCCCGGCTCCGCTGCCGGCCGACGTCCGCGATGGTGACCTGGTCTGCTTCCCCTGCCTCACGACCGTCCGGCACCGGGACGTCGTCAGCACGGCCGTGCCCGTCCGCGCCGAGCTCCTGCCGGTGGAGCGGTGACCACGGCGACGTCGGTCCGCGACCGCCTGATCGACGGGCCGCACCTGTGGGGCCGGTACACGATCCGGCCGGTGGGACGCACGATGTGGACCTCGCGGACACTCGTCGTGTTCCCACCCGGGACGAACACGAGCGAACGCCTGCTGCTCCGGGCATGGCACGTCTGGCCCGCCGTCGGGGTGTTCACCGCGCTCGTGGTCGTGGTCGTCGCCGTCTCGGTACCGGCGGCGGGCATGCCCGTCGGACTCGCGCTGTACGCCGCGGGGTTCGCGGTGCTCGCGCGGGCCACCAGACGACTGCGGCCACGGGTGCGCTCGATCACCGTGACCACGTTCCTGGGCAACGGTCGGCCGGAGGTGTACGGCGACGAGCGGCTCCTCGCCGGCTCGCTCGACGCGCTTTCGATCCTGGAGCGGGCGGTGCGGGCGCACCGACTCGCGCCCGTCGACTTCGAGCTCGTGTGGGCCGATGTCTGGGCCGCGCTGCCGGAAGAGCGTCCTCGTGCGAGGGCGATGCCGTGTTAGGTTGTGCGCAATTCAATTGCGCACAACCGGGCACCCGTGTCCGGCACCCCTCGAAAGGCCCCCGCCCGATGACCTCCCGCCCCCGCACTCCCCGCTCGACCAAGCCCCGCACCGTCGTCCGCATCCTGCTGGGTGCCGCCATGACCTGGGCCGGCATCAGCCACCTCACGGTCGCACGTCAGGAGTTCCGGGCACAGGTGCCGGAGTTCGTCCCCCTGGACCCGGACGTCACGGTCCTGGCCTCGGGCATCGCCGAGATCTCCCTTGGTGCCGCACTGATGCTGCTGGTCCGCCGGCAGGCCACCGTCGGGTGGGTCGCCGCGGTGTTCTTCACCGCGATCTTCCCGGGCAACATCGCCCAGTGGATGCACCACCGTGACGGCTTCGGCCTGGACACGGACACCAAGCGGTTCGTCCGGCTCCTGTTCCAGCCCGTGCTGATCGCCGTCGCGCTGTGGGCGACGAACGCGCTGCGCAAGCGGCGCTGAGCTGGACTCCCGCAGCGGGCCATCGGCACCTCAGCGGGAGGGATCGCGCAGACCCACGATCCTCGAGTCGTCTGCCTTCCAGAGGTCGAGTTCTTGCATACGACCTCGCGGGTCGAAGGTCAGGAACGCAGTGATCGAAACGCCATCGACGTCGTCGAAGGTGAACATGTCGGAGTGGAAACCCCGTTCACCGGACGAGACTGGCTTCTCGAAGCGAAGGCACTCTGATTCGTCGTACCGAGCGACCAGCGCGGTGGACAGGTCGGTGGGAGCGGGCTTCGCGTCCTGCGGCATGCAGTGCGCCAGCAACCAGCGGATCAGGTCCGATTCGGCGGTCGTGAGACCTCGTGCTGCCAAGTCTCATCGCCTTCCCTGCGTGAACGGCTCACGCTCACGCGCTCCGCGCACCGCCGCGGAGATCAGGTCCGCCTCAAGCCGT
This sequence comes from Curtobacterium sp. PhB172, assembly GCF_003752545.1. Lineage (NCBI taxonomy): Bacteria > Bacillati > Actinomycetota > Actinomycetes > Micrococcales > Microbacteriaceae > Curtobacterium > Curtobacterium sp. PhB172. Next base: position 128,288 of record NZ_RKIF01000001.1, read on the forward strand.
GGCCCGCGCTGGTCTCAGCGCACCAACGCGACGGTGATGAGGTTCCCGAATACGGCTGCAATTCACCCTCCATCTGTCCACCCGGTCTCGTACACCAGAAGTCCTTCCTGCTCGAGCTCATCCAGCTCAGCTCGAACGCGTTGCAGCAGGTCGCGTCCAGGTACTGCGAACGCGACGAGTCGCCATGTGGTCTCGACTGGCGCGTGGATGCTCTCGATGAGACTCCGGATCGCCGATGCTCCGCGATCCTGTTGGAGGAGCACGCGGAGCACCCAGTAGTCGCTCCGCTCGAGCACCCGCGCCGGGGTCCAACCGAACCCTTCCCGATCAACGAGTTCCACGACGTCGCCAAGAGCGTAGCCGTGATGGTAGAACGGCACGCAGCACAGTCGGAAGCGCTGTTCAGGCAGGCGCTCGAACACGAGTTGTTCATAGCGAAGCAGCGAATCTGGGTCGTCCTCGAGTTCGACGTTCGCGACGAAGTCGACCAAGGGTGCCCAGGCGGGCTTTGGGTGCAGCGCCCACGCTTCTGATCGAGCGCTCAACACCATGTCAATTCCCCGTGACGGCGCAACGCGGCGAAGATGCTCTCACTCGGCGCGCCATGAAGAACATTGACCCTCGAGGAGGGCAGCGAAGGCCGTCGAGATGCGGCCACTCGAATTTCCGCCAAGGTGCATCGTGAGCGCACGCTGCCATTCCGTACCCGCTCGAAGGACATCGACGAAGATGTCCAACTCTCGCTCGGGATCGCTCACGAGGAGCTGGTCCGCGTTCTCCACCACCAGGTTGACATGCGCATCCGGCAACCACGTCAGATCGTGAACGCACTCCTCGAGCGCATCCCAGTTCGCGCCGTAGTACGGCGGAAACTGAAGTGCCACCCCGATCTCACGAAGGAAATCGGCGCGCGTGCGACAGCGCTTCCCATCGAGCCGCAGGGAGACCTCCCCCTCGGACTCGATCGGACCGCCGAGTTCCACCTTCAGTGCGTTCAGCTTCTCCCGCCCCATCGGCATGGCGCGTCACTCCCGAGGTGCAGGGCTGGCGTGCGCGTTGGTGCGCACGGACGGCAGCTTCCGGTGGTCCTTGACCAGGGAACGGGTCTCGCGGATGCGGCGGTCGATGCCCCACTTCGTCACGAGGGC
>NZ_RKIF01000002.1:0-49403 GCF_003752545.1 Curtobacterium sp. PhB172
CCGCCAGAGAGGCTGGTGAATCCGCTGCCCGGGGAAGAACCGTGGCGGACAAGATCCCCGGGTAAACCCAGTGACCGTCTCAGCCGTTCCGTTCTCCGCCGCCGTGGCAACGAGAGGTAACACTACACAGGCCCCGGGGGCCTCGCCAACCGTGGTTCCTCCCGGGCGTGTCGGCCCTGGAGTCCCCGTCGGCGGCGGAGCTACTCCGCTGCAGCGAGCTGCCCGCAGGCCCCGTCGATCTCCTTGCCGCGGGTGTCGCGCAGGGTCGTCGGGATGCCCGCGGCGTTCAGCCGGCGGACGAACTCGTCCTGCACGTGCACCTCGGACGAGGTCCACACGGAGCCCGGCGTCGGGTTGAGCGGGATCGGGTTGACGTGCACCCAGCCCTTGCCGCGCTTGTTGAGCTTCTCGGCGAGCAGGTCCGCGCGCCAGGCGTGGTCGTTCATGTCCTTGATGAGCGCGTACTCGATCGAGACACGGCGGCCCGTCTTGACGTAGTAGTTGTGCGCGGCGTCGATCGCCTCGTCGGCCTTCCAGCGCGAGTTCACCGGGATGAGCTCGTCGCGGAGTTCGTCGTCCGGGGCGTGCAGCGACAGCGCGAAGGTCACCGGGATGTTCTCGTCCGCCAGCTTGAGGATCGCGGGCACCAGCCCGACGGTCGAGATCGTGATGCCGCGGGCGCTCATGCCGAGGCCGTTCGGCTGCGGCGCGACCATCAACCGCACGGCGTCCATCACCCGCTTGTAGTTGGCGAGCGGCTCCCCCATGCCCATGAACACGATGTTCGTCACGCGCTCGGCGTCGACGCGGTCTTTGCCGCCCTTGCGGGGATCGCCCCCGAGCTCCCCCGCCGCGATGGCCGCGTTGGCCCGGACGATCTGCTCGATGATCTCGGCGGTGGACATGTTGCGTGTCAGTCCTGCCTGGCCGGTGGCGCAGAACGGGCAGTTCATGCCGCAACCGGCCTGCGACGAGACGCAGAGCGTGATGCGACCCGGGTACCGCATGAGCACCGACTCGACCAGGGCACCGTCGTGCAGCTTCCACAGGAACTTGATCGTGTCGCCGTTGTCCGTCGCCAGCCGCCGCGTCTCGGTCAGCAGGGGTGGCAGCATCCCGGCGACGAGCTGCTCACGCTGGGCGGCCGGCAGGTCGGTCATCTTGTCCGGGTCGGACGTGTAGTGCGTGAAGTAGTGGGTCGCGAGCTGCTTCGCGCGGAAGCCCGGCAGCCCGAGTTCCTTGACGCGGGCCTCGCGCTCCTCGGCCGTCAGGTCGGCCAGGTGCACGGGCGGCTTGCCGCGCTTCGGCGACGCGAACTGCAGCAGCGGACGGCCGTCGGTGTCGGTCGCCTGCTTCCAGCCCTCGGTGCGCGGGCGCACCTGCGGACGAGCAGACTGCTGCTGTTCGAACGGGGTACGGGTGTCGGAAGCCATCAGGCCAGGATACGGGAGGCCCGTGACACGTCGGTGCCGGACCCTCCGGTGGCCGGGATGGTCACCGTCGACGGCCCCGCCTGCGTCGGGTCAGCTGCCGGCGGGCAGCAGGCGCGCGAAGTGGTGCGCGGCCGAGTACATCGGCACGATGTCGACGACCTCGCCCGGGTGCGGTGCCTGCAGCACGAGTCCCTGGCCGAGGTAGAGCCCGACGTGGTCCTCGTCGTCGTACACGACCATGTCGCCGGGCAGCGCCTCGGACTCGGGGATCGTCGTCGCCGCGGCGTCCTGCGTCGGGACGTAGTGCACGAGCGGGATGCCGACCGCGGCGTACGCGACCATCGTCAGGCCGGAGCAGTCGATGCCCTCGTGGCTCGCGCCGCCCTCGACGTACGGGTCCCCCATGTACTGCAGTGCGGTCTCGACGATCGTGGCGCGGTCGCCGCCGGCGGACAACGCCGCCGACAGGGCCGACTGCGCCTGGGCCGTCGTCACCCCGAAGCGCAGGTCGAGCGTCGGGTACGACACGACCGTGGTCGTGGTGGTCATGCCGTCGGTCGTGACGACGGGGACCTTGACGTCGTGCGCCACGGTGAAGGTCTGCGCGGCCTGCGAGGTCGTCGTGCCCTGCTGCGTCTCGACCGGGGTCGCCGCGTTCGCCGGCACGGCCAGGGTCAGGCTCGAGGTCACGGCGATGGCCGGTGCGAGCAGGATCGCGGCACGCTTGGCGTTCGCGGCGCGGCGGATGTGCCGCGGGTCGACGGCCCGCTCGGCACGCAGGACGGCCTTCCGGCTCAGGACGGCGGCACCGGCGCTCGAAGCGACTGGGAGCGGACGCGGCTGCATCCGGACGGTGCGGGTCGGCTTCGGGTGCTCCACGAACGTGGCCCGGGCAGCAGCGGGACCGAGGGCCGAGCGACGACCACGGGGACGGGACGGCTGCGGCTGCGGCGACGCCGGGGCGGGTTCCACCGCGGTGTGCGGGGTCGCTCGCGAGGGCTGTCGGTCTTCGGCTGCTGCAGGCAGGGCGTGGCGTCCCATGGATCCTTCCGGGTCGGGACCGCTGGGCGATCCGGAAAGTAACGTATTGGTCACGGGGCGGATCGAGGCTGGGCAGTCCCGGAGTGTTCCTGCGGCTCGTCACAGGAACGGGCGATCCTCGCAGGTCGCTCAGATGCGGCGGATCCGCGCCCAGGGGTCCGCGGACCCGGCCTCAGACGGACGCGACCCGCATGACGGCGGCGATCCGGGCCTCCCGGTCGGACGACAGGCGGTCGAGGCGAGCCGCCAGCGCCACGACGGACGCGTCGACCGGGGCGTCCCCCGAGATGTCCCCCGGTACCGGGACGCCAGCGCGGACCGCGAGCGGCAGCACGCCGGCCCAGACCGCGTGGTCCTCGCCGTCGTCCGCGGCCTCGCCGTTGCCCTGGAACCGGACCTTCACACTCGCGCGGTCGAGGGGCAGCTGCAGGACCTGGGTGGCGCGGACCTCCTTCGGGGTCATCTCGCGGACCTCGTCGCGGCGGCCGGGCATGAGGTGGTCGGAGACCTGCCAGAGCGCCTCGGTGCGGAGCTCGGGCGGCACGACCGTCGCGGCGCCCGCGATCATCGCGCTCCGGTAGTTCGCGGAGCTGTCGAAGGTCGAACGGGCGAACACGAGCCCGTCCAGGTGCGTGACCGTCGCTGCGACCTGCACGCCGGTGGCCCCTGCTTCGAGGAACAGGCCGCCGCCGGTCGAGCCGTGCAGCAGCAGGACCGGGCCGGCGCCGAGGTCGCCGACGCCGCACAGGAAGGGCAGCACGATCGGGTGGCCGCCGCGGACGAACCCGACGTGGGCGAGGTGGGCCTCGGCGAGGATCGCCCGGAGGACGGCGGGGTCGTCGGACTGGCGCTCGCGGATCCGGCGGACCCGCAGGTCGGGGCCGTCGGCGGGGTTCGGGGTGCTCATGCGGGCCACGCTAGGTTCGACAGTGGTCCAGTGTGTGGACCAGATCGAGGTGATCGTGGTGGACCAGTCCGGTAAGACCGCAGGGGTCGTCGCACGCATCCGGCAGATGGTCCACGACGGCACGCTGCGCGAGGGCGATCCGCTGCCCTCGACCCGTGCGTTGGCGGCCGAGCTCGGCGTCGCACGCGGCACGGTCGTCGCCGCGTACGACCAGCTCGACGGTGAGGGCTGGATCCGGACGCGGCACGGTGCGGTGGCGCGGGTCGTCGCGTCGGCTGGCACCGGCGGCGTGGGAGTCGGGGACTTGCTGCCGGCGACGGACCCGCGTGCGCCAGCTGCGGCGTCAGCTGAGGCATCAGCGTCAGCCGCCGCCCGGGTCATCGACTGCCGCCCCGGGGTCCCCGCCGTCACCGCGATCGCGCAGCGGGACTGGCGCGCGGCCTGGCGGGCGGCGGCCGACGCCCCACTGCGGAACGCCGTCGCGGACCCCCTCGGCACGGTGGAGCTCCGAGCGCAGGTGGTCGCACAGCTCGGCCTGAGCCGCGGGTTCGCCCCGTCGGTCGACCGGGTGCTGCTGACCGCAGGGACCTCCGAGGCGTTGTCGCTCGTCACCGAGGCGCTCCGCGTGCACCTCGGTCGCGCCCCCGTGTTCGCGGTCGAGGACCCGGGGTACCGGACCGGTCAGCGTGCGGTGCTCAGCGCAGGCGGGACCGTGATCGGCATCCCGCTCGACGACGACGGGATGGACCTCGACGCCCTGACCGCCGCACCGCCGGTCGACGTCGTGCTCGTCACGCCGACGCACCAGTACCCGCTCGGCTCGGTGATGCCGGTGGCGCGACGGCAGCGGTTGCTCGCCTGGGCTGCGGCGACCGGCACGCTCGTGGTCGAGGACGACTACGACTCGGAGTTCCGGCACCGCGGCACCCCCGTGCCCGCACTCGCGGCGCTCGACGCCGAGGGGGTGGTGCTGCACGTCGGCGGGTTCTCGAAGACGCTCGACCCACGGCTGCGCTGCTCCTACGTCGTGCTGCCCGCGACGGCTGGTGTGCCGGTCGGGACCGGATCCGTGGCCGGGGTCGCCGACGCGGTGCTCGCCGCCCGTCGTGCCCGCGGCGCGGTCGTCGCCGAGCCCGTGCAGGTCGCGCTCGCGCACCTGCTCCGGACCGGTGCGCTCCGCCGGCACCTCGGCCGGGTCCGGCGCGACTACACGCATCGTCGCGCCCGGATCGCGGCGCGGCTCGACGGCGTCGCCGGACTGGAGGCCCGTGCGCTGACCGGCGGACTGCACGCCGTGGTCGTGTGGTCGTGTCCGGCGACGGGGCAGGAGGTCGCAGCGCGGATGGCCGGTGCCGGCGTGCTCGTCTCGACGCTCGAGGAGTACGGGATGGCTCCGGGCAGCACGCCGGCCGGGGTCGTGCTGGGGTACGGGGCGGTGACGGCGCCGGAGCTCGACCGGGCGCTGGACGCGCTGGTCGGTGCGGTCGAGCGGGCCGCGACCGTTGCGTGACCCTGGTGCCCGTGGTGCCCCGGTGCGCTCTGGCCGCCGGACGAGTCGCGATCAGCCGCCGGACTGAGCGGTCGCGACCACGTTCGAACCGGCCTGCTGGCACGCGGTGTTCAGGGTGCGCCCGACGAGGTCCCACTCCGCACTGTCCTCGAGCGCCGGACCCGACGTGGGTGCCGGGTGGGCGTCGAGGTACTCGTGCGCGTAGTCGATCGCGTTGTCGAGCCGCTCGTCGCTGCTCGACAGGTGCTCGTACCCGAAGCGCTCCGCCGCGATCAGCGCCTCGTACTGCGCATCGGTCAGGGCACCGCGGGAACGACCGTCCGAGGCGTTCAGGGCGATCGTCGACAGCGCGCTGATCTGCCCGCAGACGGCCGCGGCGCTGCGGTCCTCCTCCATCGGGTCGACCGCGGGGGACGCCGCCGGCGCGTCCACCGCTGCGTCCGCCGACCGAGCGCTCGACGAGGTCGGCGCCGGTGTCGACGAGGCGTCGGCGGAGCAGCCGGACAGGGCGAGGGACGCGAGCAGCGCACCGGCGACGACGGGCAGCGCGAGTCGGAGGGAAGCCATACCTGCCATCGTGGCAGCGCCGTGGTCACGCACGGGGCGTCGTGTCGAGATCGAGACCTCGTCGATACCGGATCGTGAGCAAGCGGGCGACCCGGTGGTCAGTGCTGCTGCAGGTGTGCGCGCATCTGTGCTTGCACTGCGGCGGCGTCGCGGTGGTCCCAGAGCGCGAAGTGCGTGCCACCTGGCAGCGTGACGAGCTCGGCGCCGGGGATCGTCTCGGCAGCGCGGGCGCTGTCGTCGTGTACGACCTCGGTGTCGGCGTCGCCGTGCACGAGGAGCGTCGGGGCCCGGACGGCGCCGAGGTCGAGCGACTGGACGGCCGCGAGCTGGCGCACGTCGTTGTCCCAGCCGGCGCGTCGGGGTCCGGACGCGTTGCCGGTGCGGGCGAGGCCGAGCAGGAACGCCCGCCGCACCGGGTCGGCCAGGACGCCGGCGACGTGTTCCCGCAGGGCCCCACCACGCAGGGTGCTCACGCCGGCCACCGCAGCGCGTGCCGCGGCAGCCGGGGCGATGCGCGCAGCGGCCGACGCCAGACCGGCGCCGAACACCGTGTCGGTCACGAGTCGTTCGGCTGGTCCCGCCGACCCGGGGACCCAGCGACCGGACACCCCGGAGGCGACGGCGAGCGCCCTGGTCCGCTCCGGGTGGCGGACCGCCAGTCGGTACGCGGCCGGAGCACCACCGGACCAGGCCAGCACACCGACCCGGTCGATGCCGAGTGCGTCGAGGACCCCGGCGAGCTGGTCGGCCTCGTCGTCGATCGTGGAGTGGTCGGCGTCGAGCCGAGTGCCGAGGTAGCCCGGTCGCGAGACCGTGACCACGCGGAAGTCCTCGGACGGCAGGAACGCCCCCATCAACTCGGCGACGTCGATGCCACCGGGACTGCCGTGCAGGACCAGTACGGGGACGCCGGTGTCGGAGCCTCGGGTCCCGACCTCGACGCCACGGGTGACCACTCGGGTCGAAGGGGGCATGGGCCGACGATACTGCTGGCCCCCGTGCGGCGTCGGCGGCGGGGTCAGCGGGCCTCGGGGCGCGCGGAGCCGCGGGTGCTCACGAGGTCGGCGAGGGACGGTTCGGCCTCGTCGGTGGGCACGGCCCAACCACGTCGGGCGGCCTTGCGGACGAGACGGTAGGTGGTGACCTGGACGGGCTCCACCCCGTCGGCGGATTCGTAGTTCGTCATCGTGGTTTTCTCCCTGAATCGCGAGTGGTTCGCTGCAGCCGAAAGTACCCGGACGCCGTACCCCCGGACGGGGGCCTGCGTTCCATGGCCAAAGGCCGGAGAGCGCGCCACGAGGACCCTCGCGCCAGCGGGATTGTTCGCATACAATGCAAACATGTTGATCACCGTCGACCCGACCGCACGGGCCACCCTCGCCGAACAGGTCGCGTCACAGATCCGGTACGCGATCGCACGCGGAGACCTCGCGAGCGGGGAACGCCTGCCGTCGGCGCGCGACCTCGCCGCCGCGGTCGACGTCAACATGCACACGGTGCTGCGCGCCTACGCACAGCTGCAGGACGACGGACTGATCGAACTACGGCGGGGTCGCGGAGCAACGGTCTTGCGATCGGGCAACGCGTCGTTCGACCGGCTGCGCACGCTCGTGGACGAGCTGCGCGACCAGGCCGACACGCTCGGGGTCCCGCTCGACGACCTGTTCACGATGATCAAGGGGGCACGATGACGAACCGACCGATGCACGCGAGGACTCGCCTGGCGGTGGTGGCACCCGGGACGGCGGTGTCGCTGGCCCTGGTGGTCGCGGCCCTCGTCGCCGCACCGAGCCTGCCGGACCGCATGGCCGTCCACTTCGGGGCCGACGGCACCGCCGACGGCTGGAGTTCGCCCTGGCCGGTGTTCTGGATCACGCTCGCGGTGACCGCCGGCGCCGTGGCCCTGGCGTTCGCGGCGCTGCGGATGCCCGACCGCCGGACCGCCGCCACCCTGGTGCTCGTCGCCAACCTGTTCGCCGGCAGCCTCGGCACCGCCTGGATCGTGCTCGCCGCGACGAACACCGTCGGCGACGGGACGCTGTCCGGCTGGTGGACCGTGCCGTTCCTGGCCGTCAGCGCGGTCATCGCCGCGGTGCCGGTCGTCGCGCTCGTCCGGACGGCTCCCCCGGTGCCGGCACACGACGTCGAACCGCTGCGCATCGGGTCGCACACACGGGTCGCGTGGCGCGCCCGCATCGGCAGTCGCTGGTTCGCGGCGCTCGGGGCCGTCGTGGTCGGACTCGGGATCGGCACGGGTCTCGCGATGGCTCCGGCCGACCTCGGTACGGCCGTCGCCTCCGGAGCGGTGTTGGTCGTCGCTGGGCTCGCAGTACTGGTGCTCGCCCGGGTCGAGCTCACCGTGGACCGGCGTGGGATGCGACTGACCTCGACGTGGACCCGCATCCCGCTCATGCGCGTCCCGCTCGAGCGGATCGAGTCCTGCGGGTGGGAGGACGTCTCGCCCGGACAGTGGGGTGGCTGGGGCTACCGGTTCTCCGGCCGTGGGGTCGCCTACGTGGTGCGGTCGGGGCCGGGCCTCGTGGCACGGCTCCGCGGTGGGCAGGCACGGATGGTGACGGTGCCGGACGCTGCGGGCGGGGCCGCGGCCCTGGGCGCGCTGCTCGCCCACCGCACGCCGGCCTGACGGGGCTGCGCCGGGCCTCCCGGTCGGGGTGCAGGTGCGTCCTGCGAAGGCGACAGATCTCGTCGGCCGCGTGCCGTCACGTCCGCAAGAGCGACAGTGTGCCGCGAACCGTTCGGGGCACACTGTCGCTTTCGCGGAACGCCGCGGTCAGAGGCTCGTCATGCCACCGTCGACGCGGAACTCGGCGCCCGTCGCGTAGGACGACTCCGCGCTGGCGAGGTACACCATGATGCCGGTGACGTCGTCGGGGGTCCCCGGGCGACCGAGGGGCGTGCGGGCGACGATCGCGGCCCGCGCTCCGGGGTCGCGGGAGATCGCCGAGACGAGGCCGGTCTCGGTGTAGCCCGGTACGACGGTGTTCACCCGGATGCCGTCCCGCGCGTAGGCCATCGCGGTCGCACGGACGAGCGCGTGGATGCCGCCCTTGGTCGACGAGTAGGCCGCGAATTCCGCACCCTCGCCGTTCAGCCCGGTGGGTGAGCCCGTCGCGATGATCGACCCGCCGCCGCCGGCCGCGAGCATCGCCCGGACGGCGTGCTTCACCGTCAGGAACGTGCCCGTCAGGTTCACCGCGACCGTGCGGTTCCAGGTGTCGAGCGACACGTCCGCGACCCGGGCGTCGTGGCCGAACAGTTGCACGCCGGCGTTCGCGACGACCACGTCCGGCGTCAGGTCGCGCTCCGCGAGGGCGGCGAACCCGGCCGCGACGCTGGCCTCGTCGGCGATGTCCACGGTGAGCGGCAGCGCGAGCGAGCCGGCTGCCGCTGCTGCGGTGCCCGCCGCCGTCGCGTCACGGTCGGCGTAGACCACGCGTGCGCCCTCGGCGACGAACCGGTCCGCGATCGCACGGCCGATGCCGGAGCCCGCCCCCGTGACGAGTGCGGTCCTGTGGTCGAGTCGTGCGGTCATGCGGGAGCTCCGTCCTGGGAGCGTCGTCGCTCCACGGACCCATCATTGCCCAACCGGTTGACCGGTGGTAGTCATGAGCCATGACTGCGGTGTCGATCGGTGCGTGGCGGTTCACGCTGCGCGGTGCCGAGCTCGCCGACCTGGCGTACGACGGCGAACCGGTGCTGCGGGCGATCCGCTTCGTGACGCGTGACCACGACTGGCGCACCGCCGACGACACCGTGCTCGCTCGGACGCTGCCCTCCGGCACGGCCAGCCGCGGGCGCCTGCGCATCGAGGCCAGCGCCCGCTACGACGACACTGAAGTGCTCCGGTACACCCTCGAGGTCACCGTCGACGGCCCCACCCTGCGCGTCGACGCGACCGGCACCACGACGACGCCGTTCCGCCGCAACCGCATCGGCCTGGTCGTGCTGCACCCGCCGACCCTCGCCGGCGTGCCCGTCACCGCGCGCCACCCGTCCGGCACCGCCACCGAGGCGGCGTTCCCGACCTGGATCGCGCCGCACCAGCCGGCCGCCGACTTGTCGGGGCTGGACTGGTCGACGGGTCGGGTCGCGCTGACGCTCGACCTGGCCGGCGACGTGTTCGAGACGGAGGACCAGCGCAACTGGACCGACGCCTCGTTCAAGACCTACTCGACGCCGCTGTCCGAGCCGTTCCCCGTCGCGCTCGACGCGGGTTCCGTGGTCCACCAGTCGCTCACGCTGCGCGCGACGACGGACGATCGACCGGGAGGCACGGCCGCCCCCGCCCCGGACCTCGCGTTCCTGGACGGGCCGGCTCCCACCGCCGCGGTCGCCCCGCCGCCGACGCTCCAGCTGCTCGCTGCCTCGGCCCCGGCGGCTGCGCGCCCGACCGCGGTGCCGCTCGACCTGCCGGTCTTGGTCGAACCCGTGCTCGGCGATCCGAACCTCGGGGCGGTGCTGGCGTCAGCTCGGCGCGATGCGGGTGGTGCGCCGCTCGACGTCCGGTTCGTCACCGACGACCCGGATCGGCTGCGCGCCGCGATCGACGACGTGCTCGCGGGCGGGCCGGTCGTCCGCATCGGGGCGTTCGACCCGTCCTCGCACGTGACGACCCCGGCGCTGCAGCAGGCCTTGCGCGACGCCGCGGCTGCTGCCGGCGACCTCGAGGTCGTCGCGGGCACGCGCGCGCACTTCACGGAGCTGAACCGGACCGTCGACCTGTTCCGCGACTGGGACGGGCCCTTGACCTTCAGCGTGACGCCGCAGATGCACGACCGGTCGCCCGAACAGGTGACCGAGTCGATCCGGATGCAGCGCTGGGTGGTGATGAGCGCCTCCAGGCTGGCCGCCGGCAGGGCGCTCCACGTCGGACCGGTGACGCTGCGGCCACGGTTCAACGCGGTGGCGACCTCCGCGCGCCCCGTCGTGACCGACACGACGATCGAGGCCGGGTACGGGCCGCAGTTCGTGGCGGACGCGACCGATCCGGCGCAGCACTCGGCGGTGGCGCGGGCGTGGTTCGCGGCGTCGGTGGAGGCGCTGACGGTGCCCGGGGTCGCCTCGATCACCCTCGCCGAGGCCTGGGGCCCCCGAGGCGGGCGGTGAGTACCGGCAAAGCGACAGATTCCCGCTGATGGTCGGCGGGAATCTGTCGCTTCGGCGGATCAGACGGGTGTCAGCGGCGGACGGCGTCGATCTTGAGCATCTTCGCGATGACGCTGTCGAGCTCGCTGTCGTCGAAGACCTGCTTCCAGTCCTCCTTGATGAGCTTCTCGCGGCCGTAGCCCATCGCGATGTGGCAGGCGTCGGAGAACGGGTTCGAGCCGCGCAGGCCGTTGGTCAGCGCGATCCAGGTGTGGCCGTAGAGCATGGCGCGGGCGGCCTCGCGGGGCACGCCGACACCGGTGACCGTTTCTTCGAGGGCGTCGTTGAGGAAGTCGCCGATCATGCAGGCGATCGTCTCGACCAGGGTCGGCTCGAGCACGGCCAGCTGCTTCACCGTGACCCAGTGCACCTGGATGACCGGGGCGTACATCGTGGTGATGACGGCCTCGGCGACGGCCTTGGCACGGTCGCCCTCGTCGCCGAGCGACTCCGAGGCGTCGAAGGCCGCGATGACCTCCTGCGGGGCGGCGATGCCACCGAAGGTGTCGTCCCACTCGGCCTTGGTGGTGCGCTCGAGGAACACCGACGGGTGGCACGGGTGCGCTACGGCGTAGTGGATGTCCTCGCGCTTGGCGAGGAGACCCGCGTAGGCGGCGGCGGGGTCGAGCGTCAGGATGCTGGCGCCTGACTTCATGACGGGGACGAGCTGCTCGGAGATGGTGCCGAGCAGGACGTCCGGGACGGCGAGGATGACGACGTCGGCGGCCTTCGCGGCGTCGAGGCTGTCGGTGATCTCGCGGCCGAGGGCCTGGATGCGCTCCTGGCCGGCGGGCGAGGCCTCGCTGTAGAGGGTGGTGTACTCGCTCTTCGCGAAGTTGTTCGAGACGCGGGTGCCCATCTTGCCGCCGGCACCGATCACGGCGACGGTGACGTCGGCCGTGCCGGATCCGGCAGCGACGGTGTGGGGGGTGGTGACGGTGTCGGTCATGATTCCTTGCTCCTGATGTACTCGATGGTGTGTTCGGTCCACGCCGCTTCGATGCGGGTGGTGGTCTGTGCGGGGGGCTCCCCCGGCAGCGGTTCGGCGCCCGCGTGCTCGTCCTGCCACGGCAGCCAGAACTCGATGACGCGGTTGATCCCCCGGGTGTCCGGCTCGAGCGCGGCGTGGACGGCGTCGTGGTCGAGGACCCCGGTGCCCATCGGGACGCCGGTGTACTGGAAACCGACCCAGCCCGGTGAGCGGGTGAAGGCGGAGTCCTTGACGTGCCAGTTGACGACGTGCGGGGCGGTCAGCGCGACGACGTCGGCGGGGTGTTCGAGCCGTGCGACGGTGTTCGCCGGGTCGAGGCAGATGCCGAGGTTGTCGGAGCCGATCGCCTGGACGACCGCGACGAGGTCGGCGGTGGCGACGACCTCGTAGGTCTCCAGCGCGAGGGTCACGCCCGCGCGCTCGTAGGCGGGGAGCGCCTGCCGCAGGCGTCGTTCGCTCTCGGCCGCGTGGGGCTGGTCGTCGCCGCTCGTCCACATGCTCCGCACGAGCGTTGCGCCGAGCTGCTGCGCGACATGCAGGTACCGGGCGAGGTGCTCCGGCCGGGTGCCGCGGGTGCCGACCTCGAGCGCGAGACCGAGGTCGGCGGCCAGGGACCGGATCGAGGCCAGGCGCTCGTCGGTCGCGGTGTCGAGCGGCAAGTGGTCGCAGATCTGGAACAGGTCGACGCCGTCGTGCGACGCGGCGTCGCGCAGGGCGTCGTCGAGGGACATCGGCGACGGGACGCGGTCGGACATGCGCCAGAAGTAGGCGTAGGTGGAGAGGCCGAGCAGGGAGGTCATGCCGGTGCTCCGTCCTGCGTCGCGGCCAGCGCCTCGGCTTCGTCGAGGATCGTGCGGATCGCCTCAGGGTCGTGGGCGAAGCGGCCGAGGAACAGGCCGCCGATGCGTCCGGCACCCCGGGTCAGCAGGCCTGGACCGGCACTGCCGCCGTAGATCGCGACGGAGCCGGCGAGCTCCGGCCGGGTCGCCAGGTGCTGCTCGATGCCGGCCAGGACCGCGACGATGTGCTCGTCGGGCGCCGGCTGCGGGGCGCCGATGGCCCAGACCGGCTCGTAGGCGGCGATGACCGGTCCGGCGAGCCCGTCGGCGACGGCCGTCGCGACGAAGCGGTCGAGCTGCGCGGTGACCTCGGCGACGGCAGCGGACGGGTCGCCGTCGGCCGCGCGGTCGGTCTCACCGATGCAGATGAGGGGACGCAGGCCGTTGCGGAAGGCGGCGTGCACCTTGCCGGCGATGTCCTGGTCGGTCTCGTGGAACAGGGAGCGACGCTCGGCGTGCGCGATCTCGACCAGGTCGACCCCGACCTCGCGGAGTTCGCGGCCGGACACCTCACCCGTGAAGGCACCCTCGTCGGCCCATGCCAGGTCCTGCGCGCCGAGGAGCACCGGGGTGCGCTCGAGCACGGCGTGCACCGGCACGAGCGAGGGGAACGTCGGGATGACGAAGAGTTCGACGGCGCCGGACTGCACCGCCGGGTGGGTCCGGGCGATGTCGGCCACGGCGGCCGCCCACTCGAGCGTCCGGGCGTGCCCGAAGTACATCTTGAGCGACACCCCGATCGTGATCGGGGCCGCCGCCGTGGTCGCCGGCATCAGGCGTCGGTCCCGACCGGGGCCGAGCCGTCGTAGGCACAGATCGCGGCGACCTTCGACGCGCTGGCGGAGGAAGCGTCGAACGTGTAGCCCAACCACTCGCGAGCCATCCGGCGGGCGACCTCGACGCCGACGACGCGCTGGCCCATGCACAGGACCTGGGCGTCGTTCGACAGGACCGAACGCTCGACGCTGAACGAGTCGTGCGCCGTGACGGCCCGGATGCCCGGGACCTTGTTCGCCGCGATCGCCACACCGAGGCCGGTGCCGCAGATCAGGATCGCGCGGTCTGCCTCGCCGTTCGCGACGAGTCGCGCTGCGTCGACGGCCACGTGCGGGTACGCGGTGTGCCCGTCCGCGTCGACACCCACGTCGGTGACGCTGACCACGCGCGGGTCCTTCGCGAGGTCGGCCTTGATGATCTCCTTGTAGTCGAACCCGGCGTCGTCCGAGCCGACGACGATGCGGAACTGCTGCTCGGTCATGGGGGGCTTCCTTACTTCTCGGCCAGCGTCGCGAGGACCGCGGCGGTGATGAGGGCGAACGAGATCGCGCCGGCGTCGGGGGTGCCGACCGCGTCCTCGCCGTGGGTGCGGGCGCGGCCCATCTTCGGCAGCAGGTCGGCGGTCGCGCCGGCGGCCGCCGTCGCCGCGGCGGACGCGGCCGACCAGGCACGGACCAGGTCGTCGCCGGCCGCGACGCGGTCGGTGAGGACCTGGTCGAACGGGACGATCGCGTCGACCATGGTCTTGTCGCCGGGGACGGCGCCGAACGCGAGGACCGCCTCGGTGGCGGCGTGCACCGCGCTCTGGACCGTGGCGGCGGTCGGACGTGACGCGTCGCCGAGGACGCGACCCAGTGCCTCCAGGGCGGCTCCCCAGATCGCGCCGGACGTGCCACCGGCCTTGTCGGACCAGGCGTCTCCGGCGATCGCCAGGACGCTGCCGGCGCCGGCGCCGCGCGTCACCGCGTCGGAAGCGGCGCGGTCCGCGGCGGTGGAGCCGCGCTGCATCCCGATGCCGTGGTCGCCGTCGCCGGCGACGGCGTCGATGCGACCGAGCTCGTCGGCGTGGTCGTCGATGGTGGTGCGGATGGCCGTGATCGCCTCGGCGACCCGGGCGGCGGACGCCTGCGACGCCTCGGTGCCGGGTGTGACCGGTGCCTGCTCGTCCGCGGCGAGGGCCTCGGGTGCGACCGGCTGCTGCGGGACGGCACCGCCCTTGCGGTACGCGGGGCTGTCGGCTGGGGCGGCCCAGAGCTGCTCGAGTTCGTCGTCGAGCCAGAAGAGCGTCAGCGAGACGCCGGCCATGTCGAAGCTCGTGACGAGTTCGCCGACCTCGGGCTCGACGACGACGGCGCCGGCCGCCGCCAGCCCGCGTTGCACGGCGCCGAAGACGACGAAGAGCTCCTCGTACTTGACGCTGCCCAGGCCGTTGAGGATCGGGACGACGCGTGCCCCGTCGACGATGACACCGGATGGCAGCTCGGTGAGCAGCTTGTCGACGAGCAGGTCGGCCAGGCCGGACGCGGTTGGGACGTCGGCTTCGGCGATGCCGCGTTCGCCGTGGATGCCCATCCCGATGGCCATCCGCCCCTCGGGGACGGTGAAGAGCGGTTCGTCGGCTCCGGGCAGGGAGCAGCCGGAGAACGCGACGCCGAAGCTGCGGGTGCGGTCGTTGGCACGTTCGGCGACGGCCGTGACCTCGTCGAGCGTCCGGCCCTGCTCGGCCGCGGCACCGGCGACCTTGAAGACGCAGAGGTCACCGGCGATGCCACGGCGCTTGTGGGCTTCGTCGCTCGGGGCGGAGGCGACGTCGTCGGTCACCCGCACCGTGCGGACGTCGATCCCGCTTTCGGCCAGTGCCCGCGCCGCGGCGTCGAAGTTGAGCACGTCGCCGGCGTAGTTGCCGTAGCTCAGCAGCACCCCGCCGCCGTGCTCGGACGCCTTCGCGACCGCCGTGACCTGCTGGGCGCTCGGGCTGGCGAACAGGTTCCCCATCGCGGCGCCGGCTGCCAGGCCGTGCCCGACGAGGCCGCCGAACGCCGGGTAGTGGCCGGAGCCACCGCCGACGACGAGCGCGACGGTCCCCTCGGGGCTGGTGGTCGAGCGGGCGACGCCGCCGTGGACCTTGCGGACCCGGGCCTGGTTCGCGGCCACGAACCCGTCGACCATCTCGTCGGCGAAGTCGGCCGGGTCGTTGAACAGGCGGGTCATGCGTGGCTCTCCTGGGTCGTGGTCGTCGTGGCCTGCGCCGCAGCGTCGGCGTTCCGTCGCTCGTTCCGCTTGGTGTTCCGACCGAGCACGAACATGAGCACGCTCGACAGCACCATGAAGAAGCCGACGATGAACATCGGGACCTGGTAGCCGCCGGTCCACCCGCTGACGACGCCCGTGATGTACGGGGCGGCGAACCCGCCGAGGTTGCCGATGGTGTTGATGAGCGCCACACCCGCGGCAGCGGCGGCACCGGTCAGGAACTGCGTCGGCACGGTCCAGAAGTTCGGCAGCGCGGCGAAGATCGCGCAGGCGGTGACCGCGATGACGGCGATCGTGGCGGCCGGGCTGTTCATGTAGAGCGCGACCGGGATGCTCAGGCCACCGACGAGCGCGGGGACCGCGATGTGCCAGACCCGGACGCCACGGCGGAAGGCGTCACGCGACCAGAAGTACAGGACGACCGCGGCGGGGACGTACGGGATCGCCGTGATCATGCCCTTCTGGAACAGGTCGAACGTGGTGCCGAACTGCTCCTGGAAGCCGTCGATGATGGTCGGCAGGAAGAAGCTCAGCGCGTACAGGCCGTAGATGAAGCCGAAGTAGACCGCGGCGAGCATCCAGACGCGACCGGAACCGAAGGCCGCACGGAGACCGCCCTTGGCGTGCCCGTCTCCCCCGCTCTTCGCGGCGCTCTCGGCAGCGAGCGTCGTCTCGAGCCAGACCTTCTCGTCCTCGTCGAGCCACTTCGCCTGCGACGGCTTGTCCTTGAGCACGAAGAGGCACAGGACGCCGACGATGATCGCCGGGACCGAGACGCACAGGAACATGAAGCGCCAGCCGGCCAGGCCGCCGAGCATGCCCTCGTGGGTCATCAGCCAGCCGGCGAGCGGCGAGCCGATGACGCTCGTCAGGGGCTGGGCCAGGTAGAACAGCGCGAGCATCTTGCCGCGGTGCCGGGCGGGCACCCACGTCGACAGGAACAGGATCGCGCCGGGGAAGAAGCCGGCCTCGGCGATGCCGAGCAGGAAGCGCAGCCCGACGAGCTGCGGGTAGTTCTGCACCCACGTGAAGAGCAGCGAGACGATGCCCCACGTGATCATGATGCGCGCGAGCCAGATGCGCGCGCCGAACTTGTGCAGCGCCAGGTTGGAGGGCACCTCGAGCACGAGGTAGCCGATGAAGAACACGCCGGAGGCGAACCCGAACTGGGCGGCGGTCAGACCGAGGTCCGCCTCCATGCCGTTCGGGGCCGCGAAGGAGATCGCGGTGCGGTCGAGGAAGTTGATGAAGAACATCAGTGCCACGAACGGCACGATGCGGATCGCGATCTTGCGGATGGCCGTCTTCTCGACGACCGAGGTGGGGATGCCTCGCGTGGCGGGGATGTCCACGATGACTCCTGCTCGGTGGGGGTGGTACGACTCCGACCCGTGCTGCTGCGCTCGGACGGAGCGGGCGCATCGGTGCGCCTGGTCCAGTGTGCGGATTCGAATCCGACTTGTCAACCGGTTGACCAAACCATCCCGAGTGCCTCGAAGCCCAACCGGTTGACCGAACGGTACGCTCGCTGCATGCCCGCGTTCAGCCCGGACGACCCCCTCAACATCCGACTCGAACTCGAGTCCGTGCCCGCGGGTTCGCCCGCCTCCGAGGTCGCCCGACAGCTCGTGTCCCTGCTCACCGCGGGCGAGCTGGCGCCCGGTTCGCGGCTGCCGTCCGAGCGGATCCTGGCCGAACGGCTCGGGGTCGGCCGCTCCGCCGTGCGCGAGGCCCTGGCGGCCCTCGAGATCCTGGGCATCGTGCAGATCCGGCCCGGCTCGGGCACGTACCTGCAGGGCGGCACCTCGGACCTGCTGCCGACGACGCTGTCGTGGGGCCTCATGCTCGCCTCGAACCGCACCCGCGAGCTGCTCGAGGTCCGGTCGTCGCTCGAGCGCACGGTCGCGATCCTCGCCGCGCAGCGCGCCACGCCCGAGCAGGTCGCGGAGCTCGGCGAGTACCTCGTCCGGCAGGAGGCCACGCTCGACGACCCCGAGGCCTTCATCGACGCCGACGTCCGCTTCCACGTCCTGCTCGCCCGGGCCGCGGGGAACGACGTGCTCGGCGACCTGCTGCAGAGCCTACGCTCGATGCTCAGCGTGTGGGTCGGTCGCCGCGTGCAGACCCGCCAGGCCACCGAGGCGGCCTACGACGAACACCGCGCGATCTACGAGGCGCTCCGGGCCGGCGACGTGCCCGCCGTGCAGCGGGCGATGGACGAGCACATGGCCACGGCGAGCGCCCGCATCGAGAACGCGGAGCCCATCCCTCCCGCCGAGTAGCGGGGGCGGGGCGGGCTCGGCGCGTGCGCTTCGTGAGCAGAAATGGTCGGGTCCGTGACGGCGACCCGACATCTTCTGCTCACGATCGGGCGGCCGGGAGGCGCGGTGCGGGTCCGCCTCGCACCGTGCGACGTTGCCGGGGCGGCAACACCGCTTGGGTCGGGCCCGGCGGGTGCGCTGGAGTGGGCGGATGCATGCACACGAGACCACCACCGATGGCGGCGGCTCCCCCACCGCCTCGGCCCGCGACTGGTGGGAGCAGCGGTACGCCGAGCGGGACGGGATCTGGTCGGGCCGGGTGAACGCGGTGTTGGCCGACGTCGCCGGGGTGCTGCCGGTGGGGCGTGCGCTCGACCTCGGCTGCGGTGAAGGCAGCGACGTCGTCTGGCTCGCCGAGCAGGGTTGGGACGCACTCGGTGTCGACCTGTCGGTGACGGCGATCGAGCGCGGTTCGCGGGCGTCCGTTTCGTCCGGGGTCGAGGAACGGACGGCGTTCGTCGCCGCCGACCTCGCCACGTGGGAGACGGCTGCGCGCTTCGACCTGGTGACGGCGTCGTTCCTGCAGTCGTGGCCGGTGGAGATCCCCCGCGCGGAGATCCTGCACCGGGCGACCGGGTTCGTCGCGGTCGGCGGGTACCTGCTCGTGACCGCGCACGCTGCCCCTCCGCACGACGACCTGCCGGCAGAGATGCGGGAGTACCGGTTCCCGACGCCCGACGAGGACCTGACGGCCCTGCAGCTCGACGGCTCGTGGGACGTCGTCGCCGCCGAACTCCGGCCGCGCACCGCGACGACTCCCGACGGCGATCCGCACGAGGTCCTCGACAGCGTGGTGCTGGTCCGCCGGGCGCGCTGACGACGGCTGCAGCGCGGGACGGTGCAGCGCCGGACGGTCAGCGCCGGACGGTCAGCGCGGGAGCGGCACCGCGGTGTCGAACGCCTGCACGACACGCGCCACCACCTGGGCGGGCGGGGTGTCCCAGATCGCCTGGTTGAAGAGCTCGACCTCGACGTCACCGGCGTAGCCGGCAGCGACCACCGCGTCCGTCACCGGCCCGAAGTCGACGTGGCCGTCCCCCGGGTAGCCCCGCGACAGCAGCGGGTCCGCCGCGATCGGGGTGGTCCAGTCGCACACCTGGTACGACGCGATCCGCCCGGCAGCCCCGGCGCGGGCGATCGACCCCGCGAGTGCCGGGTCCCACCACACGTGGAACGTGTCGACCACGACCCCCACGGCAGCGGCCGGGAACGGCGCCGCCAGGTCGATCGCCTGCGCGAGCGTCGACACCACGGCACGGTCTGCCGCGTACATCGGGTGCAGCGGCTCGACGGCGAGCTGGACCCCCGCGTCGAGGGCGTGCGGCACCAGGTCGGCGAGCGCATCGGCCACCCGGCCCCGGGCGTCGACCAGGTCGCGTGACCCCTCGGGCAGTCCCCCGGCGACGAGCACGAGCACGGGCGCCGAACCGGGTGCTCCGGCCGCGGCGAGGGCGGCGGTCTCGTCGATCGCCCGGCGGTTGTCGTCGAGCGCCCGCTGCCGCGCGGTGCCTGGCGGGAGCGTGAAGAAGCCTCCGCGGCAGTGTGACGACACCCGGAGCCCGGAGTCCGCGACCATCCGGACGGCCTCGGCGAGACCGACCTCGGCCACGGGCTCCCGCCAGGTGCCGATGGCTCCGACGCCGGCCCCCGCCACGGTGTCGAGCGCCTGCCGGAGCGGCGCGCACTTGATCGTCGCCTGGTTGACCGACAGCCGCGGATGCGGCGCAGCGCCGGCGGTCCGGACCGCCGTGACGGCGT
This sequence comes from Curtobacterium sp. PhB172, assembly GCF_003752545.1. Lineage (NCBI taxonomy): Bacteria > Bacillati > Actinomycetota > Actinomycetes > Micrococcales > Microbacteriaceae > Curtobacterium > Curtobacterium sp. PhB172. The sequence continues at coordinate 19,564 of NZ_RKIF01000002.1, forward strand.
CCGCCGCGGTCGTCACGCGACCACCTCGGCGACGGTGCGGTCGACGGTGGGTGATCCGGGCTTCCCGGTCGGCCGTGTCTCCACGCCGGCCACCGTGAGCAGCGCGTGCCAGCGCGAGGCGGCGAGGTCCGGGTGTTCGAGGGCGCCGCAGGCGTTCGCGAGCCGGACGGTCTCGGACAGGTGCGGCAGGGAGCGGCCGGCGTGCTGGCCGCCGACCATCTGGAAGGCGGGCTGGTGGCCGTTCAGCCAGGCGAGGAACGCGATGCCGGTCTTGTAGTGCCAGGTGGGGGCGCTGAAGACGTGGCGGGAGAACGCTTCGGTGGGGGCGAGGAGGGTGCGGTAGGCGGTCTCGTCGGGCAGGGCCTGGACGGCGGCGGAGGCGATGGGGGCGATGGCGGCGAAGGCGCCGAGGAGGGCGTCGGAGTGGGCTCGGCCGTCACCTGCTACGAGGTCCACGTAGTGGAAGTCGTCGCCGGTGAACATCCGGGCGGTCGCTGGCAGCTGGGAGCGGAGGGCGACCTCGGCGCGGGCGTTCAGCAGGCTCATCTTGATGCCGGAGACCTTCGGCCCGGCGTCGCGCATGATGTCGAGCACGGTGTCGGGGCCCTGCTGCCCGCCGAAGTAGCCGGCGAGGGCGGGGTCGAAGGCCTCCCCCAGCCAGTGCAGGACGACGGGGGCGCTCGCCCGCTCGATGACCCGGCCGTAGACGCGTCGGTAGGTGCTGGCGGCGGCGTTGCTGCTGGGGCCGTCGCTGTCTGCGCGCTGCGCGAGTCGGGCCAGGTGGCGGCTCGCCATGAGGACGACGCCGGCGCCGGCGTCCTCGGCGTGGTGGAGCTGGGCGACGTAGGCGTCGACGACCTGCTGCTCGGTGGGCAGGTCATCCCCGTCGTCCGGCAGGTCGTCGGTGTTCACGCCGACGACGATGCGGCCGCCGACGGAGTGCGCCTCGCGGGCGCTGCGGGTGATGAGCTCGCGCGTCGCGGTCGGGTCGAGGCCCATGTTCCGCTGCGCGGTGTCCATCGCATCGGCGACGCCGAGACCCCACGACCACAGGTGGTGGCGGAACGCGAGGGTGGCGTCCCAGTCGAGGTCGGCCGGGGCGCCGGGGGTGTTGTCGGCGGCGGCGCGCGGGACGACGTGGGCGGCCGCGTAGACGAGGCGCTCGGTCAGGGGCGCGGTCGGCTTGGCGGCGGCCGTGACTGCCGGTGGGTGCAGGGTCGTCCGGCTGGTCGTGCCGTCGGCGGCGAGGAGGGTGAGGTCGGTCATGCGCGTGCGCCGACCGTTTCGGTGTGCTGGGCGACCTCCGGCGTCTCGACCTGGAGGCGCGACTCGGCCCCGGTGGGCAGGTGCAGCTCCGGCAGGTCCACGCGTCGACCCTCGGTGCTGGACCGCAGGCCGGCCTCCGCCAGCGCCACGCCGCGGGCACCGGAGAGCAGGTCGTAGGGGTGCGGGCGGCCGGCGACCAGGTCCTGCAGGAAGTCCTCCCACTGGGCGCGGAACCCGTTGCCGAACACCTCGTTGTCGGGGACCTCGAGCCACTGCGCCTTGTAGTCGCGGTCGTCCTTCAGGTCAGGGTTCCACACCGGCTTCGGCGTCGCCGTTCGTGGCTGGATCCGGCAGCCGAACAGTCCCGCGACGGCGCTGCCGTCGGTGCCGTCGACCTGGAACTCGACGAGCTCGTCGCGGTCGACCCGGACCGCCCAGCTCGAGTTGATCTGCGCTGTGATGCCCCCGGCCAGGTCGAAGACCCCGTAGGCGGCGTCGTCCGCGGTCGCCGGGTACTCGTGACCCTGCTCGTCAGTGCGCTGCTCGATGTGGGTGACGGCGCGGGCGTACACGGACTCGACGCGGCCGAACAGCTGCTCGAGCACGTAGTTCCAGTGCGGGAACATGTCGACGACGATCCCGCCGCCGTCCTGCTGCCGGTAGTTCCAGCTCGGGCGCTGTGCGGTCTGCCAGTCCCCCTCGAACACCCAGTAGCCGAACTCGCCGCGGACGCTGAGGACCTTCCCGAAGAACCCGGAGTCGATCAGGCGGCGGAGCTTCCGGAGGCCGGGCAGGTAGAGCTTGTCGTGCACGACGCCGTTCGGCACCCCGGCCTCGGCGGCCAGTCGGGCGAGTTCGAGCGCTTCCGAGGAGGTCTCGGCGGTCGGCTTCTCGGTGTAGACCGCCTTGCCGGCGGCGATCGCCTTGCGCAGGGCGTCGGCACGGGCGCTCGTGACGGCGAAGTCGGCGAAGACGTCCCAGCGCGGGTCCGCGAGGGCGGCGTCGAGGTCGGTCGTCCAGTGCTCGAGGCCGTGGCGGGTGGCGATCTCCTCGAGCTTGGCGGCGTTGCGGCCGACCAGGATCGGTTCGAGCTGCACGCGGGAGCCGTCCGGCAGCCGGAGTCCGCCGTCCTCGCGGATGGCCAGGATCGACCGGACGAGGTGCTGGCGGTAGCCCATGCGTCCGGTGACGCCGTTCATGATGATGCCGATGGTGCGCGTGGTGGTCAACGCGTGCTCCCTTGCTCGCTGTGGCCTGCTCTCCGCGTGGTGGAAAGCGCTTGCCCGGAACCGTACACCACGGTCGGCGCGCTGCAGTAGTACCCGAACACGAACGCACACGCGCGGCCGGGGTCCGACTGCGGGTGCGGCTGCGGCGGCCCGCGCCCGAGGTTCCGAAATCTTGGAGTCTCGGGGCTCTGAGCGGCACGCTGCGGAACCTCGACGCCGAACCCGCGGCATGTTGTGGAACCTCGACGTCCGGGCGACGGCGGGTCGTGCGACGTTCCCCACCCGCCGGTGGCCGATGGGGACCGCCTGGGACGCTCCCGACCGCGCCATCCGAGGTTGCGAGATTTCGGAACCTCGGCGCGCCAGGCGGCGTTCTGCGGAACCTCGACGCCAAACCCGCGGCATGTTGTGGAACCTCGGCGCCGGGCCCACGACGTGTCGCGCGCCCTTGAGCCCGACCGACCGGCCGCCGGCGCCGCACTCAGTAAGCAGAAAAGGTCGAGTGGCGGGGCCGGACCCGACCTTTTCTGCTCACCAAACCCGAGCGCCCGCCCGCCCGCGCCGCGCTACCGCGCCGTGCTCGCGCGCAGCACGACCTCGCCGTCGATGGCCCCGTCGGCCTCGAGCCCCAGGGCCCGCCGCACCGCCCGCTCCCCGATCTCCTCGAGCGGGAGCCGCACCGTGCTGAGCGCCGGCACGACGTCGGCGAGCATCTGCACGTCGTCGAACCCCGCGACGCCGACGTCCACCCCGGGGACGAGCCCGCGCTCCCGGATCGCCGCGACCGCACCCACCGCCATCAGGTCGGTGACCGCGAACACGCACCGCGGCAACGCCCATGCGCCCCCGGCCGCCCGGTCGAGCAGGGTCACCATCGCCTGGTACCCGCCGTCGCGCGTGAACGCCGACGGCACCACCGAGTCATCGGGCACCCGGATGCCGTGCGCGGCGAGCCCTGCGACGAAGCCCTCGACCCGCGCGTGCGCCGTCGCCAGGTCCGGGTCGCCGGACAGGACGGCGAAGGAGTCGTGGCCCTGCTCGACGAGCGCTCCTGCCAGGGCCGCGGCACCACTGAGGTTCCGGATGACGACCCCGTGCACGCCGGGAACCCCGGCCGCGGCACCGTCGAGGTCGGACACGAGGGCGGACACCCCGGCACCGGCGGCGACGAGTGCGCCGACGGCAGCTGCGGAGTCCGACGCTCCCGACGTCTGCCCGACACCGAGCCGACGGCTCACGGCGAGCACCACGGCCCGCGGCCGGAGTCCGGCGACGACGCCGAGCACCGCGGCCTCGCGCGCAGGGTCCCCGCCGGTCGAGGTGATCGTCACCACGAGCCCGGCGTCGTCGGCAGCCCGGATCGCCCCCGCGGCGATCGCGGCGAAGTAGGGGTCGGCGATGTCGCCGACGACGAGCGCCAGGGTCGTGGTGGTCCCGCGAGCGACGGCCTGCGCCTGCACGTTGGCGGTGTACCGGAGCTCGTGGGCGGCGGCCTGCACCCGGTCCACCGACTCCGGTCGGACCTTCCGCGTGCTGCCGTTGAGCGCCCGCGAGGCGGTCGCGAGCGACACGCCTGCGAGCTCGGCCACGTCGGCCAGGGTGACGGTGCCTCGCTCGGGCATGTCGTGCCTCCAGTCCGGTCCGCGCCGTGCGCGGTCTGTGGCGAGGATAGCGATTTCCCGGGAGGCCCGACCAGCGTCCGCGCCGTCGGCGCGGCCTTCCGAGACGGCTGGTCACATTGTCAGAACATCGCGCAGGAAAGCGCTTGCCATGAGCGCTCACGTCGTGTAGACCTGGGGTCCTCGGCCGAGACACCCCGAACGCTCGCCCACGGCAGACGCCAGTGGTCCCGAACGAAAGCAGTGACGATGAAGTCATCCAAGAGAATGCTCGCGCTCGCCGGCGGCATCGCCGCACTGGCCCTGTTGAGCGGCTGTGCCTCCGGCAGCTCCGGCGACGGCGGCAAGGTCGATCAGCTGACCTTCTGGCTCTCCACCTCCACCGCGCAGGAGAAGGGCTACCAGGACCTCGCCACCGCGTACGAGGAGAAGACCGGCGTCACGGTCAAGATCGTGAACCTGCCCTACGACGGACTGCAGACCAAGCTCCGCGAGTCCGCCCAGGCGAACTCGCTGCCCGACGTGGTGCGCGCCGCCGGCATCGACCCGCTCTGGACCGGCAAGACCGTCGACCTGGCCTCGATCGTCGACGACGACGCCAACAAGATCGACCAGGACATCATCGCGAAGGACGACGACGGCAAGGTCACCTCGATCCCGTCCGACGTCACCGCCGCCGGCCTGTTCGTGAACAAGTCGCTGTTCGAGAAGGCCGGCATCGACTACCCGACCGACCCTGCGAAGGCGTGGACCTGGGACGAGTTCCTGAGGGCCGCCGACCAGGTGAAGGCGAAGACCGGCGCGAAGTACGACATGGTGTTCGATTCGTCGCCGTCGCGTCTGCGCGCCTACATGTTCACCAAGGGCACGGACTTCATGCAGCAGGAGAAGGACGGCTCCTTCCCCACCGACGCGAAGACGGTCGACGCACTGCAGGACTTCGCCGACATGAACGACGACTCGGTCATGCCGAAGTCGGTGTGGACGAGCAGCCAGGACCCGAACGCCCTGTTCAAGAGCGGCCAGGTCGTCGCGTACTTCTCCGGTGTCTGGCAGTCGTCGGACTTCGCGTCGAACATCACCGACTTCGACTGGGCGAGCGCCGCCACCCCGGCCGACCCGACCCACGCCACCGAGATCAACTACGGCGGGAACATCGTCGGCTTCGAGAACTCGGACGCCCGCGGTGCCGCCGCGAAGAAGTTCATCGACTACATGTACGACCCGACGAACTACGCGAAGCTCGTGACGACGAACGGCTTCCTGCCGGTCGAGACCGGTCTGGACATCCAGTACCCGTTCGAGTCGCAGGCGGCGAAGGACTCCTTCGCGCTGTACCAGAAGGAGATCGACGCAGCCGACCCGATCTCGAGCTCCTACGCCAAGGAGAGCGCGAAGTGGGCGGTCGAGGGCAAGGAACTCGGCACCGATCCCACCACCGCCGAGGTCGGCAAGCTCATCAACGGGCAGCAGTCGGCGAAGAAGACCCTCGAGACGATCACGAAGTACTACGAGGAGCACGTCGGCTGACGGAACGGGGCCGGGCGCACGCGTCCGGCCCCGTCCGGTCCGGCGTCCCGCGCCCCGCGCCCCGCGCCCCGTCCGGCGCTCCGCGTCCCGTCCGGCGCTCCCGTCCCGCGCCCCGCGCCTTGTCCGCTCCCCCCGACGAAGAGGATCATCGTGAGCATCCCCACCGCAGCCGGTGACGTGCAGACCGCCGTCCCCACCCCGGTGCCGCCCCGTCGGCCCGGAGCCGCGAAGACGACGAAGCGCCGCCGCTCCGGCGTCAGCAAGCCCGTCCTCGCCCCGATCCTGTTCGTGAGCGTCAACGCCGTCCTGTTCGTCGTGTTCTTCGTGTGGCCCGCCGTCATCGGCCTCGGCTACTCGTTCACCGACTACAACGGCGTCGTCGACCCGAAGTTCATCGGCCTGGCGAACTACTTCGAGCTGTTCGCCGACGACACCTTCTACGCAGCCCTCGGGCGCACCTTCCTCTACGCGATCGTCGCCGTCCCGCTCGGCTTCGTCCTCGCACTGTCGATGGCGCTGATGCTGACGAGTCCGGCGGCGAAGGGCCGGAGCGTCGCACGCATCGTGTTCTTCGTGCCGTGGCTCATCTCCCCGATCGTCACCGGTGTGATCTGGCGGTGGATGTTCGGCGAGAACTTCGGCCTGGCGAACTTCGTCATCGAGTCCCTCGGTGGCAAGGCCGTGCCGTGGCAGTCGAACGCCGACCTGTCGCTGCTCGTGGTGGTGTTCGCCACCGCGTGGGCCGGAGCCGCCTTCAACATGCTGCTGTTCGTCGCCGCGATCCGGAACGTGCCGCAGTCCTACTACGAGGCAGCGTCCCTCGACGGGGCCGGCGCCTGGCACCAGTTCCGGTACATCACGTTGCCGAGCATCGCGCCGACGTCGTTCATCGTGATCCTGCTGTCGTCGCTCGGGGCGTTCAAGGAGTTCGCCACCATCCAGGCGCTCAACGGCGGCGGACCCGGCACCGACAACAACCTGCTCGTGCAGTACATCTACACGAACGGGTTCCAGAACGCCCACATCGGCTACGCGAGCGCGGCGTCGATGGTCCTCATGCTCATCCTCATGGCCATCGCGCTCATCCAGTTGGCCGTGAACCGTCGGACGGAGGCCCGTCGATGACCGCCACCCTGCCCAGCGCCCCCGGCGCACCCGCAACCGACAACACGACCAAGAGCAAGAGCACGACCAAGACCAAGCGCCTCGACGGCCCGCCCCGTCCGAAGGCCATCGCCGCCACGGCCCTGCTCTGGGTCTTCATCATCGCCTTCGGCTTCCCGGTCCTCTGGTTCGTGCTGAGCGCCTTCAAGCCCGGCGGCGAGCTGTTCTCGTACCCGCTGACCCTGCTGCCGAAGAACTGGTCGGTCAGCGGCTTCACCGAGGCGTGGGCGAGCTACGACTTCGCCCGGTACTTCGGCAACACCGTCATCGTCGCGCTGGTCACCACCGTGCTCACCGTCCTGGCGAGCGCCGCCACCGGGTACGCCCTGGCGAAGTACGACAACAAGTGGCTCAAGGTCTTCTTCGTCTGCATCCTGGCGACGACGATGCTGCCGACCGAGGTCATCCTCGCGCCGACCTTCATCGTCATCCGCGACCTCGGCATGTACGACTCGTTGGCCGGCATCATCGTGCCGTCGGTCATCACCGCGACCGGCATCTTCATGTTCCGGCAGTTCTTCATCACGGTGCCCGACGACCTGGTCGAGGCCGCGCGCATCGACGGTGCGAGCGAGTTCGGGATCTTCTGGCGGATCATGCTGCCGATCTCCCGGCCGATCATGCTGACGCTCGCGATCTTCTCGTTCCAGTGGCGGTGGAACGACTACATCTGGCCGCTGCTGGTGCTCAACGACCCGCACCAGTTTACGATCCAGATCGCGCTGCAGAGCATCGTCGGGGCAGAGAACGTCAACTGGACCGTCCTGCTCGGCGCCTCGGTGATCTCTATCATCCCGCTCGTGCTCATCTACCTGGTGTTCCAGAAGTACGTGAACGGCGCGGACCTCAACGCGGGACTCAAGGACTGATGGGATTCCTCGACGCGGTCGGCCCGGCAGCGGACGCCGCCGTCGCGCGCCTCCGGCTCACCGACGACGATCCGGCTGCGCTGCAGCACCGGGAACTGATGGCGCGTGCCCTCACCCTGGTCGGGGCGTGGGTCCGGAACGAGCGGACGGGAGGCCCCGATCGCCTTCCCGACGACGACCTCGCCACCGCGCACGGCTGGGTCCGGCACCTCGCGGCCCGGCAGTCCCCCGGCGGCACGTTCGTCGGCGGCGACAACGTGCTCTCCCCGCCGGACTCGGCGTTCACCGTGAACGACGTCTGCGACGCCCTCGAGCTGCTCGCGCCGTACCGGGCGTCGGTCCCGGCGGCCGCGGTGCTGGCCGACGACCTCGACCGGATCGTGCACCGTGCGACGCCGGCGCTGCTGACGGGTGGCGTGCACACGCCGAACCACCGGTGGGAGGTCTCGGCCGCGCTCGCCCGGGTCCACCGACTGCACCCGGCACCGGAGCTGGTCGCGCGGATCGACCAGTGGCTCGCCGAGCGTGCTGACATCGACGCCGACGGGCTGTGGTCCGAGCGCAGCCCGAACTACGCGGCGGCCGTCTCGTGCCCGTCGTTCCTCGTCCTCGCCTCGGTGCTCGACCGGCCGGAGCTGCTCGACCCCGTGCGCCGGTCCCTCGACGCCACCCTCGCGCTGCTGCTGCCCGACGACACCGTCGAGACCGTCCAGTCGCGCCGCCAGGACCAGTCGCAGGCGTTCGGCATCGGCGCGTTCGCTCCCCTGCTCTGGCACCTGGCCGTGCTCGACGACCGCGCCGACCTCGCCGCCGTCGCTGCCCGGGCCGCCGACGCCGAGACGTGGCAGCCCGGTGCGGTCGCCGCCCGCGCGATGACGGATCCACTGCTCGCCCGTCCGTTGCCCGTCGGCGCGCCGCTCGAACCGGCCGTGCACACCTTCGCCGACGCCCGGCTCGTGCACGTCCGAGAACAGGACCGTAGCGTCGTCCTGTTCGCCGGGTCGGACGTGCCGTCGCAGGGCCACGTCCGATCGGGCCTGGCGAACAGCCCCACGTTCCTGCGGGTGTTCGCGGGCTCGGTCGCGCTGACCGACGTCCGGCTGTCGCGGGAGTTCTTCGGGCTCGGACCGTTCCGTCCGACGTCGCTGGAGTCCCTCGGCGACGGGCGGTACCGACTCACCGAGACCGTGTCCGCCGGCTACCACCAGCCCCTGCCCGCCGCGGCTCGACGGACCGACGGCGCCTACGCGCTCGGGGACGAAGGTCGCTTCTCGGCGTCGATGTCCTTCGGTGCGCGTGCGGCGGACACCGTTTCCCTCACCACGACGGTCGACGTCACCGTCACGCCGGACGCCGTCTCGCTCGACGTGACGACCGAGGGCGCCGACGTGCCGTGGTCGCTCCAGCTGACGTTCCGCGGCGGGGGTACGTTCACGGGTGTGAGCACCGACGCCGCGACCGGGGAGACCGTCCTCGCCGATGGGACCGGCACCTACCGTGTCGGCGACGACGCCGTGTCCTTCGGGGCAGGCAACGGCAGCGGCCCGACCCAGCCGGCGTTCTACGCGCCCGGACAGGACTACGCGTTCCTCGGCGGCACCGACCGACCGGACGGCGAGCACGTCCACGTGACAGGGCGCTCCCCCGGCACGACGCGCATCACGATCGGCACCGCTCGATGACCCTCCCCGGCGTGGTGCTCGTCGGTGCGCGTGGCTACGGCCTGCACCACCGCGCGAACATCGATCGGCTCGTCGCCGCGGGGGTCTGCACGCTGACCGCCGTCGTCGACCCCACGCTCGACACCACCACCGACGCCGGTGTGGTCGTCGTGGCCGACGTCCTGGCGGCTCGCGACCACGGCCCGGTCGACGTCGTGGTCATCGCCGCCCCGATCGCCGCCCACCTGCCGTTGGCGGCCACCGCCCTCGAAGCCGGTGCCGACGTCCTGCTCGAGAAACCCCCGGTGACCACCCGCGACGCGCTCGACACCTTGCTCGACGCCGAGCGGCGCACCGGCCGGGTCGTGCAGGTCGGGTTCCAGAGCCTCGGGTCCGACGCGCTGCCGGCGTTCCGTGACGGGTCGCTCGTCGGTCCGGTCCGCTCCGCCGCCGCCGTCGGCACGTGGACGCGGAACCAGGCGTACTGGGACCGCTCCGCGTGGGCCGGCCGACGCCGGGTCGACGGGGTCGACGTCCTCGACGGGGTCGTGACGAACCCGCTCGCCCACGCGGTCGCGACGGCCCTGGCGCTCGTCGGCTGCCGTCGCGCGTCCGACGTCAGGCGCGTCGAGGTCGAGCTGTTCCGGGCGAACGACACCGAGGGCGACGACACCTCGGCCGTCCGGGTCACGACCAGCGCCGGGCTCGAAGCCACCGCGGCCCTGACCGTCTGCGCTCCGTCCGAGGTCCTGCCGACCGTTCGGGTCCGCGGCGCCGCCGGGAGCGCCGTGCTGCACTACACGGCCGACGAGGTCACCGTCGGCGACACCACCCAGACGCTCGGCCGGACGGATCTGCTCGAGAACCTGCTCGCCCACCGGTCCCGCGGCGACGAACTGCTCGTCCCCCTGGTCTCCACGGGTGCGTTCGTCGAGGTGCTCGAGGCCGTTCGTGCCGCCGAGCCCGTCCGCATCGACCACCCCTGGGTGACGTGGGAGGGCGAGGGGCCCGCCCGTCGTCCGCTCGTCGCCGACGTCGAGGCGATCGTCGACCGCGCCGCCGACGCACGAGCGCTGTTCTCCGAGGTCGGTGCGCCCTGGGCCCACACCGCCCGCGACGAGGTGCTGCAGGTCCTGCGCGTCGACGGAGGCTCGGTGGCGACGGAACTCGACGGCTCCGGGACCATCGCGACGTCGTCGCCGCGTCCGTACCTGCACCCGGTGCGGACCCTCGGCGGCACCGTCCTGAGCGCCCACCACCCGGCCGACCACGACTGGCACTGCGGCGTCGGGGTCGCGATCCCGGACGTCGACGCCGTGAACTGCTGGGGCGGCCGCACCTACGTGCACGGTCCGGGCTACGTGTGGCGCGACGACCACGGCCGCGTCGACGTCGTGCGCGCCGAGCAGCACCCCGCTCCGAACGGTGGCGGCACGGTCCAGGAACTCGTCTGGCGCGGCCCCGACCACGCGGTCGTCCTGCACGAGGACCGCACCCTCGCCTGGCGCGCCGTCGGCTCCGGGTGGGAACTGACCTGGTCGTCCTCGTTCCGAACCCCCGGCGACGCCGTCGTGCACCTCGGCGGTCCGGGCAGCAACGGCCGGGTCGGCGCCGGGTACGGCGGGTTCTTCTGGCGCTTCGCCGACTGCACCGACGTGGTCGTCCGGACCGCTGACGCGCAGGGCGAGGCGGCGGTGCACGGCTCGGTCGCGCCCTGGGTGGAGTGGTCCGCGGTGTTCGAGGGAGCGCCGGCCACGATCCGACTCGAAGCGCTCGACCACCGCGATCCCTGGTTCGTCCGGGCCGCCGAGTACCCGGCGATCGGTTCGGCCCTCGCCTGGCGTGCGCCGGCGCTCGTGCACCCCGGTGTCCCGCTCGTCCGGTCCTTCCGCGCGACAGTAACCGACGGTGCGACGGTCGCCGACGATGCGACGGTCAACGACGGAGCGACGATCGCCGACGGTGCGACGCCGGGCGGCAATACGCTGGACCGATGAGCACCGCAGACTGGGAAACCCGCGTCGCCGCACTCTGGGCCGACGACACGATCGACGACCAGCAGCGCATCGACCGCATGCGCGAACTCGCCGACGCCGCGCCGCACCCGGCCCTCGGCGCGTTCGAGCTCGGCGGCGCGAACGACTCCGGCGGCCACGAGGCCGAGGCCGACGTCCACTACGCAGCCGCCACCGCCGCGGGACTCGCCGACGTCGATCCCGCACGTGCGGCGCAGATGGTCGTGCAGCACGCCTCGACCCTACGGAACCTCGACCGCGTCGACGAGGCCATCGCGATGCTCCGCGACGCCCCGGAACACCCGTCCACCGGAGCCGCGCCGAAGGTGTTCCTCGCGCTCGCCCTGCACAGTGCCGGCCGCCACGACGAGGCGCTCCGCGTCGCGATCGAGGCCGTCGAACCGACGCTCCCCCGCTACCACCGGTCGGTCCGCGCCTACGCGGCTGCCCTCACCGAGTGAGTTGCACGAGCCGGGCGGTGGTGACGACCCGGCTCGCGGGGACGCGGACGTCCCTCCCCGTCCGGTCGCGACACCCGAATCGCGGCGGGACGAGCTGCGGGGCAGGACAGGAAGGAAGCGTCGACGCTCGACTGAGGCCCAGAGAGGCGCTCCCTCCCCACGGGCCGATCGTGCTTCGACCACTTGCGGATTCGGGTTCCGTTACCTCGCACAGCATGCGCCTGCGCGGCCTGAACCGATAGGGGCAGTGCCCGATCAGCCGGGATCGGCATCGCGCCCCGCCGACCCCGTCCCCGCGCCCGCCGGCACCCGCTCCCGCCGTCCGAACCCGCGAGCGGGCGAAACATCCGGGTCTGCTCGGCCACACACGGCGGCATTTCGCCCGCTCGCGCGATCGGGCGCTCGTATTCCAGCGGATGCATGCGAGTTGCGGCATGTGCCCGCGAGCGGGCGAAATGCCCGGGTCGCGGGGCGCGCAACCCCGGTATTTCGCCCGCTCGGCATCCAGAGCGCGCCGACCGGGCGAGCAAGCAGGCCCGCGGGAGGCGCGCGGGCGGGCAGGCAGCCGCCCGCGGGCGGGACCGACGCACGAGTCGCGACCGCGGGGCGGACGGGAGGCGCGGGGCGGGCCCGCACCGGGCCTCCCGTCCGCCAGCGGCGACCGTCTAGGGCCGCGCAGCCTCCTGCTGCCCCGTCACCCGCGCGACCGGCAGGGAGTCGCTCGTCGTGCGGAGCGACTCCTGCCGGATCTCGAGCTGTGTGACGGCGAGCGCGGCCAGGTCGTGCAGGTTGGCGAGGTCGGCCTCGGTCGCCTGCCGCGGCTTCGTGTCGAGCACCGCGAGGGTCCCGATCGGGACGCCGTCGTGGCGCACGAGCGGCACGCTCACGTAGAACCGGATGCCGAGCGCGCCGGTGACGAGCGGGCTGTGCTGCATGTCGGGGTGGATCGAGCCGTCCGGGATGACGACGGGGACCGCGACGGGCGCGAAGCCGTTGCCGAAGTTGATGTTGCGCGCTGCTTCGTCGACGCCCTCGGCGATGTAGGACTGCGACCAGGCGCGGTCCTCGTCGAGCACCTCGACCAGGGCGATGGGCGCGTCGAACAGGCGGGCGGCCATCGCGGTGGTGCGGTGCAGGGCCTCGTCGGGCAGGGTGTCGAGCGTCGCCGGGCGGGCCGTGTCGGCGTCGGCTCGCGGCGCACCGGCAGCGGCGGTCGGAGCCGCCGCCGTGGTGTCCACGACGTGGTCGGTGCCGGCTGTCTCGGTCATGACGACGTCGCGGAGCATCGTGACCAGCTCGGCGCCGGCGGGGCGCGCAGCCGGGTCCTGCGCGGTCATCGCCCGCAGCAGCTGCTTCCAGTGCTCGGGCAGTGGCTCGGGCACGACCGGGTCGCGGGACAGCCGGGCGACCGCGGACTCGACGAGCGAACCGGGGAACTCCCGGCGGCGGGTGAAGCACTGCAGCAGCACGAGGCCGAGCGAGTAGACGTCGCTCGGGCTCCCGACGTCGCCGCCGCGGGCCTGCTCGGGGCTCAGGTAGGCAGCCGTGCCGGTGGTGACGCCGTCGGCAGTCATGCGTTCGACGCCCGCGGCGAGCGCGATGCCGAAGTCGGTGAGCCGCGCGCGGGCACGGTCGGAGTCGTGGCCGTAGTCGACGAGCAGGATGTTCGACGGCTTGATGTCGCGGTGCACGACACTGTGGCTGTGGATGTAGTGCAGCGCCTCGGCCATGTCGTAACCGATCTCGGCGATGTGGCGGGAGGCGAGCGGGCCGACGGCGAGGCGTTCCTCGAGGTCCTGGCCGACGACCAACGCCATCACGAGGTACCGCTGGTGGGTGCCGTCGTGGCCGGTGACGACGCCGGTGTCGAGCAGGCTGACGAGGTTGTGGTGCTCGAGCGAGGCGAGCACGCCGAGTTCGGCCTCTTGCCGGGCGATGTCGACGGTGCCGGCGCTGAACACCTTGACCGCGACGGGGCGGTGCAGGCTCTCGTCGATGCCGCGGTACACGACGGACATGCCACCCTGGCCGATGGCGTGTTCGAGTCGGTAGCGCCCGTCGAGCAGTGGGGCCGCGGACTGGGGGTCCTCGGTCGGACTCATCGAACCTCGTTCTCGGTGCGGGCAGGCGTCGGTGTATCCTCCCATCCCGACGGGGATCGTGGGGGCCCGCGGCGTTCTCCGGATGGACACGCCGGCCACTCGTACGGTGCGGCGTCGCAGCAGTACCTCGACGCCATCGCCGAGGTCGACGGGTACGTCGGGCAGCTGCAGGCAGCGGTGAAGGCCCGCTCGACGTACTCGTCGGAGCAGTGGTCGTTCATCGTGACCGCCGACCACGGGCACACCGACGCCGGCGGCCACGGCGGCAGCACCCCGGCCGAGCGCTCGGCGTTCATCATCAAGACCGGCCCCGGCATCACGAAGCGGACCCCGGCGATCCGCCCGAAGAACGTCGACATCGCCGCCGACGTCCTCGCCACCTTCGGCGTCGCCCGCCCCGCCGAGCTCGACGGCCGTCCGCTCGCGACCGCGTCGACCGACCCGTTCGACACGATGGTCGGCGCCCTGAAGCCCCGCGTCGACGAGTCCGGGATTCCGGCCTCGACGCTCGGCTGGACGAAGAGCATGCCGACCGGCTGGAGCGTCGACAACACCGGCATGGGCACCGGCGGCGTCACCGAGTGGGCCGGCTGGACCCTGACCGACGACGACTTCTGGACGCAGTCGCAGCACGACCAGACCCGCGAGGCCAACGTCCGCGAACGCGGTGTCTTCGCCGTCGCCGACTCCGACGAGTGGGCGGACAAGACCCACACCGGCACGTTCTCGAGCCGCATCACCTCGCAGCCGCACTCGGTCGTGGGCAAGACCCGCGCGACCGTGTCGTTCGGCAACCACTACCGCCAGGAGGGCACGCAGCAGGCCACCGTCCTCGTCTCCTTCGACGGTGGCGCGTTCCGGCAGGTCGCGTCGTACACGAGCGACCAGATCGCGCAGGTCGCGTCGGTCCCCGTCACGGTGCCGTCCGGTGCGGAGCAGGTCCGCGTCCAGTGGGCGCTGACCAACGCCGACAACGACTGGTCCTGGGCGATCGACGAGCCGCAGGTGCGCTGAGCCGGACCGTCACCCCCGGTGCGTCGCCACCGTGCTCACCCGCAGATCCTCGAACGTGCTCGTGAACCCGGCCCCGCCGAGCGAGATCAGCCCGATCCGCGGGGCGCTCCCGAGGTCCGCCGTCCACGTCCCACCACGGACGAAGTGCCGCCCGTCGACGCTCGTCCAGGCCGTGTACCGGTGCTCACCGCCGACGACCCGGTGCACGATCCGGAGCGTGGTGGTGTCCCCGACCGGTCCGACGACCGTGTTGCCGTAGCTCGGCGCCCCGGCCGGTTGCCCGGACACCTGCTTGCCGAACTCCGTCTGCCGGGTGTTGAAGATCGAGTTCGACGTCAGCCGGACGTAGTCGCCGTCGTCGCCCCACACGATCAGTCCGCCCTGCACGTAGTTCACGCCGTCGCCGGTGGCGGGGGTGTCCACAGCGACGGTCGTCTGCAGCACGTAGTCGCCCTGCGGCGCCGGTTCGGACAGGACCGAGGCGAGTGGCGTCGCCGGCGGGTGGATGTCGGCGTCCTGCGTCTGCCAGCGGAACGTGCCGCCGCCGACGGTCCAGGTCGAGCGGTCGGGTTCACGGGTCCAGCGGAGCGCCGTGGGGAGCGTGGTCCCGTCGAACGAGGCCGACAACGCGCGGATGGTCCGTCCGGGAACGTCGACCGGTGCGGTGGTCGCCCGGTAGGTCGCGCGCTGCCCCGGCTGTGCGACCGGCCCCGGCTGCACCGTGTCGGACGGTCCCGCCCCGCCCCGCACGACGGGCCAGCCGTGCCGCCAGTCGAGCGGGTCGATGAGCGCCGGCCGCTTCGTGTACGTCGGCTGCCCGGCGTAGTACGGGTCGCCGCGGTCGACCGCGTGGTAGATGATCCAGTCCTGGCCGGCGAGGTCGGTGACCACCGTGTTGTGCCCGGTGCCGACCCAGCGGTTGCCGTTCTGCGCGAGCAGGGGTGTCCCACCGACCCGGGTGCTCGTGATCGCCACCCCGTCCTGGTCGGTGAACGGTCCGAGGGGGCTGCGCGACCGGGCGACGAAGACGCCGTAGCCGGTCAGGGCGCCGTTGCAGCAGTTCGTGGCGGAGCCCATGAAGTACCACCAGCCGTCGTGGCGCGTCAGGTAGGCGCCCTCGTACCGGTTGTCGATCGCGATCTGCCGCTCGCTCGCGGGGTCGGAGCGGAGACCGTCGGCGCTGAGCGTGCGGACGTTGACGCCGCCGAAGTAGCTGCCGAAGTACAGGTACGTGGTGCCCTTGTCAGTGATGACCTCGGGGTCGAACGCCCAGCGCGCCCCGGTGCCGTTCGCGGCGGTCTGCGGTGCCACGACCGGGCCGCCGGAGTCCGTCCACGGACCGGTCGGACTCGAGCTCGTCGCGACGCCGACCGCGGATCCCCCGCCGGTCGGTGCCGATGCCGAGGGTGTGTCCGACGCGGCGTAGTACAGGTACCAGGTGCCCGCGCGACCACGGTCGCCCGCGCGGTACACGACGTCCGGCGCCCAGATCCCGTTGGCGGACCCCACCCAGGCCGGTCGCGTCGGGAACGCGTCGTTCACGTACGTCCAGTGCGTCAGGTCGGTCGACCGGTAGGTCGGCACACCGTGCTGCACGAGCGACCCGTCGGCGTTCTGCTCCGTCGCCGTCAACGCGTCGGTCGTGCAGTACAGGTACCAGTTGCGGTCGCGCCCGACGCCGCGGATCGCGGTCGGGTCGGCGCAGCTCGCAGCCGTCTCGCGGTCGGGCAGGCTGAGCGCGACCGGGTTCCGGTGGGTCGGCGCAGCCGCGCCGTGTCCCGAGCCGCTGTGTCCGGTGGTCCGGTCCGCCACGGGCGTGGACGCTGCGGCGGCGCCGACCGGGAGGCCCGTGGCCGCGACCGCCGTGAGCGTCGCGACGGCGAGGATGGTTGCGACTGTTCGGCGCACGGGGTCCTGCTCTCATCGTCGAGGAAGGGCTGCGTGCGCGAGCGTACGCTCGCGGGCAGCGGACCGGGCTGGTTCCGCCCGGTTCCGCGCGACGAAGGAGTCAGCGATGCCCGCGAGGTTCGTGTACTGGATGAACGTGTCGATCGACGGCTTCGTCGAGCGCGACGAGGGTGAACTCGGCGACGTCGAGGGACCTGAGTGGATGCGGATCGACGAGCCGCTGCACCGCGAGTTCAACGCCCGCGCCGCGGCGATGACCCTGTCCGTGGAGGGGCGGGTCGTCCGCGACATGATGGACCCGTTCTGGCCGGACGCCCGCACCGACGAGTCGATGCCGGCGTTCATGCGCGAGTACGGCGAGGTCTGGACCGACCAGCCGAAGGTCCTGGTCTCGCGCACCCGGACCAGCGCCGACCACAACACCCGGGTCATCGGGGGCGACGACGCCATCGAGCAGCTCGCCGTCCTGCGCGAGGAGTCCGAGGGCGACATCGGTGTCGGCGGCCCGAACCTCGCGACGCAGTTGCTCGACGCCGGGCTGCTCGACGAGCTGTTGCTCTACACGCACCCCGCGGTGCTCGGCGCCGGTCGGCCGCTCTTCGACGCGCCGGCGACGGGCGTGCGACCGCCGGTGCTGCTGGACCTGCTCGAGCAGCGGGAGTACCACAACGGGGTCACGCTGCACCGCTACCAGGTGCTGCGGTAGTCACTCCCCCGAGGGCCCTGGACCGAAGATGACGAGTCGCCAGGCGCTCGGCCGGTCGCTGTCGAAGTCGTTGAACGCGACGCTGTCGACGTCCTTGCTCGACGACAGTTCGATCTGGTGCGGGCTGTCGCGGCAGTCCATCGGATCGAGTTCGATGCTCTGCGATCCGCGCGCCGACACCGTCCGCACGACGCCGCGCATCTGCCCCTTGCCGTAGCACGAGAACTCGAGGTGGTCGATCGTCCGGGAGTCCGGGAACTGCACGCGGACGCCGGGCTCGAGGTGGGCCGGGTCCTCGTCGCCGGGGCTCGTGTCGGCGCTCAGCACCCCGAGGACCGCATCCTCGGTCTCGGTCCTCGCCTCCTGCTGCGTCTTCCACCTGCCGAGGGCTTGCTCGTCGACGGGCGGCGCCGACGTGCAGCCGGCGAGCAGGGCCACGACGGCGAGCACCGGCAGGACCAGGGCGGGGAGGTGTCGCACGCCGTGAGCCTAGCGACGCCGCGGGGCCACTCGTCGCACGGGCAGTCGATGCGTGCGCAGCGAGCGACGTCCCACCCGTCGATCGACAGGTGGGACGTCGCAGAACGCGTGCGCGCTCGCTCGGGTCAGACGTCGCGTCGACGAGCGACCGTCAGCGCGAGTGCACCCACGACGAGCACCTCGGCCGCCAGGACACCGAAGCCGCCCCAGCCGTTCAGGACGATGTCGTCCTGGCTGGCTTCCTGTCCGTCGTAGGAGTACGCGAAGAGCTGACTGCCGGCCTGGTCGGGCAGGAACTTCATGATGTTGACCGGCCACTCGAGGTTCATCAGCCCCGCCATCAGCGACAGGACCACCGGCAGGACCAGCAGGATGCCGAGCGTGATCGCGATGCCGCCAGCGCTCGACCGGACCAGCAGCCCGATCCCGTAGGCGAGCAGGGCGAGCAACGTCAGGTAGACGGACGACCCGAGGATGGGCAGGAACACCGCCGGGTTGCCGATCTCCGGCTCCACACCGTTGCCGGCCAGCAGCGGCAGCGAGATGAGCACACCGATCCAGGTCGCGACGGCACTGACCACGAACGTCGTGACCGCCAGGATCACGGCCTTCGCGAGGATCACACCGGTGCGCCGGGGGTCGGCCGTGAACGTCGAGCGGACCTGACCGGTGCCGTACTCGCCGGTGATGATGAGCACGCCGAGCACGCCCACGACGAGCGACGAGAGCAGGACGCCCACGGTGTTGACGTTCACGAGGGTGCCGTTGGCGATGTCCGTCGGCATCTGGTCGCCGCCGCTGTTGGTGTTCGCACCGACGAGTGCGGCCATGCCGATCGTCACGAGCACCAGGATCGCGTAGCACCAGAACGTGGACCGGATGCTGCGCAGCTTGATCCATTCGCTCCGCACCAGGTGCGGGAACGACAGGCGGGTCGCACCGTGCATGCGGGTCGACGGCGTGGTGGGCGAGGTGGTGGCGCTCATCGGGTGCCCTCCGATCGGTACTCGACGTCGTCGCGGGTGAGGGCCATGTAGGCCTCCTCCAGGCTCGCGCCGGTCGGGGTGAGTTCGTGCAGTGCGACGCCGGCCTGGGCGGCGATGTTGCCCACCGTCGGTGCGTCGGGACCGACGACCAGGAAGGTGCCGTCCTCGCGCGGGGCGACGGTCGCGTTCGGGCCGATGGCCTGGAACAGCTGGTCGGGCGACGGCGTCCGGACGATGACCCGGCTGCCACCGCCAGCAGTGCCCGGTGCGACTCCCCCACCGGCGACGAACTCGGCGATCGGGGCGTCGGCGAGGACCTTGCCGCGGCCGAGCACGACCACGCGGTCCGCGGTCTGCGCCATCTCGCTCATCAGGTGGCTGGACAGGAACACGGTGCGACCGTCGGCGGCCATGCGTCGGGCGAGCTGCCTGACCCACAGGACGCCGTCGGGGTCGAGACCGTTGACGGGCTCGTCGAGGATCAGGGTCTTCGGGTCGCCGAGCAGTGCGGCAGCGATTCCCAGGCGCTGCCCCATGCCGAGCGAGAACCCACCGACGCGCTTCTTCGCGACCGACTCGAGGCCGGTCATGTCGATGACCTCGTGCACGCGGGCCTTCGGGATGCCGTGGGTCGCCGCGAGCGAGAGGAGGTGGTTGTAGGCGCTGCGGCCCGAGTGGACCGCCTTCGCCTCGAGCAACGCACCGACCTGTCGGAGCGGGTCGCGGAACGTCGTGTACGGCTGGCCGTTCACCGTCGCGCTCCCCGCGGTGGGCCGGTCGAGGCCCATGATCATGCGCATCGTGGTGGACTTCCCGGCGCCGTTCGGCCCCAGGAAGCCGGTCACACTGCCGGGTCGGACGACGAACGAGACGTCGTCCACGGCGGTCTTCGGACCGTACTGTTTGGTGAGGTGGCTGACTTCGATCACGGCGGCCACGCTATTGCAGGGGTGTCCGGCGGCGCGTCCGTCGGAAGGGGGATGTGTCAGGTGCGCGGGGGCCGGGCCCGTTCGGCGTAGCCTGTCGCCGTGGAGCAGGCACAGGACGACGGACCGTTCTTCCACGGCACGAAGGCCGGCCTCGTGCCGGGCGACCTGCTCACCGCGGGCTTCCGGTCGAACTACCGCCCCGAGGTGGTCATGAACCACGTCTACTTCACGGCGGTCTCCGACGGCGCCGGGCTCGCGGCCGAACTCGCCGCCGGTGACGCCGAACCGCGGGTCTACGAGGTCGCGCCGACCGGTCCGTACGAGGACGACCCCAACGTCACCGACAAGAAGTTCCCCGGCAACCCGACCCGGTCCTACCGCAGCACCGAACCAGTACGGATCGTCCGCGAGGTCACCGACTGGCCCCGACTCACGCCCGACGCGCTGCGCCTCTGGCGCGAGCGCCTGGCCGCACTGCGCGCGGACGAGCGCGACGAGATCATCAACTGAGCCGGCTGGCGGACGGGAGGCGCGGGGCGGGGCCGCCACGGGCCTCCCGTCCGCTCTGCCCCATCTCAGGGCCCCGAACGCGCCCTGCGGACGTCAGCGACTGAGCGCGTCGCTCGTCGTGACGGTCGCGAAGCTGCCGTCGAGCGCCGCCATGAAGGCGGCGTGGACGCTCGCACCCGGGACGGTGACGCCCCCGAGCGCCAGGTCCGGCGCGGCGCACGCGTCGGCGACGACGGTCGCGGTGAAGCCGAGCTCGTGCGCGGCCCGGGTCGTCGAGTCGATGCACATGCTGCTCATCATCCCGACGATGGTGACCTCGTCGACTCCGGCGTCGGTCAGCAGTTCCTGGAGTCCGGTGCCGATGAAGCTGTTCGGTGCGTGCTTCTCGAGGACCGGCTCGCCGTCGACGGGCGCGACCGACGGGTGGAAGCCGAGGCCCGGCGTGCCCGGCACGAAGAACGTGGCGTCGGGGTCGGTGGACACGTGGAAGATGTGCACCACCAGGTCGCCGGCGGCGCGGAAGGAGTCGAGCACGGCGCGGGCGGCGGTGGCAGCGGCCTCGGGTTCGACGAGGGGGAAGGCCCCGCCCGGGAAGTAGTCCAGCTGGATGTCGACGAGGAGCAGCGCGCGGGTCATCGGTTCAGTATGGCGGGCGGCGGGTCACGGTTTCGCGCCGTTGCCGAACGAACCGTGCAGGGTCGTGTCCGCGAAGGCCGTCGTGTCGATCACGGCGCGGACGCGGTCGAGGACGCCCTGGTCCTCCGAGTCCACGCCGATGACGAGCGAGCCGTAGTCGACGCGCATCGTGTACGGGATCGAGGCCTCGAGCCCGGTCACGTGCGGGGTCGCGGCGAGGGTCGCCAGTCCTGCGCCACCGCAGTGGACGTCGACGTCGGGATCTGCTGGTCGAACGTGCCGTCGTAGTGGACGGTGCTGGCGATGTGCCCCTCGTCCGCCGGCACGGTCAGCGTCAGGGAGACGCCGGTCCACGCCAGTTCGGTGGCCATCGTCGTCGGGACGGCTCCAGCCTGAGCCGGGGTCGCGTCGGGGTCCATCGCGACCGTGAACCGCGACGCGAAGTGGTTCGACGTGACCCACCGGGTGGAGCAGGTCGGGTCCGGGGCGGAACTGGGAGTGTTCGTGGTCGTCTGCGTCGCCTCGGCGACGGCCGGGAGCGCACGGACCTGCCGGAGGGCGGTGCGCACCTGGCTCGCGATGGCGGGGTCGAGTGTCGGCGCCGGGGTCGGGTCCGGTGTCGCATTCGCTGCGTCCGGCGCCGGCGCCTCCGCGCTCGGGCACACCGCCGTCTCGGTGCCGCTCGATCCGCCAGACGACCCCAGTGCGTTCCGGGCCAGGCCCTCCGCGGCCGAGCACGCCGTGAGCGGCACGGTGCAGGCGAGGGCGACGAGGAGTCCGATGACGAGACGAGAGCGCACCGACTCTGTCTCGCTGCCGCGGGCTGCACGCCGGAGCCGGATCGGCGCGCTGTGTCCCGGGTGCTACCCGCTCGGCCGCCTCAGCTCGATTGGTCGTCCAGGTCGAGCGATGAGGTCAGTTCCGGGAACGCCCGTGCCTGTTCGACGAGCTGCTGCGCCTTCCGCACGACCCCCTCGACGCTGTCGGCACCGGCGACGAGGCGCAGCGGCGGTGCGGACATCTCGGTCAGGGCCAGGAGCGTGCGGGCGAGCTTCGCCGGATCGCCGCTCTGCTTGCCCTCCATGCCGCGGAAGAACTCCTTGGTCTGGTCCGACGAAGACCGGTAGTCGTCGAGGTGGACGTCGCCCCAGAAGGTGGAGCTGCCCTCCGCGAGCAGATCCGTCCGGAAGAAGCCGGGCTCGACGACCGTGGTGTGGATGCCGAACGGCAGGACCTCGTCGTGCAGCGCTTCCATCCACCCCTCGAGCGCGAACTTCGACGCGGCGTACGCGCTCCCACCGGCACCGGCGACGATGCCGGCGGTCGAGCTGATGCTGATGACCCGACCGGAGCCCTGCGCCCGCATGACGGGGAGCACCACGCGGGTGACGTTCATCGCACCGAAGAAGTTCGTCTCCATCTGCGCGCGGAACTGCTCCGAGGAGACCTCTTCGAAGAACCCGCCCTGGAAGCTCCCGGC
Organism: Curtobacterium sp. PhB172; assembly: GCF_003752545.1. NCBI lineage: Bacteria > Bacillati > Actinomycetota > Actinomycetes > Micrococcales > Microbacteriaceae > Curtobacterium > Curtobacterium sp. PhB172. Next base: position 42,129 of record NZ_RKIF01000002.1, read on the forward strand.
GTTGTTCACCAGGACGTCGATGCGGCCGAACCGTTCGATCGCTGCGTCGACCGCGCTCCGGACGGTGCGCTCGTCCGTGACGTCCAGGGCGACGGCGAGCAGCTCGTCGTGCTGGCCGAGCGCTGCGACGACACGTTCCGGGTCCCGCCCGGTCGCGACGACGTGGTGTCCGGCGTCCAGGGCTGCGCGCGCGAACTCGGTGCCCATGCCGCGGCTGGTCCCGGTGATGAAGAAGGTCTGGGGTTCGGTCATGCCCCCAGCGAAGACCACTTCCGCGCAACGAGTGAGGCTCTGCCGAAACGGGGTCGAGCAGAACCTCCCTTCCGCCGCTCGAGCCGCCCTAGCGTCAGGGACATGGACCCCCTCGTGACCACGACCCCGTCGGCTCCGTCGGCTCCGTCGACCACTCCGGTTGCCGACGACCGGCTGCCGTGGTTCCCGCTCGCACTGCTCGCGGCGATCGGGTTCGTGCTCGTCGCCATGGAGACCATGCCCGCGGGCCTCCTGCCGGTCATCGCGGACGGCATGGGGACGTCCGAGGGCACGGTCGGACTGTTCGTCAGCGCCTACGCGATCGGCACGGTCATCGTCACGGTGCCGGCGATCGCACTCACGCGGGGCCTGCGCCGCAAGCCGTTGATCATGACGGCCATCGCCGTGCTGATCATCGCGAACACCCTCACCGCGTTCGCCCCGAACGTGACCATCGCGCTCGTCACGCGGTTCGTCGCCGGCGCGGCTTCCGGGATCATCTGGGGCATGTTCGCCACCTACGCGCGGCGCATCAGTCCCGCGCGGTTCGCAGGCGTCTCGCTCGCCATCGTCTCCACGGGCGCCCCCGTCGGCTTCGCGCTCGGCACGCCGCTCGGGTCGTTCATCGGCACCGCCCTGGACTGGCGCTGGTCGTTCATCGGACTCAGCCTCGTCGGGGTCGTCATCCTCGCGCTGATCGCGGCGTTCGTGCCGGACGCACCCGGGCAGACCGGCACTGCGAAGCTCTCCGTGGTCAAGGTGTTCCGCATCCGTGGGATCGCGATCATCCTCGCCGTCATCGCCACGTGGATGGTCGCGCACAACACGATCTACACCTACATCTCCCCGTACCTGCGGGTGACCGGCACCGACCTCAGCGCCGGACTCGTCCTCCTCGTCTACGGCATCGCGGCGATCCTCGGCGTCGTGATCACCGGAGCACTGCTCGATCGGCATCCCCGCCCCCTGCTCCACCTGAGCGTCGGACTGTTCGTCGTCACCGGCGTCGTCCTGCTCGTCGGCCACGCATCGCCGGTCGCCGTCCTGGTCGCCGCCGTCCTGTGGGGAGTCAGCTTCGGTGGTGCCTCGACGCAGCTGCAGGCGGCGCTCACCACGGCCGGTGGGGAGAACGCCGACGTCGCCAGCGCGTTCCTGCCCGTCGCGTTCAACATCGCGATCTTCGTCGCCGGGGTCTTCGGAGCCGCGCTGTTGACCGTGTTCGACGGACTGGTCCTGGCCGTGGTGATGATCGTGTTCGGGGCGGTCGCGGCGCTGCTCACGCTGGTCGGCCGACGATCGGCGTTCCCCGCTCGGCTCTAGTCGACCGGCGGCGGACGAGGCCGCCGACACCGCCACGGTTCAACCGTTGACCAGGTCGCCGTCCCACGTCAGGTCGCTGTCCTCGTCGACCGGGAAGGCCTCGAACCGGTCGTCGGCCAGGACCGCGTCGACCAGGGCACGCGACCCGGCGACGATCGTCGAGTCCCAGTCGATCTCCGACGCGAGCACCCAGGAGTGGTCTTCCGGCCAGAGCATCTGCGGGGTGTGGCGCAGGTCCGCGACCGTCCCGATCCGGGCACGGTCCAGCCATGTCGGGTCGGCGAGCTGCGGCAGGGTCATCGAGAGGAGGAAGCACTCGCGGTGCGGCCAGTCGAAGCGTTCGACCGCGAGGGCAGCACGGATCGCCGCCTGTTCTCCGTCGTGCACTGCTTGCTGCTCGACGACGTACCGCTGCATCGCCTCGATCTCCTCCGCAGTCGCCTGATCGGCGCCCTGCCAACCGACGGCGAGCGTCGAACCGCCGCTCAGATCACCCCACCCGCCCCAGACCGCTGCGACCAGATCGTCCGGCGTCGAAGTGGCCTCGGCCAGGTGCTCGGTGAGCGCGGCGAGCAGGATCGGCTCGAACCAGCCTTCCTCGGGCGGGTGGACGCGCCATCCGTCCTCGAACACCAGGTCGGACTCGTCGGTCCGGCCGGTCAGACGCCGCCACTGGACGAGTGGGTGCAGGATGCCGCCCGTTCGCGATGCGACGTCGGACCACCGCCACCGGGCGGACTCGAGGACGGGGTGGTCTTCCCGTTCGTCCACGATCGAACGGTCCTCGCGATCCGCCGACACCGGGTGGAGGATGCGCGCGGAGGCGTCGAAGCCGGTTCCGACCGTCCCGCCCACGGTGCCGAACGCCCCCGCGCGGGCCAGCAGCCAGGTGCCGCGGGAGACGTCGGTGATCAGTTCCACGTGCCGCGCCGCGTGTCAGCTGCCGGTGGACGGGCGCTGCGGACGGGACGCGCGCAGTCCCGGGAACTGCTCGTCGCGCCACTCGCCGTCGACGGGCAGCCCGCTCGCGGCCGCGCGCTCTTCGCGCTCCCGCAGCTCCACGCGCCGGATCTTGCCCGAGATGGTCTTCGGCAGCTCCGCGAACTCGACCCGACGCACGCGTGCGTAGGCCGGGAGCGCAGTCCGCGCGTACGCGAGCACCTGTTCGGCGGTGTCCGCCGTCGCCTCGAACCCGGCGGCGAGCGTCACGTACGCCTTCACGACGTTGAGCCGAGCGTCATCCGGGGCGGGCACGACGGCGCTCTCGGCCACGGCAGGGTGCTGCAGCAGGGCGCTCTCGACCTCGAACGGTGACACCTTGTAGTCGGACGACTTGAACACGTCGTCGGTCCGGCCGATGAAGGTCAGCTCCCCGTCGGCGTTCCGCACCGCGATGTCGCCGGTGTGGAAGAAGCGGTCGCGCATCGATGCCGCGGTCCGTTCGGGGTCACCGAGGTACTCGGCCATCAGGTTGACCGGTCGCTCGTCGAGGTCCAGGCAGACCTCGCCCTCGTCGCCGGGCTGCCCGGTGACCGGGTCAAGCAGCGTCACGGTGACGCCGGGCAACGCACGGCCCATCGCGCCCGGGGTGACGGTGCTGCCGGGGGCGTTGCCGATGATCGCGGTGGTCTCGGTCTGCCCGTAGCCGTCGCGGATGGTCAGACCCCACGCGCGTTCGACCCGGTCGATGACCTCGGGGTTGAGCGGTTCTCCGGCCGACACGACCTCGCGCAGTGCCCGAGGGCGCGCACCGAGATCGGACTGGAGCATCATCCGCCAGGCGGTGGGCGGTGCGCAGAACGTGCTCACCTCGGCGGACTCCAGCTGGGCGAGGAGCGCGGCCGGATCGAAGCGCGGGGTGTCGTGGACGAAGACGGTCGCCTCGGCGATCCACGGCGCGAAGAAGCAGCTCCAGGCGTGCTTGCCCCAGCCGGGCGAGCTGATCGCCAGGTGCACGTCTCCGGGCCGCAGACCGAGCCAGTGCATCGTGCTGAGGTGTCCGACGGGGTAGGACGTCTGGGTGTGCACGACCATCTTCGGCTTCGAGGTCGTGCCCGACGTGAAGTAGACGAGGCAGGGATCGGAGGTCTTGGTGACCACGATCGGTCGCGACTCCCCCGCGGGCGCTGGTTCTCCGAGGTCCGACGGGTAGTCCGTCCAGCCGTCCGCCGTGCCGCCGATGACCACACGCGAGAAGTCCCCGCGGACGTGGTCGTACTTCGCGGTCTCGCTGCGGTTCGTGACGACGTGTGCGACGGCTCCGCGATCGACGCGGTCCTGCAGGTCGGCGGTGTCGAGCATCGTCGACGTCGGCAGGATCACGGCCCCGAGCTTGATCACCGCGAGCATCGTCTCCCACAGCTCGAGCTGGTTGCCGAGCATGACCAGCACGTGGTCGCCCTTCCGGACGCCGTGCTCGTGCAGGCGCACGGCCAAGCGGTCGGACCGGGCGGCCATCTCCGCGTAGCTGAGCCGCTGTTCCGAGCCGGCCGCGTCGACGATCCAGAGCGCGATGCGGTCGTTCCCGGCCGCGATGACGTCGAACCAGTCGTCCGCCCAGTTGAAGGTGTCGCCGAGGTCCGGCCACCGGAAGGCGGCGCGGGCGGCATCGGCGGACTCTGCGGAGAGCAACTGGTCACGGGCAGCGCGGTACGCGGCGGTCACGTTCGGGGTGGGCACGGACCGATCATGCCGCATCCGTCTGGTCGCCGATCCCGAACAGCCGACGTGCGTTCCCCGACGTGAACGCGTCGCGGGCCGCGTCCGAGGGGAACTCCTGCAGGAACGTGTCGATCTCGGCGGCGGAGGGGCGCTGGAACGGGTGGTCGGTGGAGAACAGCAGCCGATCGGGCGTCGTGACGTCCAGCGCGTGCCGGAGCAGCGTTGGGCTGAGCATCCCCGAGCTGGTGATGTGGAGGTTCGAGCGGACGGTGTCGGACACCGTCCGCTCGAGTCCGGCGACCCGGGACAGGCTGTCCGCACGGTCGAGCCAGAAGAGCAGCAGCTCGCCCCAGTGGCCGAGCACCACCTGCAGGTCCGGGTGCCGGTCGAAGGTACCCCCGACGATGAGGCGCAGTGCCGCACGCGCCGCCTCGAGGTGCCACCCCCACCCGAAGGTCGCCAAGCCGAGCTCGACCATCGGGTCGAACCCCTCGTACGCCGCCTGGCGCAGGCGCTTCGACGGGATCTGCGGGTGGATGAAGACCGGCTGCCCGAGCGACGCCGCGACGGCGAAGAGGTCATCGTACCGGCGGTCGTCGAGCGGCACCTCGCCCGTCCGCCCGTAGACCATCGCCCCCACGCAGCCGAGGCCGGCAGTGCGCTCCAGTTCGGCGACGGCGGCGGCCGGGTCGGCCATCGGCAGGGTCGCGAACGCGCGGAACCGGTCCGGGTGGTCCGCGACCGCGGCGATCGCGATGTCGTTCGCCTGCCGACTCAGTGGGATCGCGTCCGCGGCATCGAGCGGCTGCGCTCCGGGCGGCGCGAGCGACAACACCTGGACGTCGATCCCCTGCGCGTCCATCGCTGCGAGCCGGGCGTCACCGAGGTCACGGAGCAGCTCACCGTTGTCGCCGAGTTCGTCCAGCGCCGTGCTGGGGTCGCGGCGGTCGTCGGGCAGGGCGTTGACGGCGTCCGTCAGGGCCGGGTGGTTCCAGTGCTCTTCGATCGCGATCAGGGTCATCGGGGTTCCTCCGGTCAGGTCGTGCGCCGATGCGTTCACTCATCGGCGTTGAGTGAACCGTACACCTCGCTCAACGCCGTAGAGTCAGACGCATGGCCGAGACCTCACGCGACGCGAAGCGCGCACAGACCGCCGAGCGCATCCGCGCAGCCGCTCGGCAGCAGTTCGGTGCGAACGGGTACGAGGGCACGACGATCCGGAGCATCGCCGCAGCAGCGGGCATCGATCCGTCGCTCGTGATGCAGCACTTCGGGTCGAAGGCAGCGCTGTTCGCGACCGCCGTGCAGCTGCCGGCCACGTCGGGCGGCGGGAGCGAGCGCGCGGCGGCCGACCACCTGCTCGACGTCCTGGGCATCCGGTTCGACGCGCTCCCCGCCGAGACGGCCGCGCTCGTCCGGTCGATGCTGACGGTGCCCGAGGCGGCGGACACCATGCGTGGCTACCTCGACGAGCGGGTCGAGAACCTGGCGCGCTCGCTGGACGGCGACGACGCCCGGCTGCGGGCGTTGCTGACCGTGAGCGGGATCCTCGGCATCACGATCACGCAGCACTTCCTGCGCCTCAGCGCGTTCGAGGGCGCGTCACGTGACGACCTCCTCCGCGCGGCGCGGGGCTGGGTCGAGTCGCTCACCACCGGGTCGCACCCCACCGAATCCGGCGCTCCGCAGTAGCGGCACTCACGCTCCTCCGCTCACGGCCGCACGGATCGCCGCGATCGTGTCCGCGGTCTCCTCGTGCAGGTGCACCCGGATCCCCATCGCCCGCGCAGCCTCGATGTTCTCCGGCACGTCGTCGACGAAGAGGACGTCCTCGGGCGCGGCAGCGAGCTGGTCGAGTGCGATCCGGAAGGCCTCTGGTTCCGGCTTCGTGACGCCGATCTCGTGGCTGTAACAGATCGGGTCGAACACGGCTGAGAACCCGAACCGTCGCTCCTCCTCCTGACGGGCGCCATCGCCCGAGTTGGACAGGATCGCGAGCCCGACCGTCCCGCGCAGACCGGCGACGAAGTCGAAGAGCGGCTCGTTCAAGGAGCCGCAGTACGCGTCCCAGAAGTCGGCTCGCATCGACGCGAGCACCTCGGCGGAGGCGCCGAGTGCGGCGCCGATCTTCCCCCAGTACTCGTCGTCGACCCCGGTCCGTCGCGCGGCATCGGGCAGGTCAGCGTCCGACAACCGCGAGGAGAACTCCTCGTCCGTCATGCCGAACGCAGCCGCCCACCTCCTGCGGAACTGCGCGGGCCATGCCGCGTCGTCGACCATCTCGAGCACGCCACCGACGTCGAGCAGCAGCCACCGCACCCCACCGCCGGTCATGCCGAGGCCCCGTCGAGTCGGCGGATCATCTCGAGCTCCTGCTCGTCGGGCGCGAGGACGTACGGCTCGCTCGCCCCGGTCAGCTCGAACCCGCGTCGCGCGTAGAAGGCCTGCGCCCGCAGGTTGCGCTCGTGCACGTGGAGACGGAGCGTGGTCCCGTGGCCGGAAGCCCACGCCTCGATCGCGTCGAGCAGCGCATCGGTCACGCCGGCCGCGCGGCCGCGGTGCGACGGCGCGACGTACACCCCGACCAGCAACGGTCCGGTGGCGGTGTCCGGGATGAACGCCCCCATCGCACCGACCCAGCGGCCGTCGGCGTCGATCGCCACGAGCGAGGTCCCCCCGACGTCCTGACCTCGGCGGCCTCGCGCACGCCATTCGGTCTCGTCGTGCTGCTCGGCGTCCGCCAGGTGCTCCGCGTAGGCCATCGGGGTGTCCTGGAGCATCTCCAGGCGGAGCGCTCGGACGGCTTCCCAGTCAGCCTCGGTCGTCGGTCGGATCGTGATCCCCTGCATGGACCGAGCGTAGGACAGACAGCCGTCGGCGAAACTCGTCCGAACGGATTCCAATCGACTTGGGGCAGGGCGCCGAATCACCTGCACAGACCGGGAACCACCCGGAGCGCTCACCAGCCGCACATTGCTGGTTCTCCACCCTGCACCAGGGTGTGTTCGGCGCGCACACAGCAGCCGCGCCGAGCGCGACACC
>NZ_RKIF01000003.1:0-2003 GCF_003752545.1 Curtobacterium sp. PhB172
CAATTCCTTTTGGATTGAAGATTGTCAGTAGACAGTCAACAGTCAGAATCAACTCGGTCTGATGCCCTTTGGGGTGTTGGGTCTGTATTTTTTTACGGAGAGTTTGATCCTGGCTCAGGACGAACGCTGGCGGCGTGCTTAACACATGCAAGTCGAACGATGATGCCCAGCTTGCTGGGTGGATTAGTGGCGAACGGGTGAGTAACACGTGAGTAACCTGCCCCTGACTCTGGGATAAGCGTTGGAAACGACGTCTAATACTGGATATGATCACTGGCCGCATGGTCTGGTGGTGGAAAGATTTTTTGGTTGGGGATGGACTCGCGGCCTATCAGCTTGTTGGTGAGGTAATGGCTCACCAAGGCGACGACGGGTAGCCGGCCTGAGAGGGTGACCGGCCACACTGGGACTGAGACACGGCCCAGACTCCTACGGGAGGCAGCAGTGGGGAATATTGCACAATGGGCGAAAGCCTGATGCAGCAACGCCGCGTGAGGGATGACGGCCTTCGGGTTGTAAACCTCTTTTAGTAGGGAAGAAGCGAAAGTGACGGTACCTGCAGAAAAAGCACCGGCTAACTACGTGCCAGCAGCCGCGGTAATACGTAGGGTGCAAGCGTTGTCCGGAATTATTGGGCGTAAAGAGCTCGTAGGCGGTTTGTCGCGTCTGCTGTGAAATCCCGAGGCTCAACCTCGGGCTTGCAGTGGGTACGGGCAGACTAGAGTGCGGTAGGGGAGATTGGAATTCCTGGTGTAGCGGTGGAATGCGCAGATATCAGGAGGAACACCGATGGCGAAGGCAGATCTCTGGGCCGTAACTGACGCTGAGGAGCGAAAGCATGGGGAGCGAACAGGATTAGATACCCTGGTAGTCCATGCCGTAAACGTTGGGCGCTAGATGTAGGGACCTTTCCACGGTTTCTGTGTCGTAGCTAACGCATTAAGCGCCCCGCCTGGGGAGTACGGCCGCAAGGCTAAAACTCAAAGGAATTGACGGGGGCCCGCACAAGCGGCGGAGCATGCGGATTAATTCGATGCAACGCGAAGAACCTTACCAAGGCTTGACATACACCGGAAACGGCCAGAGATGGTCGCCCCCTTGTGGTCGGTGTACAGGTGGTGCATGGTTGTCGTCAGCTCGTGTCGTGAGATGTTGGGTTAAGTCCCGCAACGAGCGCAACCCTCGTTCTATGTTGCCAGCGGGTTATGCCGGGGACTCATAGGAGACTGCCGGGGTCAACTCGGAGGAAGGTGGGGATGACGTCAAATCATCATGCCCCTTATGTCTTGGGCTTCACGCATGCTACAATGGCCGGTACAAAGGGCTGCGATACCGTAAGGTGGAGCGAATCCCAAAAAGCCGGTCTCAGTTCGGATTGAGGTCTGCAACTCGACCTCATGAAGTCGGAGTCGCTAGTAATCGCAGATCAGCAACGCTGCGGTGAATACGTTCCCGGGCCTTGTACACACCGCCCGTCAAGTCATGAAAGTCGGTAACACCCGAAGCCGGTGGCCTAACCCTTGTGGAAGGAGCCGTCGAAGGTGGGATCGGTGATTAGGACTAAGTCGTAACAAGGTAGCCGTACCGGAAGGTGCGGCTGGATCACCTCCTTTCTAAGGAGCATCTGGCCTCGTGTGCCCTTCGGGGTGGGCGTGGTCCAGGCGCCTGATTCGGACCGAACGTGTCCGACGGGTAGCTCATGGGTGGAACATTGACAGTGCAGTTGGGAGTGATGCTTCCGACCTCAGTACGCCCTGCTTGCAGGGTTGGGACGGGTTGGGGGTGGAGCTGTCAGCTGGTGCACGTTGTTGGGTCCTGAGGGACCAGGCTTCCTGCTGACACGAGAGTGTCTGGTGGGGGTTGGGCCTGCGGGTCCTTCGCCGGGCCGCATGAAGCACTGTCACTGGACGGTGGGGAGTGTGGTGCCGATCGTATGTTGAGAACTACACAGTGGACGCGAGCATCTTTGATTCGCGTCATCCAATCGACCGGGCACTTTGGTG
>NZ_RKIF01000003.1:2098-5540 GCF_003752545.1 Curtobacterium sp. PhB172
CCGTGTTGTGGGTGATGACGGATCGCAATTTTAATCTTTGTGGTCAAGTTTCTAAGAGCAAACGGTGGATGCCTTGGCATCTGGAGCCGAAGAAGGACGTAGAAATCTGCGATAAGCCTCGGGGAGCTGATAATCGAGCCCTGATCCGAGGATTTCCGAATGGGGAAACCCCGCTGGGCGCTTTTGTGACCTGGTGACTCCCGCCTGAATATATAGGGCGGGTAGAGGGAACGTGGGGAAGTGAAACATCTCAGTACCCACAGGAAGAGAAAACAACATGTGATTCCGTGAGTAGTGGCGAGCGAAAGCGGATGAGGCTAAACCGATCATGTGTGATAGCCGGCGGGCGTTGCATGGTCGGGGTTGTGGGACACGTCACTCAGTTCTGCCGGACTGGGGCGGTTACAGCGCATCATAGTCGAACCGGTTTGAAAGCCGGGCCGTAGTGGGTGCCAGCCCCGTAGACGAAATGGTGTTATGGCCGGATGTGTATCCCAAGTAGCACGGGGCCCGAGAAATCCCGTGTGAATCTGTCAGGACCACCTGATAAGCCTAAATACTCCCAGATGACCGATAGCGGACAAGTACCGTGAGGGAAAGGTGAAAAGTACCCCGGGAGGGGAGTGAAATAGTACCTGAAACCGTTTGCTTACAAACCGTCGGAGCCTCCTTAGTAGGGGTGACGGCGTGCCTTTTGAAGAATGAGCCTGCGAGTTAGTGATATGTGGCGAGGTTAACCCGTGTGGGGCAGCCGTAGCGAAAGCGAGTCTGAATAGGGCGTTTGAGTCGCATGTTCTAGACCCGAAGCGAAGTGATCTATCCATGGCCAGGTTGAAGCGACGGTAAGACGTCGTGGAGGACCGAACCCACTTCAGTTGAAAATGGAGGGGATGAGCTGTGGATAGGGGTGAAAGGCCAATCAAACTTCGTGATAGCTGGTTCTCTCCGAAATGCATTTAGGTGCAGCGTTGCGTGTTTCTCGCCGGAGGTAGAGCTACTGGATGGCCGATGGGCCTCAACAGGTTACTGACGTCAGCCAAACTCCGAATGCCGGTGAGTGAGAGCGCAGCAGTGAGACGGTGGGGGATAAGCTTCATCGTCGAGAGGGAAACAACCCAGACTACCAACTAAGGTCCCTAAGCGTGTGCTAAGTGGGAAAGGATGTGGAGTTGCATAGACAACCAGGAGGTTGGCTTAGAAGCAGCCACCCTTGAAAGAGTGCGTAATAGCTCACTGGTCAAGTGATTCCGCGCCGACAATGTAACGGGGCTCAAGCACACCACCGAAGTTGTAGATTTCGCACACTCGACAAGCCTTCGTGGTTCAGTCGTGCGGAGTGGTAGGAGAGCGTCGTGTGGCGAGTGAAGCGGCGGAGTGATCCAGCCGTGGACGCTACACGAGTGAGAATGCAGGCATGAGTAGCGAAAGACGGGTGAGAAACCCGTCCTCCGAAAGACCAAGGGTTCCAGGGCCAGGTTAATCCGCCCTGGGTAAGTCGGGACCTAAGGCGAGGCCGACAGGCGTAGTCGATGGACAACGGGTTGATATTCCCGTACCGGCGAACAACCGCCCAAGCTAATCCAGTGGTGCTAAGAGTCCTAACCCGGATCAACCGGATCCCTTCGGGGTGATGGTGGCCGGTCTAACGCTCGACCCCATGCTGGTGCGGTTAGCGTATGAACAGGTGTGACGCAGGAAGGTAGCTGAGCCAGGCGATGGTATCCGTAAGGTGAACCTGGTGTAAGGATGTAGGGCTGACGATAGGCAAATCCGTCGTCTGTGTGCCTGAGATCCGACGCGTACCCGTAAGGGGAAATCAGTGATCCTATGCTGCCGAGAAAAGCATCGACGCGAGGTTGCAGCCGCCCGTACCCGAAACCGACTCAGGTGGTCAGGTAGAGAATACCAAGGAGATCGAGAGAATCGTGGTTAAGGAACTCGGCAAAATGCCCCCGTAACTTCGGGAGAAGGGGGGCCGGACACGTGACCGGACTTTGCTCCGTGAGCGTTGAAGGCCGCAGAGACCAGTGGGAAGCGACTGTTTACTAAAAACACAGGTCCGTGCGAAGTCGCAAGACGATGTATACGGACTGACGCCTGCCCGGTGCTGGAAGGTTAAGAGGAAGGGTTAGCCTTTGGGCGAAGCTCTGAATTTAAGCCCCAGTAAACGGCGGTGGTAACTATAACCATCCTAAGGTAGCGAAATTCCTTGTCGGGTAAGTTCCGACCTGCACGAATGGCGTAACGACTTCCCAGCTGTCTCAACCGCGAACTCGGCGAAATTGCACTACGAGTAAAGATGCTCGTTACGCGCAGCAGGACGGAAAGACCCCGTGACCTTTACTACAGTTTGGTATTGGTGTTCGGTGTGGCTTGTGTAGGATAGGTGGGAGACTGTGAAGCGGGCACGCTAGTGTTCGTGGAGTCATTGTTGAAATACCACTCTGGTCACTCTGGATGTCTAACGTAGGACCCTGATCGGGTTCATGGACAGTGCCTGATGGGTAGTTTAACTGGGGCGGTTGCCTCCCAAAGAGTAACGGAGGCGCCCAAAGGTTCCCTCAACCTGGTTGGCAATCAGGTGGCGAGTGTAAGTGCACAAGGGAGCTTGACTGTGAGACTGACAGGTCGAGCAGGGACGAAAGTCGGGACTAGTGATCCGGCAGTGGCTTGTGGAAGCGCTGTCGCTCAACGGATAAAAGGTACCTCGGGGATAACAGGCTGATCTTGCCCAAGAGTCCATATCGACGGCATGGTTTGGCACCTCGATGTCGGCTCGTCGCATCCTGGGGCTGGAGTAGGTCCCAAGGGTTGGGCTGTTCGCCCATTAAAGCGGTACGCGAGCTGGGTTTAGAACGTCGTGAGACAGTTCGGTCCCTATCCGCTGCGCGCGTTGGAAATTTGAGAAGATCTATCCCTAGTACGAGAGGACCGGGATGGACGAACCTCTGGTGTGTCAGTTGTTCTGCCAAGGGCACCGCTGATTAGCTACGTTCGGACCGGATAACCGCTGAAAGCATCTAAGCGGGAAGCCGTCTTCGAGATGAGATTTCCATGCACCTTGAGTGTGAGAGGCTCCCAGCAGACTACTGGGTTGATAGGCCGGATGTGGAAGCGGGGACTAACGACCCGTGGAGCTGACCGGTACTAATAAGCCGAAGACTTGATAACACACTGATTTCCGTGCACTTGTTGCACGGGCTCGCGTCCACTTTGTGGTTCCCGACAGACGATCGGGAATCAAACTGAATACACCGCTCTGCCCATTCGTGGGTAGCAGCCGGAACATGTTTGAGACCAGATCATGGTCGATAGTGTTCCGGTGGTCATAGCGAGAGGGAAACGCCCGGTCACATTCCGAACCCGGAAGCTAAGCCTCTCAGCGCCGATGGTACTGCAAGGGGGACCTTGTGGGAGAGTAGGACGCCGCCGGACTTAACGT
>NZ_RKIF01000004.1:0-1521 GCF_003752545.1 Curtobacterium sp. PhB172
TGAACAACCAAAGCTGCCCAGGCACGAGGTCAATCAATAAATTGGCATTGACAATGTGCACGCTGTTGAGTTCTCAAGGACCAGACGCACTCCCCACTCCACCCAAGGGCTTCGTCAGAGAGGCATTCGTCTCACGACACCTTCAACCGCCACGATCGAGATCGTGGAACTCTTGGGTGTCGGTTGCCTGAGCGGGACCCCGTCCGGACTGCATCTCCAGGTGGTTCCACCTGGTGACCGTCTCGGCCGTTCCGTTCTCCGCCTCAGCGGCAACGAGTGACAACATTACGGGGAGGTGAACGGGAGCGCCAGCCGGGCCACTTCCCGGGCGTGTCGCGGGCGGAGGCCATGTGCGTCGCCGAGCAGGCCCGGATGGTTCGATCCCAGAACCCACTCCGGCACTCCGGCACTCCGGCACTCCGGCACTCCGGCACTCCGGCACTCCGGCACTCCGGCACTCCGGCACTCCGGCACTCCGGCACTCCGGCACTCCGGCACTCCGGCACTCCGGCACTCCGGCACTCCGGCACTCCGGCACTCCGGCACTCCGGCACTCCGGCACTCCGGCACTCCGGCACTCCGGCACTCCGGGACTCCGGGACTCCGGGACTCCGGGACTCCGGGACTCCGGGACTCCGGGACTCCGGGACTCCGGGACTCCGGGACTCCGGGACTTCGGGACCAGCATCCTCCCCCGGCAGCCGGAAGGCGAGCGTCGACGCCGTGCCCCGCCCTCCCGTGCAGGCCGAACACCACGACGCGCCCAGGTCGCAAATCGCTCGCAGGGCAAGTCGCAACTACTCATGACCTGGACAACGCCCTCTGGATCGGCGATCGGACTCCCCGAGCGGGATCCACGTCGCGGTACGCCCTGCCGGCTCAGCAAGCTGCGTCGAGTCCAGAGTCCGGCTCGAGGCGCGCCAGCACGCGAGTGGGCCACTTCGTACCGAGCCGAGCCGAGCCGCACAATGAAAGGCCCTCACAGCCGCCGGCGTATGGCCACGACCCCGCCTGGACCCGTGCCACCTCACCTCACGGCTCGACTCTGAGCGCCGCCGATGCCGAGGCTGGTGGACCCGGCTACCCCAGCGTCGGACGTGCTCCGCTTCGTGAGCAGAAATGGTCGGGTGCGATCGGCAGGACTCGACCATTTGTGCTCGCGAAGGGTCAGCGCCACTTGCGGAGGAACGTCGAGCTCGTCATCGAGGGAGGCCGGCGCCGGACCACGGCTGATCAAATCTGCGAGTAGCGGCATGATCACGGAACCGCACGAGACACTTCGTGAGCAGAAGTGGTCGGGTCGCGCACGGATAGCTCGACCTATTCTGCTCACGAACCGGCGACGCGAACGGACACCCGCCGCGAAGAACCCCCGTGAACGCAGAAAACCCCTGACCGGATCGGTCAGGGGTTCCCTGGTGTTACAACGTTAAGTCCGGCGGCGTCCTACTCTCCCACAAGGTCCCCCTTGCAGTACCATCGGCGCTGAGAGGCTTAGCTTCCGGGTTCGGAATGTGACCG